>JBDRIB010000074.1:0-8957 GCA_043816375.1 Planctomycetota bacterium | reverse complement strand
GGGCTGCTGGTGTTTTTCTGGGCGCGAAAGATGTACGGCAACGCCGCCGGCCTGTTCGCGCTTTTCCTGTTCGCCTTCAGCCCGAACTTCATCGCGCACGGCCGCCTTGCAAATACGGACGTACCGATTTCCTTCTTTATGCTTCTTTCGCTTTTCTGTTTTGACAGGGCTCTGCGGCGGCTCACGCCGCTGAGCGCGGCGCTGGCCGGAGTAACGCTGGGGATGGCGCTGCTGGCCAAATTCTCCGGCTTGCTGATGCTGCCGGTTTTCCTGATTATCGCATTTATCCGCCTGGTTGACGGCTCTTCGATGGAAGTCCGCTTCAGAAAATCTTTCACGGTCGGAATGTGGCGGCGGAAACTGCCCGTTATGCTGGTCCTCTTTGCCGTGATGATTGCCATAACTTATGGGGCTGTCTGGGCGGGATACGGTTTCAGATATTCCGCGTTCCTGGGCGGGGAAGAGAAACCCCTGCCGAGGTTCGCGAGCGTGACCTCGCGCGAAGAGGACCGCCCCGGGGCGGTTTTCCGGCTTATCCACGATAACGGGTTGCTGCCGCAGGCGTACCTGGAGGGATTTCACTGTGTCCGTCAGACGATGCACCGCTTCTCGTTTCTGGACGGCCGGGATAACTGGGACCCGGTGAAGCGTTGGTACAGGCCTTGGCCGCACTATTTCATTATGACATCGCTTTACAAAACGGCCGGTCCCGCGCTCTTGTTTTTTGTCGTTGCCGTGGTGCTTGCCCGGCGGATGAGCCGCCGCACGTGGAAGCAGGAAACACCTCTGGCGGTTCTATTCGTCGTGTATTTTGTCGTTGCAATGTCCAGCAATATGAACATCGGTCATCGTCATATTCTTCCCGTCATTCCTCTCGCAATCATCTTTCTCAGCAAAATCGTCAACCACATCCAGGGGCCGAAGAAATCCGGTACGATTGTCCGGTCCGTGATTTTCGGCGTCCTGCTTGTGTGGTGTGCTTACGGGACGGTCAGCGTTTACCCAAACTACCTCGCATACTTCAATGAAATCGCGGGCGGCCCGGCCAACGGGGCCGAACATCTCACCGATTCAAATATAGACTGGGGACAGGACCTTATTCTGCTGAAGCGCTATGCCGACAATCACGGGATAAAAAAGATGCACCTGTGCTATTTCGGCACGGGCGACCCTTTCTATTACAAGATTCCGTGCAAATTGCTCGAGTCGATTAAGGATATCTATCGGCATCCTATTGAAATTAACCTGTCGAACTATTCGGAAAAGATTGCGATGGGCGACTACGTGGCTGTGAGCGTTACGCACCTGATGGATACCTACCCGCAGGGTCCGGAGGTGAAACCGATTTTGCGTCACGTAAGAAAAGAGTGGACCCCCGTTGCCAAAATCGGTTATTCCATCTATCTCTACAGGGCGGAAAAGGAGTTCGACGTAAAAGCAGCCAGAGAAAAGATAATAAGGATGCTGGATTACAAAAAGCGGGATGAGTATCTTTTACTGCGGCGATTGGGAATCGAGCCCGGAAACTGAAAAGTTTTTCTATCCGCCGCGAGGAGGTCGAACAATGGACAAAACGTCGCTGACTCTCGTCATACCGGCCTATAACGAAGAACGCCGCATAGGTGCGACGCTCGAGGAGGTCTTCAAGTTCCTCGACGGGCGGGACTACCCCTCGGAGGTTCTCGTCGTGGACGACGGCTCCTCTGATGCCACGGTCGAAGTCGCGGAAAAAGTCGCAGCCGGCCGCGAAAACTTCCGCGTTCTCAAAAACGGCGTCAATCGCGGCAAGGGTTACAGTGTCAGGCACGGTATGCTCGAGGCGAAATACGACATCGTGCTTTTCTCGGATGCGGACCTTTCCACGCCGATAGAAGAGACTACGCGCTGTATCCAGTGTATTAACGAAGGCTTCGACGTTGTCGTGGGTTCGCGCGGGATGAAAGAATCCAACATCGTGGTCTATCAGCCCTGGCATCGCAGGGTAATGGGCAAGGTATTCAATCTGTGCGTCCGGGCTCTTGCGGTGCGCGGCATATCCGACACCCGGTGCGGCTTCAAGGCGTTTACGCGCGAGGCCGCGCGGAGGATTTTCAGTGCCATACGCATTGAGCGGTTCGCCTTCGATGTCGAGGCGCTCTTTCTCGCCCGGAAGTACGGCTGCAAAATGAAGGAACTCCCCGTCACCTGGGAGGACTCCACCCTCACGCGCGTCAGTCCGCTGCGCGACTCCATTTCAATGTTCAAGGCCCTTCTCACCATTCGTTTCAACAGCCTTCGCGGCTTCTACAACCACCCCGCAGAATTAGAACAGGACTAATTATTTCGCGACATTCAGGCTTGCTGTTTGCTTTGCTTCAGACGAGGCGGATGATAATGAACTGGGCGAAGCCGATGAAGAAGCCCAAAATCCCGCCGAGTATCTCGATGTATCGCAACTCCTTTCTCGCTATTCCCAAAACGACTCCCTCCAGTTTTTCCATCTCAAACCCCTCTATTCGTTCGGTTACGACCTTGCGAAACTGCATCACATCTCCCAGATTCTCGGTAAACTCCTCAATGAGACCCGGAAGCATGCCCGCAATCTGATTGACGACAAGGCCTTTGAGCCTCTCCGCGATAAACTCGAACGGCACGACGCTGCTCAGGATCGGGTTAATCGAATAGAACTTCTCCTTAATGAAAAGTTCAATCTTCGAGCCACAGGCTTCGCTTATTTTCTTCTGAAAGTTCTCGCTTTTCAGAATTTTCGATACATCGCGATGGGAGACAAGTTCGCGCTCCACCACTTTTCCTATGTGCACCGCAAGGTCGTGCCGGCGGCTTGGCAGGACGCCCTGGATCTTTACCCTGCCCAGACCTACGGGTTTGCGCGGCCTGAAAAGCATCTTAATCGCCAGCCAGTTCGTCGCGTAACCGATGAACGCGCCGACCAGCGTAAGCAGTATAAGTTGAAACCCCCACGGCATAAGATTTCCCCTGGATAGTCAACATCTCCATTATAAGGTACCGGATGTTTCAGTCATAACGAAATCCAAATCGGCTCGACAATAAACCGCTCTCCTGCGCAAATAGCGTTGCATTACACCTGTGTTTTGGTGACAGTCACCATCTACGAGCTGGCCCCGATAAATCGGGGCTGCGCTCCGTAATGGTGACAGTCACCAAAACTGTCACCAAAACACACTTTGTGGCGTGCCTCGATGCTTTTCGCTTCTCTGTAAATAGCGTTGCATTGCGCCTGTTGGGCGTTATAATTACCCCCCTTTGTGGCGGTACCTCTTTGCTTGTGATATGACAGAACTCTCGCAAAAACTTGAAAACATTCTTCCGCTCGTTCAGATGCCCGCGCAGTATGTCGGCGGCGAACTGAACTCGACGGCGAAGAATCCGGCTGACGCGGCGGTGTCGTTTGCGCTCGCGTTTCCGGACACTTACGCAATCGGTATGTCGCACCTGGGGATGCAGGTTCTCTATTCCATTCTCAACGGGCGCGATGACGTTGCGGCTGAGCGCGTCTTTGCTCCGCAGGACGATATGGAGGCAAAGATGCGCGAGGTCGGGTTGCCGCTCTTCTCGCTGGAGAACCGCAGACCGCTTCGCGACTTCGACATCGTCGGCTTCTCGCTCCAGTACGAGATGTGCTACACCACTGTTCTGAATATGCTCGACCTCGCGGGCATTCCTCTTCTGCGCGCGGAAAGGCGCCCGGAGGACCCGCTGATTGTCGCCGGCGGGCCGTGTGCTTTCAACCCGGAGCCCCTGGCGGACTTCATCGATATCTTTGTGGTCGGCGACGGCGAGGAAAGCGCGCTCAGACTTGTTGACGCGGTTAAGTCCTTCGGCAGCGCGCGCTCCGCCTCTCGCGAAGAATTTGTGAAGAAAATCGCCGCCGCGGATGACTCATTTTACGCTCCCTGCAATTATGAACCGGATTACAACGCGGACGGGACGATAGCCGGGATGTCCGCAGTAAACGGCGCGCCGGAAAAAGTTGTGCGCGCCGTGCTCTCGCAATTTTCCGAGGCCCCTGCGCCGACAAAACCAATCGTGCCGTTTGTCGCAATAGTGCACGACCGTGTGGCCATTGAGATAATGCGCGGCTGTCCGCATGGCTGCAAGTTCTGCCAGGCCAGCCGCATCAAAAGACCCGTACGTTGCAGGTCGATTGACGATATTGTCCGCTTCGCAAAGGAATGCTATCGCAACACCGGCTACGACGAGATTGCGCTCGTGTCGCTGAGCAGCAGCGACTATCCGGATTTCGAAAAACTTCTCGTGCGGATGACTACCGAGTTCGCGCCGCTGGGCGTGAACATCTCGCTGCCGTCCCTGCGCGTCAGCGAGCAGGTGCGTCAGGCACCGCGATACCTGAAGCGTGTCAGGAAATCCGGCCTGACCCTTGCTCCGGAAGCGGCGACTGACCGCTTGAGGCAACTGCTTAACAAGCGGCTGGACAATGACGACCTTTATGCCGCGCTGGAAGAGGCATATCGGCAGGGCTGGAACACCGTGAAACTCTACTTTATGATAGGCCTTCCCGGTGAGACCAAAGAAGACATAGATGCAGTTGCGGAAATGCTCGAGAAGGCCAGCAACCTGCGAAAGACCACGGGCAAAGGCCCTGCGAACGTCAACGCGGCGATATCGACCTTTGTGCCGAAGCCGTTCACTCCCTTCGAACGCGTGCGAATGATAGACGTCGAACAGATTAAGCAGGAACAGCAGTATCTGCGCGGGAAGGTGAGAATGCGCAAGGTGAACCTTAAGTTTCACAAGGCGGAAAGGAGTTTTCTGGAGGGCGTTTTTGCGCGCGGCGACAGAAGGCTGGGCGACGTGCTGCTGCGGGCGTGGCGGAAGGGATGCAAACTCGACGGATGGGATGAGCACTTCGATTATCAAAAATGGACCGCCGCTTTCGCCGAGGCCGGCCTGGACCCCTTCAATTACGCGTGTCGAGAGCGCGCCCCCGACGAAGTCCTTCCCTGGGCCCGCATAGCCGGCGGCTTTCATTGAAAGGGACTAAGGGGATTGTCCCCTGAGCAGCACCATAAGATAACAGCCACCGCAGGAAGAAATTATGCTCAGGTATCGAAGAGCACAATTTGCAGCGTGGGTCGGCCTGTCGGTCAACCTTGTTCTCGGCGTCGGGAAAATCATCGTCGGCGCGTTCGCGCACAGTGAGGCAGTCGTGGCCGACGGCGTGCACTCGCTCAGCGACTGCGCTACATCCATAGCGGTGCTAATCGGCCTGATTATCGCTTCAAAACCCGCCGACAGCGGCCACCCGTACGGACATGGCCGCGCGGAGAGCATCGCAGGCAAGATTGTTGCCATCGTCCTGATGGTTGTGGCGGTATTACTGGCCTACAACGCCATTCACAATATTGCGACATCGCGCGAGCCGAATGTTCCCGGCTATGCGGCGCTCTGGGCCGCCCTGGCGTCGATTGTGGTTAAGGAGTCGCTCTTCTGGTACAAAATACGAGTTGCAAAGGCGACCGGCAGCATCGCAATCGAGGCTGACGCGTGGCACCACCGCAGTGACAGTTATTCTTCTATGGCGGTATTTGTCGGAGTTATTGCTGCAATCATCGGAGGGCAGGACTGGGCGGTTCTGGACCGCGTTGCCGCTGTCATCGTCGCGGTCATCATCTTTGTTGTGGGGCTTTGTCTTTTTGCGAAAACCTGGCGCGATTTGATGGACGCGGCTGCGCCCGAAGCGACCATCGAAAAAGTCCGCCGTCTTGCCGGCGAGATTGAAGGCGTGCGCGGGATCGAAAAAGTAATGGCTCGCAAAAGCGGGCTGGACCTGTTTGTGGATATTCACATCGAGGTTGACCCCGAAATCAGCGTGCGCAACGGTCATGCTATCGCCGGTGCGGTCAAGCAGCATTTGATTGAAAAGATGGTCCCGGTAAAGGGCGTCCTTGTTCATATAGAACCCCACAATCCCGATCCCCAAAAGTTAAAGCAAAATAATTAGAGCAGGACTGATTTTTCGGGCTTGTAAGGCACTGGTTTATAGGGTGTTATCGCTTCAAAAAATCAGTCCTGCTTTAATTTTCGCGGGGTGTGTTTTGCGGGAGATTGTATGAATTTTGAACCGTCCAGGCGGGTTAAATCCATCGGCTCGTACGCGTTTGCCGATGTTGACAACATTGTCGCGGAACTCAGGAAACGCGGCATAGAACCCATCGATTTCGGCGTTGGCGACCCAACCACGCCCGCGCCCGAGAAGGTAATCTCCGCACTTCAGGAGGCATCCGTCAGACGCGCCGCGGCGGGCTATCCAGGTTATGCCGGAGCGCCGGAATTCCGCGAAGAAGTCGCTCGATGGAACAGGGAACGCTTCGGCGTAGAACTCGACCCGGAGACGGAAATCAACTCAACCATCGGCTCGAAAGAAGGGATTTTCAATTTCCACGAAGCGGTTGTCAATCCCGGCGACATCGTGATTATCCCGACTCCCGGTTATCCGCCGTACACTCGCGGGACGCTCTTCGCGGAGGGTGTTCCGTATCACGTGCCGCTGCTTGAGGAGAACGACTTCCTCATCGACCTGAACGCGATACCCGGGAACGTTCGCGAGAAAGCGAAACTGCTCTGGATAAATTATCCCAACAGCCCCACGGGGAAAATCGCGCCGCCGGAGTTTCTGAAGCGCGTGGTTGAGTTCGGCCGCGAATATGATATTGTCGTCGGCTCCGACGAGGCCTACTCGGAGATATACTTCAAGGAAAGACCGCACAGCATTCTCGAATTCGCAAGGGAAGGCGCCATCGTTTTCCAGTCGCTTTCAAAGCGCAGCGCGATGACCTGTTACCGTGTAGGCTGGGTCGCCGGCGACTCGCGCATTGTCGGCGCATTTCGAAAGGTCAAGACGAACCTCGATTCCGGCACGCCGACTTTTATTCAGGATGCCGCAATTGCGGCACTGCGTGACGAAGAGCACGTCGCAGGAATGCGCGAAGAGTATCGCCGGAAGCGCGACATAATGGTGGAAGCGTTCAAGGCCGCAGGCCTGAAGGACTGCACGCCGGAGGGGACAATCTACATCTGGCAGAAATGCCCCGACGGAATGTCGTCGGTCGATTTTGCAAAGGCGCTTCTTGCCGACGATGTGGCAATCGTTGCGACACCGGGCGCATGGATAAGCGATACGACAGAAAACGGGACCAATCCCGGCGAGGGCTATGTCCGCTTCGCCCTCGTTCCGACCATCGACCGGACGAAAGAGGCGGCCGACCGAATCAGACACAATCTCAAATTGTAAAGCAGACTACGGTGACCCCGCCCGAGGCGGACAAGACAATGTAGGGCACGGTCTTCAGAGACTGTGTAAGAATTATTTTTTTCGTTGTAAGTCTATATTTTTCGCGGAAAATTTGTCGTAAGTCCAATAAAAAACTTCAAAACTTGAATAAATGCACGGTCTCTAAAGACCCTTCCCTACATCACTCTACCCCGTCCGGTACAGGTCTGTAGGGTCGGGAGAGATTCGCAGATTGGAGACTGTCACCGTAAGGCGTCACAGGAATGCACGGGAACGCGAAAAAAACACTGCGGCGTATTTACCGCAAACTGCTTGCGCATTTCGGGCCGCTGAACTGGTGGCCCGGCGATACGCCCTTCGAAATCGCCGTCGGCGCGATTCTCACGCAGAATACGAACTGGGGCAATGTCGAAAGGGCAATAGCGAATTTGAAAGAAAGCAAACTGCTGACTCCGCGGGCGCTCTATGCAGTGCCGTTGAAGAAACTGGCGCAACTCATCCGCCCGTCGGGCTACTTCAATATCAAGGCAAAGCGTCTGCGGGCATTTCTCGAATTTCTCATGAAGGAATACGGCGGCTCGATGAAGCGAATGTTTCGAACGCCTTTGCCTGAACTGCGTGAGCGACTGCTTGCAGTCAACGGTATTGGCCCTGAGACGGCGGACTCTATCCTTCTGTACGCGGGGAATCTGCCCGTCTTTGTCGTGGACGCATATACGAAACGCGCGCTTTCGCGCCACGGCCTTTTAGACGGGAACGAGGATTACGAGACGATAAGGCGGCTTTTCGAAGAGAATCTTCCGCGCGACGTTGCGCTTTACAACGAGTTTCACGCGCAGTTCGTCAACCTCGGCAAGCATTATTGCAAGCCTCGTCCGCTGTGCGACGAGTGTCCGATTGCAGGTGTTCCTGGGAGAAAAGGTGACAGTCACCAATCTACGAATCACGCTCGCACGCTCGCGTGATTCCGTAATTGGTGACAGTCACCTTTTCGGGGCCGCAATTGGTGACAGTCACCTTTTCGGAGCCTTTTCGAGAAAGGGGCGAAAAATTGACCGGCGAATTTTTGCATAACGGTGCGACAACGGCAGTCGGCAGCCTGCCCGGGTCTGATGCGGCGGAGGCGGTGAAGTTCGTCTTTGATAGCGGTCTCGATATTCCGTTCTGGCCGCAGTTGCCCGCGCGCTCGTTCCTTGAAGGAATGATACCACAGTATTCAGAGGGCCTGCCGTTCGCTCGCGTGGACGAAGGCGAAAAGCGTATCTGGTGCGAGATTCCCGACGACAGGAGCGAGGCGCTGACGGCGTTCTATGACAAATATCTTGCGGGCGATGTTGACGCCTTTGCCGTCAGCCCCGAATACGCGGCGGGCTTGCACGCATTTCTTGACGAGGTGAAATCGCGCGGCACGAAATTCGATTGCCTGAAGGGGCATATAGCCGGGCCGGTTACGATGACGCTGGGGATTGCGGACCAGAACAAACGGGCGGTATTCTATGACGCCGAGATGCGGGAGGCTGCGGTGAAGTTGCTCGCGATGAAGGCGCGCAGTCAGGTGCGTCTGCTGGCGCCTTACTGCAAGCGAGTGATGATTTTTCTGGACGAGCCTGTACTTGCGGGATTCGGTACGTCCGCTTACCTGGGCCTGAGCGCGGACGATGTTGTGTCGATGTGCAACGAGATA
>JBDRIB010000073.1:0-8054 GCA_043816375.1 Planctomycetota bacterium | reverse complement strand
CCGGAGGCAAAAGCCCCCGGGGTGTTACGTCAAACGCTGCCGACACATGATTTCCCGCTGTTTCCCCGGCTTACCGGGTCCGCGCCGAAAATCCGACGACAATGAACCCCTCGGTGCGGGTAAAACCCCATATGTCCAAACTTCTTACAAGACTGAAACTGATTCTTCAATTCGAATCGTTGCCCGGCAACTGATTTGCCGCGAACAGGACTACCAGCGGTTTCTGCTGCCGCCGCCACCGCCGCGGGAGGGTCCCCCTCTGCCGCCGCCGCCGCCGCCGCCGCCGCGGTCCGTCTTGGGCCGCGCTTCGTTTACCTTGAGCGCACGGCCATCAATATCCTTGCTATCCAATGCCGACATTGCGGCTTTTGCCTCTTCGTCATTGGGCATCTCGACAAAGCCGAAACCGCGGGGACGTCCGGTCTCCCGGTCTGTGACGATCTTTGCCGACGTTACCTCGCCGTGTTCCTCAAACAGCGCCCGAAGAGCTTCTTCCGTAATTGAAAAACTCATATTACCAACGAAAATGTTCATCTGCTCGCCTCCCATTTGTCTGGGTAAAATAAAGTTGTCGGGCACTGACATTCACACTTCGCTCCGACAGGTCACCGACCCACGCGGCCGGCATGTCCACCTCACATTATACGCCGTGATGCCTGCCTCGCGCAAGCAAATTAGTCCCAAATCGTGTTTTTTTGCAAAGAATGTTTCTCTCTCCCTCACATTGCACACGGGGGGAGGGATGCCGGAAGTGGGAAATCACCTGGTCCGCAATGGCGGGTCAACCTTTGTAAAACGCCTGACAAAAAAAACCCCGGAGGCAAGAGCCTCCGGGGTCTTACGTCAAATGCTGCCGACACAGGGTTACGCGCCGAAAATCCGGCGACGACGCACCCGTCGGTGTGGGTAAGGCCCCATGTGTCCGAACTTCTTGCAAGACTAAACAGATTCTTCGATTCGAATCGTTGCACGGCAACTGATTTGCCGCGAACGGGACTACCAGCGGTCTCGGCGGGGGGGTCCCCCTCTGTCGCCGCCGCCGCGGTCCGTCTTGGGCTGGGCCTCGTTTACCTTAAGCTCACGGCCATCAACATCCTTGCCGTCCAGTGCCGACATTGCGGCTTTTGCCTCTTCGTCATTGGACATTTCGACAAAGCCGAAACCGCGGGGACGTCCGGTCTCCCGGGATGTGATGATCTTTGCCGATGTTACCTCGCCGTGTTCCTCGAACAGCGCCCGGAGAGAGTCCTCAGTCATTGAAAAACTCATGTTACCAACGAAAATGTTCATCTGCTCGCCTCCCATTTGTCCTGGGTGAAATAGAATTGTCGGGCACTGATCTTCACACTTCGGTCCGACAGGTCACCGACCCACGCGGCCGGCATGTCCACTTTGTATTATACGCCGCGATACCTGCCTCGCGCAAGCAATATAGTCCCAAATCGTATTTTTTGCAGAGAACGGTTCTTTCTCCCTCACATTGCGCCCGGGGGGAGGACTCGAACGCGCAACCCGCCCGGGACAAATTAAGGGCCGTCTCTGGAAACCAGATGTGTCTTATCCGCTCGTCTCCTTTGCCCGTTCCTCCCGGGACATCGCCGCCAGACGTTTTACTTCTTTCAGGTCCAGACCCAGGCCCTCGGCCACGCGGCGGCCGTAGTCGGCTTCGGCCTTGAAGAAAATGGCGCACTGGCGCAACTGGATGCGCTTTTGCGCACCACCGAGATGAGCCACGATGTTGCCAATCAGGTGGTCCCTGTCCGTGTCGGTCATCACCTTTCGATACAGGTCTCCGGCCTGCACAAAATCGTCATTGGGGTGGGTATATTCCCGGCGCGCCGCATTCCCTGAGACTTCGAAGGGCGGCTCGGCCGCTTTGGGTTCCGGTTCGGGGCCGCCGAAGGTGTTGGGATAGTAGTTCGGGCTGCCTTTGCCGTTATCGTCAAAACGCATAAAGCCGTCACGCTGGTAATTGTGCACGGGGCAGCCTTTGGGCGAATTCACCGGCAGCAGGTGATAGTTGGCCCCCAGGCGGTGGCGATGGGTGTCGTGGTAACTGAAGAGGCGCCCCTGGAGCATCTTGTCGGGCGAGGCGGCAATTCCCGGCACGAAATTGGCCGGCGAGAAAGCGGACTGCTCCACTTCGGCGAAATAATTTTCGGGGTTCCGGTCCAGCACCATACGGCCTATCGCGACCGGCGGGAAGTCGCCATGCGGCCATACCTTTGTAATGTCGAAGGGGTCGAAGCGGTAGTCTGCGGCCTGCTCCGGCGTCATAATCTGTACTTCGAGTCTCCAGGATGGATATTCGCCCCGCTTTATTGCTTCGTAAAGGTCACGGGTGGCGTGGTCGGGGTCCTTTCCCTTCAGAATCTCGGCCTCCTCGCGGGTGAGATTCTGAATGCCCTGCTCGGTCTTGAAATGATACTGCACCCAGAAGTACTCGCCTTTATCATTGTACCATTTGTACGTGTGGCTGCTGTAGCCGTTCATATGACGAAAGTTTTTTGGCGTGCCCCTGTCGGAGAACAGGATGGTAACCTGGTGGATGGACTCGGGTGTAAGAGAGAGAAAGTCCCAGAACATATCAGGGTCTTTGAGATTTGTCGCCGGATTCCGTTTCTGGGTGTGAATAAAATCAGAGAACTTCAGCGGGTCGCGGATAAAAAAAACAGGGGTATTATTTCCCACCATATCATAATTCCCCTCTTCGGTGTAAAACTTCACCGCGAATCCGCGGGGGTCACGCTCGGCATCGGCGGAGCCTTTCTCGCCGCCTACGGTTGATAAGCGGACGAAAAGTTCGGTGCGTTTCCCAACTTTGGAGAGAAATCTGGCCTTCGTGTATTTCGTCACATCTGCGGTGACTTCAAAATAGCCGTGGGCGCCCGCGCCCTTGGCGTGCACTACGCGTTCCGGGATACGCTCCCGGTCAAAATGGGCCAGTTTCTCCAGCAGGTGCACATCCTGCATCAGCACGGGACCGGAAGTGCCGGCAGTCAGAGAATTCTGGTCGTCACCGACCGGCGCGCCAAAATTGTTGGTGAGTTTGTTTTTTTCTTTTCCCATGATAACCTCCTTGCTTAAAAATAACCGTTCTGCGACCCGGCAGTCAATCCGCCCCGGGCGAACACGCTATGCCGGTTGAGCCGCCGGGCGTCCTTCATAAACTTCAAGGCGTCCACAGCGCAAACGCAGACGCCTTGTTCAATATTATACTACCGGCAACAACCCGTTTGTCAAGCAACAGTCCAACGCCGCCCGAACCGCCCTTCCGCAGATTGATATGGGTTCCGTTTTCTTCATCCCGCTGTCGCCGGGCCGGACAACTCGTCCAGCACTTCAAGGCATTTTCTCTTTTCCTCGGGACACAAGGATTCTTTTTCCTTCAGGAGCAGATTAATGCGTTCGAGCGCGTCTTGCTGCTGTTCCATGAATATCAGGGCGTCGGGTACCGCGACTTCCACATCCGGTATGCAGGCGGAATACAGCGCCTGTCTCAAATCCTCCACGCCATCGCCGGTGCGACAACTTGTGCAACAGACGCGGAGTCCCGGCGCGGCTTTCTCAATTGTCTGTCGCGTGCGTTCGGCGGGGGCGGCCTTTGCCAAATCGGCCTTGTTCAGGCAGACGACCACGGCCCTGCCGCTCCGCGCGAGGCGGGAAAGCGCTTCGATTCCCCCGTCGCTTGTCTCTGTCGTCAGGTCGAACATAAGCACCACGCAATCGGCCGACTCCATCGCCGCTTCGGCGCGCAGAACGCCCTGCTCTTCGGGGTGGGTTTCGGGCTCGCGCAGGCCCGCGGTGTCGCCGAGTTCGAACGCTATCTGCTTAATCAGAGTCGTTCCGTGCACAATGTCTCTCGTGGTGCCCGGGACATCGGCGACGATGGCGCGTTCATAATGCAACAACGCATTCAGAAGCGATGACTTGCCGACGTTGGGCGCGCCGACGATGACGACCCGCGCAGGCCGCGCAAGAGCGAGACCGAACGGCGCGGTGCGGAGCAAATGCTCAACGCCTTTTCGCGCCGCAGGCAGCGAATCCTCTCTTATCCCGGAGCGGACTTCGCCCAGCGCCCGCGAGAGCGCGCCCTCGAACTGCGCAACCAGGTGCGCCGCCGCGCGCGGGGATTGGGCCTGCAACAGCAGGCGATACGCTTCGCGCTGGAGATTGTCCCTTTCGCGGAGAACGCCGAATGTCGTCAGCATCTCGTCGGACGCAACGACCCGTGCGCCGGATTCGCCGAGCAAATCGAGCGCTTCGCGCACGGCAATGTATCCGCCGTGACAGTTAATCTCAAAAAGTTCATCACTCAAAGCGGCAACAAGGACTTCGTCGATGATTCTTTCCCGCGAAGCCGCGATGAATCCATAGCGTATTTTCCCCGGCCGCGGCGGGTCGGCGAACTGCAGATGTTTGTCAACGAAACACCTTTTCAGGATTTCAGCCGCGCGGGGTCCGGCGAGGTGTATGACGGCAATGCCTCCGGCGCCTTTGGGTGTCATGTGTGCGGCAAGGGTATGGCTGCTTTCGTCGGGATGCATAAGAGGGTGTCACGGGCCGAAGAAGAATTTCTGGAAGCGGGAACGCCCCTTGTGTGCCACGGTGGTGCGTCGCGTCAAAATCGCCGCTTTCACATCTTCCGCCGTTTCCGCCGGGGCAATGGTGGTTGCAACTCCGATTTCCGAATACGAATGCGCGTCGCTGCCGCCGACAATCGCGAGCCCGAACCGGCGGGCAACTTCTTCTATGCGTTTTTGCGTCTCATCGACGTCGAGGCCGCTGTCCATCTGGTGGCGGCCGTTGCACGCCTCTATCGCGTCGAAGTACTCCAGAAGCGACGGTTGACTCAGAAACTCGCTGAAGTACGGATGCGGCAGCACGGCCACGCCTTCCTGCTCTTTTATCTCTGCGATGACTTCCAGCGGCTCCGCGCTTTCAAGCGGCTCCTTGAGGAAAAGCCCCATTACGTCGCCGAAGTGCGTCATTACTTCCATACCCGCGATTACGACGATTCCCTCCCTCTCCTTCGCGGGCAGGCCGAGCGCCTCCAGGCCTCCGCCGAGGTTATGGTGGTCAACAACGGCAATGCCGTCAAGCCCGACTTTCCTCGCGCGTTTTATTATTTCCCGGACTTCGTTGTTCGAGTCAAACGAGTGGCGCGAGTGTATGTGAAGGTCGAGTTCCACTATAGTAAATTCCTGCTTGTTGCGGACTTCTGCTATCCGCCGAATAATTTGTCAATATCTTCTCTTTCCGTTTCATTTGCGGAGAGTTTCAGGCCGTCGGCGGACAGGCGTTCCGTGTTTTTTCCGGTGAGCACGTAAACCGGGTCCCCGAAGTAGCACAGCCGCCACTTTCTCCAGTATGGCCTGCCGATGCGTCGGCGGAAGGCCATTCCCAGGGGCTCGCCTTCGAGAATCGACGTTACCAGTTCCGACGGTTTCCGAAAAGACTCGAGGAAAGGCTCCTCGGTTGAGCCGTAATAAATATACGCGCCGGAGTATATCCAGCGTCCGGCGACGGTTGACGAGTCGTAGGCCCTTTGCGCGGAGAAACTGTGGGTCATATGGACTATCGCGGGGGCGGACTCCGCGGGTATGTCCGTGGGCTCTGCCTTCTCTCCGCCCACCCACCAGTGGTCTTTGGTACCGGATGAGTTTACATAAACGAATCTGTACGGGTTGACTTTGCTTTCCATTTTCTTCCAGGTCGCGAGTGTGGCCTGTCTTCCGTCGACGTTTACCGTTGGCACGAGTTTGCTCATCTGCGCCGCGGCGGCGGCGGTCCGATACGAGGCGTAGCCACCGCCTTTCGTTCCGTAACCGTTAAAGAAAAGCGCTTTGTCCGGTTGAAGGAAGAGCGCGCACATCGCCATATAATCCGCCGAGGAAACGCCTTCGACAAGCCTGCCGCTGTATGCGAATCGCACGTCGTCGTCGCGCCTGATGATATAGTCGTCGGTCGAATAATAGAGGTAATCCATCCCCTTGAATCGCAGCGGGATTGAAGAGGCGAATGTCACAAATTCGATGTCGTCGAAGTGGCCCGAATAGTCATAGCCCCAGGCGGCTATTTTTTTGTGGACGGAGGCCCTGATACTCCCGGCGATTTCGCGGGTGACGTCGGTGCTCGCCTTGAGACCCGAACCGTAGAAATCTATCAACTGCCGGTGTCCGGCGGCGAGCGCAACGCCTCCAGCGAGGAGGTCCGGCGACGTCGTGTCGACAAAGACGATGCCGAG
This sequence comes from Planctomycetota bacterium, assembly GCA_043816375.1. GTDB lineage: Bacteria > Planctomycetota > B129-G9 > B129-G9 > B129-G9 > JBDRIB01. The sequence goes on along the minus strand of JBDRIB010000073.1, from coordinate 1,807 downwards.
CGGAGAGAGTTTTTTGCTCTCGTAGAATTTTTTGAAGGCCTCGGGGCCGGAGTCTTTCACGTCGGACCAGATACGTTCGTCCCAGGACGCGAGCACGGCCTTGCGGACGAATTCGTGGTTGAGTTCCTGCTCTACCCTGTCCTTTACCTCGACAATTTTCGAAGGCTTGAACTCCGCGGCGAACTTCCTGACAAGGCGCTCATCCTGTTTCGTGCCCCTGTTGATGAGCACCGGGAAGATGTGTTTCTCGTCCCAGCGCGAGATATATTCCAGGAATGTCGGCACGTCCGGCACGATATAGAGCACGTCGAGAACCGGGCGTTTTTCCACCGCGCGCTGCTTCATCTGTGCTCCGCGAGTCATCGCAGCGTAGAGGAATTCGGCTTCGATGCCCTGTCCCGTGGCGGGGCTCCCGGCCGCGATGATTTTGAGCAGGGCGGCGGCTTCGGGGTATTTCTTGAGGTCGTAGAGTTCTCCCGCGGTTGCTCGGAGGAAATTAAGCATATAACTGTTTCGCGGGAATTTCTTTATCATCTCCGCGCCTGCCATTAACGCCCTGCCTTTGTCGCGCCTGATTATCAACAGTCTCATCAATTCTTCATACGCCTCTTCAAGCGCGTCGGGAGAAGGATTCCCGGCGATGAACTCTTTCAGTTCTTTGACGGCCTCGTCCTTTTTGCCTGTTTTGAATCGGAGCACCGCCAGTCGCACTTTGAGCAGGTCAAGCTGCCGCGTGTCTTTCACCCCGTGCATATCCCGCTCAATCAACTGCACCGCCTCGTCAGCCTTTGCGCGCGAAGCCGACGAGAGCAGTTCCCAGAATGTCTTATGTCCCTCGTAAGCATTCGCCCTGCCCGGGTCCGCCTCAAGGATTTTCTCGAGAATCTCCGCCGCGGCGGCATCCAGACGCCGCGAGTAGACTTCGTAGAGAGTCTCAAGGGATTCGATATCCTTCGGGTTCTTTTTGATTCCGGCGCGCAGGGCCGTGATATTTTTGCCCGCCGCAACGCGGGCGATGGCGTCGAGCATAGCCTCGGGGTCGCCCTGCCAGCGGAAGCGCTCGAGTTCCTTCAGATTTTTGTCAAAGAAGATGATGCCGCCGAGGTCCGCACCGGTTCGTCCCGCTGCTTTCTTGAGTGTTTCGGAACGGGCATTTGCGCGACAAAGGACGAAAGACCCTGCGTGTCCGGCGAACCTGTCCGATTTCAGGACCGCCTGCTCGGCTTCCCACGACGGCATATCCCAGGAGATGTGGACAAATACAAGAACAGGCTTGCCCGACTTCCCGGCGGTTTTTTGGGCAATGGAAAGGCGGCTATGCCAGTACAGTTCCTTTGTGGCGGCGCTTTTCGCGGGAACGTCACCTTGAGACCACAGCAGTAACGCCGCAATCGCAAGGAATACGATAATATGTATGCGTTTTCGTTTCATCTTTTGGTTTTTCTTACGGTGACTGTCACCAATTACGGAATCGACCCCGACTTTGTCGGGGGAGATTCGTAGATTGGTGACTGTCACCGCTAGATGTCTAACAACATCTCAGGACCTGTTCTATTCTATATCCCGAGTTTTGCATTGCAAAAGGATGACAGTCACCTTTTGCGTTGTAAATAGAACAGGTCCGCCGTAATTAGTGACAGTCACCTTCTCCATCTCCTTTAACGACTTCACCGCGAAGAAGATTCAATAAATTCAGCGCCTCGACCGGGGTCAGATTGTGTATGTCAATTTCTTTGAGTTTCTCGACAACCGGGTGCGGGCGGGGCGAAAACAGGCTGAGTTGCATCTCCCCCGGGCGCGGCGTGCG
>JBDRIB010000072.1:0-5123 GCA_043816375.1 Planctomycetota bacterium | reverse complement strand
CCGTCAAGTCCTCCGACCGCAAGTGCGAACGCTGCTGGAACTACCGGCCTTCCGTCGGCCAGGACGGAGAGCACCCGACATTGTGCAGCAGGTGCGTCACGGTCGTCAAGGAAATCGCGGAATGAAAATCTGGTATTTGTCACTAATTGTTGATTGTATTGCCGCTGGAACACGAAAGGTAACTGTTACACCTGTATCGAGTGATGGAGTGACCGTATGAGCGAGACAATAAAGGCAATGCTCAAAGAACTGAAGCGCGGGCTTCAGTCGGCGTACGACGGCCGTTTGAAAGGTATCTTTTTGTTCGGCTCATACGCCCGCGACGAGGCCGATGAGGAATCGGACATTGATGTGCTTGTCGTTCTTGACAAAATTGAACATTACCCCGCGGAAGTCGAACGCACCAGCGCCCTTATATCACAGGTGTCTCTGAAATACGGGCGTAGCATAAGTTGCGTTTACGTGACCGAGGACAAGTGGCTGAATGACCGGACTATGTTTTTTCTCAACGTTCGCGAAGAGGCAATACCCGCATGAAAGAAGAAGCCAGAAGATTGCTCGAAAAAGCCGGGAGAGCATTGCACGCCGCGGAGACTCTGGCCGGCGCAGGCGACGCCGAATTCGCGGCCGGCCGGGCATACTATGCTATGTTGCACGCTGCCCAGTCTCTCTTGCGTGAAAAGAACCAGCGCTACCGGAAACACGCCGGTGTTCACTCCGCCTACGGTGAGCACTTTGCCAGAACGGGAACCCTCGACCCGAAGTTCCACCGCTGGCTTCTGGCCGCGTTCAACACAAGGCTGAAAGGCGACTACGATATCGAGGCCGACATTGATATCGATACAGCAAAGGAAATGATAGAGCACGCGCACGAGTTCCTTCAAACGGCGCGGCAATGGCTGGAGAAGCAAGTATCAGAGGAACGGTGACAGTCACTAATCTACGAACCTCGCCCTTCGGGCTCGCTTCCGTAATTAGTGACAGTCACCATTTAACAGTCGCCGTTCACTCCTGCCCTTTTTCGCGGCAGTCTAATGGTTCTCGATGAACAGGGAAATGAACAACAGGGCACACACAAGACGCATCGGTCGACGCGAGGCGGCGTATCTCGTCTTTCTCGCCGTTATGCTTGTTGCCGCCGTCGCGCTTGTCATTATCCTGTCCCGGGACGAAAGCCCTCAATCGCAGCCCCGGGATTCGGCGCTCGCCTGGACCGCTCCTCCTTCCGAAGGATTGCGAAAAAATCCCCCCGGTTTTGAGAATGTCGTTGACGACGTTTCGGTCGTGTACGCGCCTTATTTTGAACTGCTGAAGAAGGCGGCCGATTCGCCCGTGGACGCGCTGTTCGACGGCGCCCGCTCCGATTACACATTCGGCGACCTCGCGCTCAGGCCGCACGAATTTCGGGGCGCGCCGCTCCTGGTGAAGGGGCGCGTGCTCACGCTGGAGCCGCATTACCTGCAGCGGGGCGAAACGGAATTGCACGGCGGGAGTCCCGGCGAAATCTCCGGTACCGACATCGTTTACCAGACGGAACTCGTCGTGATGGAGCGCGATTCGGTCGCGGAAAAATATTTCCTGCACACGCTCGCGCCCCCCGCGCATATCGCGCCGGGAGACGAGGTTGTCTTTGCAGGTTACTTCTACGGTCGATACACGGGCAAGATTCTTGAACTGCGCACGAGGGAGGAGGGGGTGGAGAAACTGGGCAGGGTAGTCGCGCCGCTTTTGGTGGGCGGGGCGTTCAGGCCGGTCAGCCCGCGGAACGCGGAAGGCGGGCGGCCCGTGCCGGGCCTCTCGTTTACCGATGTCGCCGACGGCGATGAAGACATATCGGCCCGGGCGGTCTCCGCTGCTGCGAAGGGCCTCGGCGAACTCTCTCCGAAGCAGCGCGAAGAACTGCTCGGCGCAGCCCCGACTTACTTCGACCTGAAAAACGAGTCGAAGAAATATCGGGGGTATCTCGTAAAAGTCAGGGGCGAGGTATTGAGCGTTGAGAAGGCGGGAGAGGAGGGGAGCGGGATTGCGGACTTCAGGCGGCTGATTCTTGCGGTGAACAGGGACGGAACTTTCCAGCATTTCTACGCGGTCTGTCTCGCGCCCTCGGCGCCGGAAGTCGAAAAAGGCCAAAGCATCGAACTCGCCGGGGTTTTCACGGAAACGATAAAAGTGAAAGGCGCGCGCCTGGCCGCCATAAAGATACCGTTGATTATCGCCGCGGATTTTTCGGCAATCTCTGCTCCCCCCCGCGAGTCCGCCACGTCCACCTACTTCTTCATTCTTCTCGTTGTCCTGGTCATCCTTGTTGCTGTCGCGGTCATTCTGTTCCTTGTCAGTGCCAGGCGGGTGTCAAAATAGGAGGAAAGTTATGAGAAGAACTGTTCTCGCTCTTGTCGTGATTCTTTTGCCGGTCTGCTTCCACCCGGGAGCGCCGACTTTTCGGCTTCTGGCGGAGGACAGGGAAGCGGCCGTTGAGTCACCCGGAGACCCGACCGGTGTGGAGGCGTTCAAAGAGGCCGAAAAACGATACGTCGAAAAGAGCAAGGCCGCCGGGATGGTCGAACACAGAGGCATATATGTCCCGGAGTCCTGGTATGCGGAATACGGGAAAATCAACGCCGATACGCTTGATGCCCGCGAGCAGCAGAAAAAGAAGGAGTATCTGGAGAAGAAGAAAGACCACAAACAGGAATTTCTCAAAATGCTCCGGGATGAGTACAAAGTTACGCTTTTCAGCAAGAAGTTCGCCCCGCACGACCCGGAGAAGGCGATAGACGTGATGATAGTCGGAGACGGTTTTACCAAAAATGAGATGGGAAGGTTTACCGGGTATGCCGCTCTCCTGCCGAACAGACTGATAAATTCCGTCCCGTACAGCAGTTTCAAGCCCTTTTTCAATTTCCACATTGTCGGCGTGGTCTCTCCTGAAAGCGGTGTCTCAACACCAAACAAGAAAGTGAAGACAGTCTTCAGCACGATCATCACGGGAAACATTCTGTATACCCGGGACATTGGCACGGCGCAGAAATATGCGCAGATTATTTCTCCCCCCGCCGAACTGGTTGTGGTTGTCGCCAACACCGCGATGAAAGCCCGCGAAACCGGAAGCGTGAACTATACGCCGGGGGTGATAACAGTAAAACTCAATACGTCCATCGACCGAACCGTCAGGCACGAACTCGGCCACGCCTTCGGCGGCCTGGGTGATGAGTACGTTGAATTCGCAAGGACGGAGGAAAAGCCGAAGGACGAACCTCGATACCCCAATGTCACCATCGTTTCGGACAGAGGAAAATGCAAATGGAATTACTGGACAAAGGCGACACGCGGCCTGGTGGGGCTGTACGAGGGTGCTAATTACTATCCGAAATACTACTACCGGCCGGAAAAACAGTGCCTGATGCGGTCGGGCGAAAATTTCTGCCGCGTCTGCATGGAAACGATGATGATGAAATGCTTCCGCGAGGTGGACCTGGTGCGCAATGTCGGGCCGCTCGGTGCGCACGTTGTGCTGGGGAGATATGAGAAAAAGGTTTTCGCCTTCGACCCTCAACCCGTGGAGGGGGGAGGAGAGTCCGGGGTCTGGCTCGTTGACAGGAAGACCGAGGCGCGTGGACGGAAATTCACCCTGTCTGCCTCGAAACTGAAGCCCGGGCGGCACACCGTAACGCTTGCCTTCGCGCACAGCCATAAAGATGTCCTGCGTGGTGAGGAATATCTTGAGCGCACTTTTTTATGGGACGTCGAAGTGCTGCCGTTCCCGAGGCCGGTGCTGAAATTCCCCCTCCATACGCTCAATGCGAAGGTCGGAGAACTTCTTGAATTTCCGATACAGAGCGCCACCCCGCCCCCCGGGGAGGAAGACGAAAAGTTCGAGTTGAAGATAAAATGCATCAACCACCCGGAAGGCGCGGCAATCGATATGGAACGGATGAAATTCCTCTGGCGGCCGCGAACATACCAGCGCGGCGCGCACGTTCTGCACTTCGAGGTCTCCGTGGGCGAGTTGAAAACGGTTTACCTCGTAAGAGTAAACGTCAGTGAACCCGGGCAGGCCGCGGGCAGCAGGCCGGTTATATTCTTCATACCGGATAAGGAAGTTTCCGAAGGCGAAGAACTGTCCTTCAAGGTCGAGGTTGTGGACCTGGATTACGACAATGTCGCCGTCACCGTCGAAAAACCTCCGCAGGGCGCCCGCTTCGACCCGCTGAAAAACGAGTTCTCCTGGGTGCCCGGCTTTTTCCAGGCGTCGGACGACGAATACGAGGTGGTCTTCAGAGCGACCGACGGCCACGGAACAAGCACTTCGTCCGCCGTCAGGATATTTGTTCGCAACAGCCGCGGCGGAGAGGACGCCTTCAACACAATCAAAGAACTGGTAAAGAAAGGAGAGAAGGACCGGATGCGCGACGTGGAATACGGCTTGGCGAGTCACGACGCGGCGCTCAGGCGTGCGGCGCTTACCGTTCTCAGGGATTACTACGGCCCGGTGATACTGGCGGATTGCGTGCGCCTGATGAAATCGAAAAACTCTGGAATATCGGCGGCCGCGGCGGCCGTCGCTGTTGACATCATTTCCAAAGATATAACCGGCGGCGACGAGGCGCTAATCAGATACTGCCTGGACAGAATCAATGCCGGCCACTGGGAACTGCACGACAGGTGCGACGGGCTTAACGACGTCCTCGAGGCAATCAAAAACAAAGACGAACTTCCCGAACCCCTCCGCTACGCCGCAGAAACCCTGACGAAAAAGAAATTCGATTAGCGCATTCGAAAAAAGTTTCGAAGTGCCGAAAGGGCCGGTTCTATTTGCGGAGCAGAAATTCTCTTAGCCAGGGAACAACAACGAGGAGAGAGAGACTATGAAGAAACCTGAAATAAGTCAACGGTTCATTCTTTCTTTGCTAATAGGCGTGCTTTTCTTTCTAGTTTGTTTTGCAGGCTCATTTTGCCTGTGGAGAACGGTCTATGACCGTTGCTTTGACTCCTCTGCGCACGGCGGCTATTCAAGCGAGTGGGGCGAATTTTCAGCCGGCGTCTCGTTACTCGTTCCTTTAGGTTTTTAGGGGTATTTACTTGACTCAACCAACCCCTATATGTTGTTATTTAACCAGGGAACT
>JBDRIB010000071.1:0-7079 GCA_043816375.1 Planctomycetota bacterium | reverse complement strand
ACGGCAACGCCACCTGACAACACTGTCTTTCTTAAATACCTTGCCTTCGGTTACATTCTTAAGCAGTGCCCGGTAGCGTTTCTCGTGCTCGGCTTCTACTTCGGCAACTTCCTTGAAGGTATCGGCAATCTTGGTAAACCCTTCGGCCCGTGCGGTCTTTTCGGCCTCCGGGTAAAGAGTGCCCCATTCCATCTGCTCTCCGTCGGCCGACGCCTTGAGGTTTGCCGCAATGTCGCCGATGACCCCGGCCGGGAAAGATGCGGTTATTTCCAACTCGCCGCCTTCCAGAAACTTAAAGAATACCTTGGCGTGCTCTTTTTCGTTCTCGGCCGTTTCCAGGAATATGGCGGCAATCTGCTCATAGCCGGTCTTCTTGGCGGCGCCGGCAAAATACGTGTAACGGTTCCGGGCCTGCGACTCGCCGGCAAAGGCGGCCAGCAGATTCTTCTCAGTCTTGCTTCCTTTCAGTTGCATATAAACCATCCTTTCACCATAAAACACTAATCACACGAATTTACCAAATTACCCCTGATTATCAACTAAATTATACTTTAATATTACCTAATCACATAAAAAATATTGACAACCGCTCCAAAATTTGGTATATAATTAAGTTGCGTAAGTATGTTTTGGGTTGTATAGTAAACACGAAACCAAAGAGACGGCAGATTAACCAAAAGTCTTTGCGTTCTCTGCGCCTCTGCGGTGAAAAGAACAGGAGAATAGAATTATGGCAAAAGCAATCGGAATTGACTTGGGCACAACACTTTCAGTAGTAGCGGTTCGTGAAGGCAACGAAACCACGGTAATCACCAACGCCGAAGGTGGCCGGTTAACGCCTTCGGTCGTGGCGTTCACGGACAAAGGCGAACGCCTGGTCGGCCAGCTGGCCCGCCGCCAGGCCATCACCAATCCGACCAACACCATCTACTCGATAAAACGCTTTATGGGCCGCCGGCGCAACGAGGTCGCACAGGAAGAAAAGATGGTGCCTTACAAGGTTATCGGCAGCGCCGAGGAACTGGTCAAGGTCGAATCCCGCGGCAAGCAGTACACCCCGCCGGAAATCTCGGCTATGGTCCTGGCCAAGCTAAAGGAAACCGCCGAGGCCTACCTGGGCGAGACCGTTACCGACGCGGTCGTTACCGTGCCGGCCTATTTCAACGACTCCCAGCGCCAGGCCACCAAAGACGCCGGCCGCATCGCCGGCCTGAACGTCCTGCGCATCATCAACGAGCCCACCGCGGCCGCGCTGGCCTACGGGCTGGACAAGAAGAAGAACGAAAAAGTCGCCATCTACGACCTGGGCGGCGGCACATTTGATATCTCCATTCTTGAAGTCGGCGACGGCGTCGTGGAGGTGCTCTCCACCAACGGCAACACCCACCTGGGTGGCGACGACTTTGACCAGCGTGTGATGAACTACATCGCCGATGAGTTCCAGAAAAAGGAAGGCATTGACCTGCGGCGCGACCAGATGGCGCTCCAGCGCCTGAAAGAAGCCGCCGAAAAGGCCAAGTGCGAACTCTCATCCTCGCTCCAGACCGAGGTCAACCTGCCGTTCATCACGGCCGACCAGGCCGGCCCGAAACACCTGCAGATGACCATCACGCGCGCGACGCTCGAACAGTTGACGCAGCACCTCCTGGAAAGGGCAAAGGGCCCGTGCCTGAAGGCGCTGGAAGACGCGAAAATGACGCCTAAGGATATAGACGAGGTTATCCTCGTCGGCGGAATGACGCGAATGCCCGCCGTGCAGCGCATCGTCAAGGAAATCTTCGGCAAGGAAGGCCATAAGGGCGTCAATCCCGACGAGGTTGTCGCGGTCGGCGCGGCGATACAGGGCGCGATTCTCACGGGCGATGTGGAGGACGTCGTGCTGCTCGACGTAACGCCCCTGTCGCTCGGCATAGAAACGCTGGGCAGCGTATGCCACAAACTCATCACCCGCAATACGACAATCCCCACGCAGAAAAAAGAGATATTCACGACCGCGGCCGACGGCCAGACGACGGTCGACATACACGTGCTTCAGGGCGAGCGTGAAATGGCAAGCGCCAACCGCACGCTGGGCCGGTTCCAGCTGGCCGGCATCCCGCCCGCACCCCGGGGCGTGCCGCAGATTGAAGTCGCCTTCGACATCGACGCAAACGGCATCCTCAACGTCAGCGCCCAGGACAAGGCCACCGGAAAAGCGCAGTCCATCAAGATACAGGCGTCCTCCGGACTGTCCGAGGCGGAAATACGGCAGATGGTCAAGGATGCTGAGACCCACGCCTCCGATGACAAGAAGCAGCGCGAGACAATCGACGCCCGCAATCACGCGGACCAGATGATTTACTCGATGGAAAAACTTCTGAAAGAAAACGAGGGCAAGATACCCGAGGGCGACGTCGAGCAAATCAAGGAGGCGCTGAAGGAACTCGGGAAGATTAAAGACAGCGGCACGAAGGAAGAGATTGAGCAGGCAATCGAAAAGGTAAACCAGGCCTCGTACAAGATGTCCGAGGCGCTCTACAAACAACAGGCGGAAACCGGCGCCCCGCCTCCCGGCTCGGAGGAAGAGGCCGACGCAGGCGCCGCCGGGGCAGAGGGCGAGAAGCCCGAGGGCGAAGAGGTCGTTGACGCCGACTACGAGGTCGTCGACGACGAAGAAAACAAAAAAGAAGATTAGTCCGATTAGAGTACCACAAAAGGTGCCGGATCCTGAAAGCCCGGCACCTTTTTTCCTATGCACGACAGATTTTACATAGCCGGTCCGCCGGGAGGAAACATCGTCGAACTGGACAGGACGCAGTCGCGCCACGTAACAAAGGCGCTGAGGAAGCGCCGCGGCGACGTCGTGACGCTCTTCGACGGGCACGGCGTCGAATACGACGCGGAAATAATCGCACCCGTTCACGTCAAAACGAAACTCCAGATAATCGAACGCCGCGAGGTCAGCCGCGAACTGCCCTGCCGCATCACACTGGCAATCGCGCCGCCAAGAGCGGGCCTGATGGATGAAATCGTCAGACAGGCGACCGAACTGGGCGTCTCCTCAATCCTGCCGGTATATTGCAGACGAAGCGTCGCCCGGTATTCGAATTTCCTGCAGAAACTGGAGAAGTGGCACCGCATCATCGTCGAGGCATGCAAGCAATGCGGACGAAATCTCCTGCCGGAAATAGCGCAGCCCTGCCTGTTCGAAAATGCCCTGGAAGACCTGCCGGAGGGAGCGGCCGCCGTTCTGATGCACACCGGGGATGAATCGGAACCGCTGAAGGAAGTGCTTGAGAAATTTGCGAGTCCGAAGGAGATTTCGCTCTTTATCGGGCCGGAAGGCGGCTTTGACCCTGAAGAGGTGACGCTGACCCGCGAAAAGGCCGTGCATATCGCCCGTCTTTTTCCGCAGACGTTGCGCGTGGAGACTGCCGTTCTTGCGGCGCTCACTGCGCTGGCATACCACTGTTGCAGCCACTGACCCCTGCCGACCGTCTTTATGTAACCGTTATTTCGCTTTTCACGCTTACGTCATTTCCTGAACACCGTAACCTTTCACAATACAAAGCAATAAATTAGTACCGGTACTAATTTATCTGTTCTTTCTCTCAAGTGAGTTAGCGCTCCGGCCGTTCTCAACCTTTGTTTGAAAGAGGACCGGTCGGATTATTTTTTATCGCGGGTTTTCTTCTGGCAAACCCCGCCATAACGGCCAGCACGCCGCCGGCTGCCATCATTATTATTATCGTGTCCGGCTCGGGAAGATGGCCTGAGGCCTGGCTTGCGGCCCAGACGCTTCCGTCGCCCCCTCCCTGGAACTTAAGCGTCATACTGTCCTCAAAGAACTCCAGGTCGTTTTCGGTTAAAGGTGCCGGGGCCTCGACGACCAGGCGGAAGGTGATTGTGTCAAAAACGCCGCCGTCCCAACCGTGCCTTCCATCTCTGAGAAAACCTTCCGCATAATCTTCGACGGGAGTGCCGGTCGGGTCCAGGGCGTTGTCGCTGAAGATTGCGTTATTGTTGCTGTTCAGGCCGGCCTCAAATGCCCTGCCTAACCCGCCGCCTCCGGTGCCGCGGCCGAAATCCCAGTCCAGCATGCGCTCGATATCGGTGGCGATGACCGGATTGTCTGCTCCCTGTGCAAAGCGAACACCCGGCAGGGCAATCACGGAAGAGTCGCCATACACCGGCTGGTAGACCTCGGGGAGGTCAAACTGAAATTCGGTGATGAAGGCATTGGCAAACCTGCCCGGCGCCAGTTCGGTCAGAGGCGAAGTGTTGGTGACGGCGAAATCGATTATACCGCCAGTCGGCGTGCCTTCGAATATGCTGACCTCGATCTGGGCACTGCCGAACAATCCCGGCGCGCCGTCGAGTTCAACCGGCCCGATATTGGAAATTATGCTGTCGGCCTGCGCGGCGGATGTGATGAGAAGCGGAACCAGGACCGCCAGAATGAGTGAAAAACTTTTTTGCTTATTCTTTGCGCCCTTAAATAACATCATCGTTACCTCCATTTCTGGACAGTATTTGTGACAAAAAATGACAGTTGTTTTAACCGGGAATGGGCGAATGGGGATGAACTACATCGTAAAAGTTGTATAACTGGATGGACATATATTCTTTCGCAACTTTGGTGCCAAAAGCAGACGATTTGCCCGGAATGTGCCCCGCCGGCGCAACTCGCGATTTGACAATACCTTATGTCAAGAGGAATGACCGGTACGGCGCCGGGGCGGTTTCGCTTGTGAGAAAAATATGCGCCCGAGGGCACAATTTGTCGCCCCGCAGAAACACCAGAAAAAATAGTACCTGGTACCAATTTTTCTTCTTATTCTACAAGGAGTTAGCAAAGAAAAGAAATGGTACCCGGTACTATTTTTTTTCTGATTTTTTGGGGCTGATTTTTTCGGTGTAACAGGAATGTCGAGGGGCTGAAATTACCCTGCCTGGCCGGAGAAAATTGAGGCGAGAGATACGTCAAGAAATAAGCGAACCCGTCGGACCCGGCTGTGGGGCCGACGGGTTCTTCCAAACACTATCTGCTTTCAACTTCTCCCCGAAAGGCGAGAAGGTTGTGTGCTATCTTCGTCTGTAAACGATGCCTGCAAAGCCCGCTAGTCCGCCGAGAATCATCAGAACGGTGCCCGGCTCGGGAATGACGCCGCCGCAGGCAGGTATGTCTATGGTGAAAATGCGGTCGCCGTACGATGTCTCCGGGTCGCCGTAGCCCCCGGGACCGTCGATGCGCCAGGAGTCTTCATCGGCCACGTAAAGTTTGTCACCGATGATGTCGATGCCGCCGAATCCGTAGTGGTTTTCGTAGCCGGAATCCACCATACTGTCGTACAGGCTTTGCTGCAATGACATATCGCTGATGAGGAGTTGCTCGACCGTGCTGCTGTTGCCATCCTCGCGGCTCACATAAGCATAGAGGGGACACAGGACGATGTCTTTGGGATTGTCCACCGTCGTCAAGGAATGAGAAAGGCCGTCGGCGGCGATTTTGTAAACCGTGTCAGCGCCCTTGTCGGCGACCCAGATGTCTCCGTTCGGGTCCACGGCCGTGCCGCGCAGGTCCGTCGTGGGCAGGGTATATACGCCGCTGGTTGCCCAGGTCGTATCGAGGACCGGGTTGAAAATGTCGGTGATGTCGTATCGCGCGATATTCCCGTTTGACCTGCTCGTGGCGTACAGGTAGTAACTGCCTCCGTTTTCGACCGTCACGCCCTCGACCTTGTTGGTGCCGGCGCTGGCTATGGTGATGGAAGTCGTCGGGGAAGCAAGGTCGGACGGATAGACGGTGACCTGCCCGGTGCCGCCCGCATAGACATAACCCCTGCTGTCGGTGGCAAGGGTCTTGGGCTGTTCGGTGACGGTGATTGAATGGAGGATGCCGCCTGAGAGGTTCATATGGACGATGTTTAGCGTTCCGTCGGGAAGCACGCCGTCGTAGGCATTCTGGATATGGCCGTAATAGAACGTATTGCTGTCGTCCTGTGCCGCAGCAAGCCCGCGGATGGAAAATTTGTATCCGCCGCCGTTCTGGTTGACGTGTTCATAAAACATCGCCCAGTCATACGGGACGGCAGCCGCGAGGTTCGCTGCAAGCAGCACTCCCGCAAATGCACAAATTATTGTAAACCGTTTCATTCATGTCTCCCAAATAAGCAACTATTTTGACGGTGCGCCCAATTGTGGAGTTACGGATACGGAGTGTAAATGGGATTGCTTTGTGCGGTGGAGGGCTGCCCCCGGTCAGCGGCAAAATGCCGGGGCCGGTCAGTTTTCACAGTCTAACCAAGACAATATTTTCGGCCACATCCACCGCCTGCGCGGCAACACCACTTACCCCCGCTCCCTCACGGGAGTCAGCATTAACAGATTAACGCAAGCCTTTCAAACTTTTCGCCCTTACAAGCACTCACATTCAGCCTTATGCCACATCCAAATAAAGACGGACGAAAAGGCAATACAAAAAGCCGTTTTCGCCCGTAGCTAAAGTGGTGCTTGCGTTCTCAACCAAGTCTCCATAAGTATATACCATAAATCACGCTCTGTCAAGCAGATTTTCCGATTTTCCGCATTTCCCCGCCCGCCAGGCATCGGGGAGGGGCCAAACCGGAGATTTTTCCCGAAAAATTCGCGTAACCTGCCGGAAATGTCCGGTCGGCGGGTATATTGTTATGTGGAAACGAGGCGTGAAGGCCGGCGCGCCGCATACGCACACTTGCCCATACTTGCCGAATTGGATGTTGCTGACAGAGGGGAACTGCTGACGGCTCGAAATAAGGGAAATTGTCGTAAAAATGGGACAAAAAGAGGGGAAGACAACCACATAGAAGGTAACAGCCCTTATCTAAAGGGAGGAGCACCACGCGGGGAGGAATTCCGTTCCGACAAGTTCGGTGTGGAGAAAAAGACCTTACCGCCGCTTCTCCCCCATTTTTTATGCATTACCCGGTTAATGCCGGTTGGTAAGGGTCAGGTCTTGCGGAGTTTGGCGGCGACGGCGTCGAGTTTTCCCGAGGCGAAGAGGTTGATTGCCTCCGGGTAGGCGATGCATTCCTGCTCGAAGACGCGCTTCCTGAGCGTCT
>JBDRIB010000070.1:0-11378 GCA_043816375.1 Planctomycetota bacterium | reverse complement strand
TAACGATAGCGTTCTTTCCGTCAAGCATTAATTAATCTCCGAGGCATACGATTTTAGGGTGACAGTCACTAATCTACGAATCTCGCTCGGCAGGCTCGCTCGATTCCGTAATTAGTGACAGTCACCGATGCCTGCGCATTGTATGTCAACTTGAATAAGCACACTGTCCGAGCGTTCCGGCAAAGGCGACAATCGCCGCTATAGTTGCTTTGCCGTCTTATTCCGGACCGACCATCGGGCCGTGTTCCGAGACGCCCACAGGCACATCGTCTTCGTATTCGACGACGATCCGGTAGGTGTCTATCTGTATGGTCGGCAGGATAACCCTGCCGATGATTTCGCCCCGGTAGTCTATGACCACGACGTTATTCCGGCCCATTGGATACCAGACGCGCTTATGCTGGCGGTCCCATATCTGTCCGTATTTGATGAGTTTCGGGACCTCGCCGTAGTCTTTGTTGGGCGGGTCGTTCTGCACGCGGAACTCCATCGTGGCCGGTCCGTCGTTCTCGATTATGAACGAAGACTGGCTGGCGCAGCCGGCAAACAGCAGTGCCGCAGCCAGCGCGCACATTATCAGGCCGTATTTCATCGCATGTCTCCTTCCGTGTTTTAATGTTTCTAACAGTGACACTGCCTCTCTGGCGGAGTCACCAATCTACGAATCTTGGCGCAGGGGACTGTCCCCGGAGCATTCCAGGACCGGTTCTATTCTGCGAATGCAAAAGGATGACAGTCACTAATCTATGAATCTCGCTCGCACCGCTCGCTCGATTCCATAATTAGTGACAGTCACCTTTTGCCACCTTTCGCGTTTCCTTTATTAGATCGGCAATTTCTCGCCGCAGGCGCCGCAGTACCCGAACTCGGAGGGCAGGCCCTTGGCGCCGCATTTCGCGCAGGTGTTTTTGTACGGGCCCCACATAAACTCGCTCGATTTGCCTTCGGCGGCGAGTTCGCGCAGTTTCATAACGTCGGGCGGGCGCTTCTCGACAAACGCGGCCATCCCTTCATTCGGTTCCCAGCAGGCATAGTGCGTGCTGAGCCAGTCGCGGGTATGGCCCGCCGTTGCAAACCACGACAGGTCCTTGAAGAAGTTGACGTTCGCCTTCGTGTACCTTGTGCATTCGGGGAACTTGTTCTTCAACTTCTCCACCATCGCGTCAACTTTCTTGTCGAGTATCTCGAGGCTGATGGAGTAGCCGTCCTCGCTTTTCTGTCCCTTCTTAATCTGCTCCGGTGTCGCGTGCTCGATGAACTCTTCGTCTTTGACGACGGACGGCGCCACATCGTTAACCAGGCCCCAGTCAAGCGCCTTGTACGGCAGGATGCGCTCGTTGAGCATGAGGATTTCGCGCGCGCGCCTGTCGCCGCAAACGATGGGCAGCCACTGCGTCGAGCCGCCGCAGGCGACGCTGCCGACATTGGTGCCGACCTGCGCGATGAAGGCGTGTTCGGCGATGATGGACAAATCGCAGGCGAGTTGCGACTCGTTGCCGCCGCCGACGGCCATTCCATTGAGTCTTGCTATGGTCGGCTTGCCGCTGCGCATCATACTTTCGATGTAGCCGCCGAAAAGCCCCATATACTTCCAGTAGTCGCGCGGCCTCGTGCAGTATTCCTTTTCGTATTCCACGACGTCGCCGCCGGTGCAGAATGCGCTGTGACCTGCGCCGGTGTAAACGATGACGGCGACCCTGTCGTCGTTTGCCGCGTCGGTGAAGGCCGTGATGAGTTCGGCCAGCGCGGGCGTGCTGTATGCATTGTAGCGTTTGGGCCGGTTAATTGTAACGCGCGCGACCCAGTCCTTTTTCTCATACAGGACTTCCTTGAATCCGAAAGAATCGGCCGGTTTTGATTCGAACATAGGCATGTCTCGCTCTCCTTAGAAAAAATGTTTCGCCAAATCAACTGTTGCTTGAAACGAGCATCTATTACAGTCTGCCGCTATCTTGGCGGAAATTTCTCCGACTGCTTGTTTCCCTTCTCCAGAATCGCCGCGATTCCCTGGCCGCCGCCGATGCACATCGAGGAGATGCCGTAACGGGCGTTTTTGCGGCGGCGCATCTCGTAGAGCAGCGTCAGCGTCGTGCGAGAGCCGGTCGCGGCGAGCGGGTGACCGAGGGCAATCGCGCCGCCGTTGACGTTGAGTTTCTCGATGTTTATGCCCAGTTCGCGCTGGCAGGCAAGCACCTGCGAGGCAAATGCCTCGTTTATCTCGATGAGGTCCATATCCTCAATTTTCATGTTTGCTTTCTTCAGCGCCGGTGGAATCGCCCTTGCGGGTCCCATACCCATTATATCAGGATCAACTCCGACGATGCCCCAGGAGACGAACTTGCCGACGTATTTCAGGCCGAGTTCGTCGGCCTTCTCTTTTGTTGTGACAACGAACGCGCAGCCGCCATCGCTGATGCCGCTGGCGTTGCCCGCAGTCACGCAACCGTCCTTCTTGAAAAAGGGTTTGAGCGTTGCGAGTTTCTCCAGGCTTGTGTTGGGACGCGGGTGCTCATCTTCGGTGAAGAGTTGTGTATTGCCCTTCCGGTCTTTGAGTTCGACCGGCGTGATTTCCTCGGCGTGATATCCTTTTTCTTTTGCCTCTTTTGCGCGCATCTGTGACATATAGCCGTATTCGTCCTGGTCTTTGCGGTTGATGTTGAAGCGCTCGGCCACCATTTCCGCCGTGCCGCCCATAACGAGGTCGTTGTATGTGTCCTTGAAGGCTTCCCACAGGTAATCTTCGAGGACGTGATGCTTCATCGGCAGTCCCCAGCGCGCTCCGCGTATCACGAAAGGCGACTGGCTCATATTTTCAGCGCCGCCGGCAAGTATCATCGTCGCCTCGTCGAGCATAAGCATATGCGCGGCGGTTACAAGCGCCTGCAGGCCCGTGCCGCAAATGCGCTGGACGAGCAATGCCGGCACTTCCAGCGGCACGCCGCTGCGAAGGCCTACGTGTCGAGGGAAAAAGATGGCGTCGCCGCTTGTCTGCTCGGCGTTGCCGAATACGACGTGGTCAATCTGTTCAGGTTTGACGCCGGAGCGTTTCATTGCTTCCTTTGAGGCGATGGCTCCGAGGTCGGTCGCGGTAATGTCGCGCAATGAGCCGCAAAACGACCCGAGCGGCGTTCTTGCTCCGTCAAGAAGTACGATTTCTTTTTGCATTTTTGTCGCTCTCCTTTGCAGGTTCTTACGGTGACAGTCACCAATCTGTGAACGGCAACGGGTCAGACCCTATTCTACGAGTGCAAAAGGATGACAGTCACCATCTACGAGCTGGCCCCCGATAAATCGGGGTCTGCGCTCCGTAATGGTGACAGTCACCTTTTGCGTTGTAAATAGAACCGGTCCGCCGTAATTGGTGACAGTCACCGTCGGTGTAAAGTCAGTCAACTTGAGTACGTTATTCTTTTTCATAAAACGAGGCGTATTTCTCGCGAAGTTTCCTGTGAAGGATTTTGCCGGTGCCCGTACGGGGCATCTCGTCGGCGGCGATGAAGATTACGCCTTTGGGGCGCTTGTAGGCGGCCATCTTGTCGCGGCAGAAGTCGATTATATCAGTCTCCGCGAGTTTTTCTCCGTGTTTCGGTATCACAACCGCGGTCACGCACTCTCCCCACTTCTCGTGCGGCAGGCCGACTATTGCCGCGTCGAACACTCCCGGACGGCGGCAGATGATTTCCTCGACTTCGCTGGGATAGACGTGCTCGCCGCCGGTGATAATCATATTATGTTTTCTGTCGACAAGGTAGTAATAACCGTCGTCGCCCCGGCGCGCCATATCGCCGGCGGAGAACCATTCGCCCGCGAAGGCCTCCTTCGTCTTTTCCGGCAGTTTGTAATATTCGTCGAAGAGCATCGGTCCGCGCGAGTAAAGTTCGCCCACCTCGCCCTGTTTGACCGGCTTCTTGTTCTCGTCGAGAATTTTGACGAGGTCCGTGCCGAGCGATTCGCGTCCGATGGAGCCGAGATTCGTCATCTGCTCGTGCGGCTTCAGTGTTGTCACTATTCCCGCTTCGGTCGAGCCGTAGCCCTCGTAGAGTTCCACGCCCTTGAAGAATTTCATTATACCCTTTTTCGTCTCCGAGCGCGCGGGCGCGGATGAACAGAGGAGTTTGCGTATGGAGGAGACGTCGTACTTCGCGCGTTTCTCCTCCGGAATCGCGAGGATGAGGTTGTAATGCGTCGGTATCAGCGAGATGAACGTGATTTTCTCGCGCTGGATTATTTCGAGGATATCGAGCGGGTCGAAGCCGCGCGCCGGATGGATGTACACCGCCGCGCCCATATAGGTGAACGCAAAGGAGAAAAACGTCGAGTTTACGTGGCACAGCGGCATTATATTCAGACAAATCTCGTCTTCTTCGTATTTGAAATCGACTTCGTTGATGAGATAGAACGCCACGTATGATTCGTGCGAGCGAATGACGCCCTTCGGCGTGCCGGTGGTGCCGGATGTATAGAGCAGCACCCAGGTATCCGACGGCAGGACTTTCTGTTCCGGTTCCTCGTCGCGGTGCGCCTCGATGAACTCCAGGTAACTCTCGTACCCGTGTTCTTCGGTCTTTCCGACGACGTAGAAGTGCTCGACGCTGCCGAGCAGCGATTTTACCTCGTCAACGGCCGGAACGAACTCGTCGTGCACAATCATCACGCGCGCATCGGAGTTGTTCACGATGTACTGGATTTCCCTGCCCGTCAGGCGGAAGTTGATTGGAACGATGATGAGGCCGGTCTTTGCACAGGCGACGTATACTTCGCAAATCTCCGCACAGTTCTCCAGCAGTACCGCCACCCTGTCGCCCTTCCTGAGGCCGAGCCCGAGCAGGGCGCTGGAAAGCCTGTTGGCGCGGGAGTTGAATTGCGAAAAGGTGAACCGCCGCTTCGCATCGAGAAATGCGACCTTATCGGGGAACTTCGCGGTGTTCACCCTGACCATATCGCCGAGATTCAGCCACGGAACCATGCCTCACCTCGTCGCTATTGTGAAAAATCCGTTCATGATAACGAATGCTCCAAATGTCTTCAGATAGCTTCTTGCGGTGACAGTCACCAATCTACGCCCCGACTTTCGCATTATTTTTACATGAATGTCGGGGCCGTAATTGGTGACAGTCACCGTTCGTTACGGTCACCGTCCGTTCGCTTCACAGGCTTATGCGCACGTCAACGGCCTTGGCGCCTTTGCCCGGCGCGAAGGCGATAACCGGGTTAATATCCATCTCCCGTATCTCCGGCAGGTCGCAGACCATTCGGGATACCTTGAGAATTATTTCCGCCAGCGCGGCGATGTCCGCGCCGTCCCGGCCCCGCACTCCTTCGAGAAGCGCGCTTCCCTTGACGGAGAAAATCATATTATGCGCTTCCACCGGCGTCACGGGCGCCAGGGCGAAGGCGACGTCCTTGAGCACCTCGACGAATATCCCGCCCAGCCCGAACATCACGATGTGCCCGAGGTTCCCCTCGGCCTTTGCGCCGATTACTATTTCGGTGCCCGCCTTCAATTGTTCCTGCAGCAGGAAGCGCGGATTGTGTTTTGAAAAACGGTCCGCAAAATCTTGATAGTGTTTGCCAAGGGCCTCCTCGTCTTCGATGCCGGTAACAATCGCGCCCTCATCGGTCTTGTGCACAATCTCCGGGCTGTCGGCCTTGAGGACGGCCGGGTAGCCGATTTCCGCGGCGGCCTTCAGCAAATCATCTTTTCCTTCGGCGATGGCGTACTTCGCCACGGGAATCTTGTAAATCCTGAGAAGTTCGAACGCCGCTTCGGCGGGCATAAATTTGCCTTTCTCGCAGGACCTGACAATCTCGCGCGCCTTTTCCACCGATTTGAGCGACAGTTCGACCGACGTGCCGGCCATTTCTTTCGCGTTTTTTCTCCGCCACTCGGAGTAACCGGTCATATGCACAAGCGCCTGCGCGGCGGTCTCCGGAAAATCGTATGCGGGGATGCCGCTCGCGCGGATAATCTCGAGCGTCTTCGCCCAGTTTTCCTTGTTGGTCATCACGACGCCGAGGACGGGCTTTGAGGCGTCCTTTGCAACCCGCGAGATTTCCCCGGCGACCGCTTCGCAATCGACGAAGAACGGCGTGACGAAGTGCAGGAGTATCGAATCGATACTGCCGTCGTCGAGCAGCGCCTGTATCGAGGCCCCGTAGTGCTCCGGCGTGCCCGTCGCCAGCACGTCTATCGGGTTGTTGACGGATGCCTCGGGGAAGAGTCGTTCCTTGAGCAGGGATTTTGTTTCTGGCGATAGGTCGGGGATTTTCAGTCCGGCGTCGATGCATTCGTCGGTGGCGATAATCGCGGGGCCGCCGGTGTTTGTTATGATGCCGACGTTCCTGCCCTGCGGCAGCGGCTGCTTCGCAAAGGCCAGAGCGGTCCGGCAAATCTCTTCGTGCCCGGTGAACGGAATAATGCCGCACTTCTCGAATATGACCCTGATTGCGATGTCCTGCTTCAGCAGCATCCCGGTATGGGAGCAGACGGCCTTTGCGCCTTCTTCGGTGCGGCCCGTCTTCATTGCAAGAATCGGCTTGTTTCGCGCGACCTTGCGCGCGACCTCCATAAACCGCTCCGGCTCGGCAAGGCTCTCGATGTGAACGATGATGACGCGCGTCTTTTCGTCGTTGCCCATATATTCGAGTATCTCGGGAATGCTTATGTCGCAGGCGTTGCCGTTGCTGGCGTACATCCTCAGACCCGCGCCGAGTTCGAGAAGCCGGTTGTTTATCACCTCGCCGACGCCGCCGCTCTGCGCGATGAGCGAGATTGCGCCCGCCCTGAGGGGCGTGAAGGTGAAGTTCGCGTAGAGTTTCACCTCCGGGTCTGAGTTCATAACGCCCTGGCAGTTGGGGCCGAAGATTCTGATATTGTGCTTTTTCCCGAGTTCGACCACCTTCTTTTCCAGTTCCGCTCCCTCGCCGCCGATTTCCTTGAAGCCGGCCGTGTTGATAATAACGACCTTCACGCCCTTTTTTGCGCAGTCCTCCATAGCCATCGGCACGAACTTGTTTTTGATGACGATGTGCGCCAGGTCAACCTGGCCGGGCACTTCGGAGACGGAGTGATATGCCCGGACGCCTTCTATCTCGGCCGCCTTCGGGTTGACCGGATAGATGTCGCCGGTGTAGCCGTAGGTCTTGAGGTTGCGCAGTATTCTGTTGCCGATGTTAAGCAGGCGTTCGGACGCGCCGATAATGGCCACGCCTTTCGGATTGAACAGTGGGTCGAGCATAACAATCTCCGTTGTTTGGAGCGGTGACAATCACCTTTCGCGTTTCTTTAACTAGTCAATTTTCAATAACTACCGTGCTGCGGCTCTACGGAACTACGGCTCTTTTTTTCTTTGACCGTTATTCTTACGGTGACAGTCACCAATCTACGAATCTCACTCGCCGGGCTCGCTCGATTCCGTAATTGGTGACAGTCACCTATGTCCGCTTCGCGCGGTGAGGGCCGCGCCGAGCGCGCAGGTCAGTTGCGGCTCCGGCGGCACCAGCACTTTCCCGGAAACGTGCTCCCTGAGCATTTCCACGAGAATCGGGTTGTATGCTATCACGCCGCCGGTCAGCACTATCTCGCCTTTGAGCGGGGTCATTTCCATTATTCGTTTGACGACCGAGCCGAAAACCGCGCGCACCAGGTCCTCGACCTTCACGCCCTCGCGAAGCCGCGCCAGAATCTCGGTCGAGGTGAAGACGGTGCAGTACGCGCCGAGTTGCACCTCCTCGGTCGATTTCCGCGCGAGCGGTTCGAGTTTGTCAAGCGTCAAATCGAGCCTGTTTGCTATCTCTTCGAGAAACGCACCCGTTCCGGCGGCGCACTTGCGGTTCATCTGGAAATTCAGCCGCGTCCCGTCGGGGGCGAGTTCAATCACCTTGTTGTCCTGTCCGCCGATGTCGATGATGGTAATGGCACGCGGAAAGCAGTGATAGCAGCCCCGGGCCTGGCAACTTATCTCCGTTACGGCCCTGCACTCGTACGGGATGTTGCTGCGGCCATAGCCGGTGGACACCATCGCCGCGATGCTGTTCGCATCAAGCGCGGCCTGCTTCAATGCTTCCTCGATGCACCACTTCGCGGCCTCGGCGAAATCCCCGCCCGACTTTCGCACGGCCGAGCCGAGGACCCCGGCGTCATCGCCGATGATAACGGCCTTTGTGTTTGAAGCGCCGACGTCAACGCCGGCAAAGCAGTGTGCGGTCATTTTTTCTCGGCAAGTCCTTCTATGAATGCCTCGATTTGCGTTCTGGCCTGCTCTTCCGAATAGCAGCGCAGGTCGTTCAAATCGCCGTTTATCGTTACAAAGGGGATGTCCGCCTCTTCACGCAGCCGCTGCGGCATACCGTAGCGGCTGTTCGAATTGTTGGGGCAGGTCTTCGAGTCGTGATAGAGAACGCCGTCGACTTTGAAGAACTCGCACATCTTCCTGATATGTTCTTCCTTTGCCTTGTCGGAGCGGACGATGAAGAGTTCGGTGTATGCGCGCGCCATCGACCTGAACGGGTCTTCGGGGTCGAACGCTTCAAAAATCCAGGAGTTGCAGTATGTCGAGGCGACGACGCAGGTCTTCAGAGAAGTAAAGAGGGACGACAGGTCGCGCAGTTTTCCCCAGATTGGCATACCATCCCAGTACAGGCGGTACTCCTCGCCCTCGACGGACGCCGTCCCGTCGCTGACCCGCTGTTCCAGTTCGGCCAGAAGCGTTCTGTAATAATCGTTGGCAATCTTTGTGCCGCGCAGAACGACCGCCGGTCCCATATGAATTGTGCCGTCGAAGAAATTGAGCGGGGAGGGCACGGCGGCCGCGGTGTCGAGCACCTTTTTCCACAGGCGGCTGGTCTCGAGCGATTCCGCGACGGTCTCCTGAAGTTTCGCGAAATCGAACTTCGTCCCGCTCACCTTTTCAAGCGCGGGTACGAGACCCTCTATCTGCTGCGCGATTGAATTTATGTGCATGTCGGTGACGCTGCTTACGCCGCGGTGCGTGTGCACGCCGACAAGGGGCACGTTGAACGTATCCGCGTAGTACGAAAACCAGTCCTGCACGTCACGGCACTGGTTGGTGTTGAAGACGAGTACGTCCGGTTTCGGCACGGACTCGATTCCGGGATATGCCTTCGAGAGCGGCGTCTCGCCCTTGATAAAGGAGCCGACGTCGCTGGTCAAATACGAGCAGATGTCCGGCGAATACCCGGCCGCGTTTGCCAGCGGAATCAGGTCGGTCGCCATTCGCGTCGCGCCGAGCATCGCGCCGTGATTTTCCGGAAAATAGACCAGAAAGCCCATTGCGTAAAGCAACTCCGCCGGGCCGACGCTGGTGCACCAGGCGACTTTCGCGGAGCCGGTTTTCGCCGCGTTGTCCAGTTCGTAGAAGTAGTCCGCCATAACCTTTTTCATCGTGTCGGTGGCGGCGATTTTTTTTCTTCCCGACGGTTTTTTTTCACTCACTTGAAAACCTCCAAAACTCACTCAGGGGTCAGACTTCAACTTTTTAAACCTTTCGACTATCGACCACTATCACAATTTCAACAACCGGCTGAACTGCCTTGACATACGCAAAAAATTGAAAAGTTTAAAAAGTTGAAGTCTGACCCCTAGATGCCTTTGAATTCGGGGCGTTTTTTGCCGAGGGTGCTGAGACCTTCGTATGCGTCCTCGGTAGAGAATATTTCGACCAGGTGGTCCAGTTCCATCTGGAGGCCCTTTTTCAGATTCACTTTCAGGCCCTCGTCAATTATTTTATTTGCAAGACGCAATGCCACGGGGGCCTTGCGCGAAACCGTCTTCGCGATTTTTTCTGCGTTTTCTCCGGATGGCAATTTGCCGGAAAGCAGGTTCGCGACGTTTGCATCGCCGAACAAATCTGCGAGCGCTTTGTATTTTTCGGGCACAACGGGCGACGGATACTTCTTCTCCGGTTTGCCTTTTTCGGCGAGTTTTCCGATTGCCGCGTCAACTTCGCCCGGATCCGCAACTTCGCTGACGAGTCCCATCTCGCGCGCCGTTTTGCCGTCGATTATCCTGCCGGTGAATATGAGATACTTCGCGAGTTCGCGGCCG
The DNA here is from genome assembly GCA_043816375.1 of Planctomycetota bacterium. Taxonomy (GTDB): domain Bacteria; phylum Planctomycetota; class B129-G9; order B129-G9; family B129-G9; genus JBDRIB01. The sequence continues at coordinate 1,312 of JBDRIB010000070.1, read as the reverse complement.
ATGAGCCGCGACGTGCGCTGTGTGCCGCCCAGGCCCGGGTAGATGCCGATGCCGGTCTCGGGGAAGCCCATCGTCGCATTCGGAGTGGCTATGCGGTAATCGGCGGCAAGCGCCGTTTCCAGCCCGCCGCCGAGCGCCAGACCGTCGAGCCGCGCGATTGTCACCTTTTTCGAACCTTCGATTTTTCTCAGGAGGTCGTGTCCCTTTTTGGTGAAGGCCACGATTGCCTGGAAGTTTTTCTTCTCGATGTTCTTGACGAAAAAGCGGATGTCCGCGCCCGCGACGAAGGCCTTGCCCGCGCCCTCGAATACGATTGCGCGAACCGTCTCGTCGCCGTTTGCCGCGTCGAAGGCCTTTGCAAGTTGAGCGACGACGGTCTCGTTCAGCGCGTTCATCGCTTCGGGCCGGTTGATTGTGACGGTTGCGATACCGTCCTCGATTTTCGTGTCAACGAACACAAACTCCCACGGCTTGTCGCTCTTGGCCTGTTCGGCAAGAACCTCGGGGACTTTGAACTGCTTGTGCGCTGCCGAGATTTTTTCGACGAGGGCGCGCGCCTCGCCGATGCCGACCCTGTTCATCAGTTCAAACGGCCCGAGCGTCCAGCGCAGGCCGATTTTTGCGCCGCGGTCCACGTCCTCTATGGTGGCGATGCCGTCCTGAACAATCTGCGCGGCGACGCCGAAGATAACGCCGTAGAGTCTGTCGCGCACGGCGTCGATTTTTTTCTCGTCCACTTCGCCCGTGAGGTCCCAGTTCTCCGCGCTCTTGAACTGTTTTTCGAGGAGTTTCGCCGGCGCGTAGAACCTGCTGATTTGCTTGCCGAGTGAGACGGTCGAGTGGTAGGCGATGGGAACGCCCGTCACGTTCATCAGTTCGAACGGCCCCATTCCGATGCGGAAGGCGCGTTTTGCGCCCTCTTCGACGGTGGGGATGTTCGCGACGCCGTCCTCGACAAGGCGCACGGATTCATTGAGCCACGGCACGAAGAAGCGGTTCACGGCGAAGCCCGGCGCGTCCTTCACAAGTATCGGGGTCTTGCCGGTGATGCGCGCAAACAGCCGCGCCTTTTCGACGGTTTCCCGCGACGTGTCGCCGCCGGGGATGACCTCGACGAGGCGGTTCTTTGCCGGATGGTAAAAATAGTGCAGCCCGACGAAGCGGTCCCGGTGGCCCGTCGGTTTTCCGAGTTCGGTGATGCTGAAGGAAGACGTGTTCGAGGCCAGGATTGTGCCGGGCGGGCAGATTTTATCGAGTTTCTCGAAGAGTTCCTTCTTGACCTGTTCGTCTTCGAAGATTGCCTCGATAACGA
>JBDRIB010000069.1:0-2266 GCA_043816375.1 Planctomycetota bacterium | reverse complement strand
CTGGCTAACTTTCACGTGTTGAATTCAACAGGGAACAGGTACTACAGGTCGTACGACGTCGCGGCGAACGCCATCGAATCGCGCGAAACCTCCGCAGTGGGCATCTCGGCGCGATATGCCGTATTCGGGGTGCCAAAAAGGCTGCAAAGTGCCCTGCCTCTGGGCGTCGCTTACGGCAAAAGCACTGACGGGGAATGGCGCTACGCAATCGCCACCCGCGATGCTCTCGGAAAAATAAAAGTTCGGAAGGTCTCCACTCCCGGCGCGAATCACAGGTCCCTGCACGTCGAACGCGTCGGCGGCCAGGGGAACGAACGCACCGTGGACGTAGTTCTGGTCGCGGTGCGCGTCTCCCCCGCAACCGCGGCAAAAAAATACGATTACCTCGCCTGTCTGGGAACCCCCCCCTCTGTCAAGGAACTCAGAGTGAAACAGGACGATGAGGTGAAATACCATTCCATCTGGAACAGGTCCGGGAACAATCGCGAGAAATCAAACCGCGCGGACCAGCCGATTGATCTTGAAGGCGATACCGTGCGGTTGCGCGTTGAGTTTCGCTTTGACACGCCGGTAGAGCCGTATAGTGTCCGCGTTAAGTTCGCCGATGTGGAAAGCGGGGCGAGGCTCATCAAGTCCGGAGATTTTACGAAATATTCCGCCGACGTGGATCTGAACGCCGACCAGATTCGAAGAGAATACGTCGAGCGCGGACGGCGCGTGCCCATCTGCATCCGGGCCCAGGCGAGCGGCAGAGAATGGCTCGACGTCCAGCCCGCAACCGCGATTGCGCTCGACGCGAACGCGAAGTGCTGGGACAACTACGAAAAGGCCCTTGCGGACGAGGATAACTGGGACAAGACCCACAGCGTCGCCGTCTCCGGAGTGAAGCGCCCCCCCCCACCTTGCGGAATGCACTGTCGCGCAGGGCGGCGAAACCGTTTACGACGGTGAGTGGCAGTCGGTTGGTAACAGCCGCCAGTTCACGACCAAAAACCGTCGCACGTACGAGTCGGACAAGGAGGCGCAAATCGGCCTGATCTTCTCCGATGACGTGAGCGCGAACGGCGTCGAGGTCGAAATCGCAGGGGAAAAAATCACGGTAACCTCTCAGGACATCAAGAGGAGGTACTGGTCGGGCACGATTGCTCCTTCCGAGAAAATCAGGCAGGAGATAGCGGAAAAAGGCAGGGCCGTTATCAGGGTCAAAATCGGCGAGGCCGGCGGCGAGTACCCGCACCTCGACACGGACCCCGGCACGATTGCGGAATTCGACACGGCTGCAAAAGTATGGACGAAATATGAACAAGGCGGAGAGCCTGACGCCGGGTTTGACACGTGGCACAAGTTCGGTGTCGCGAAGGGCACGAGTTTCGTCATTGTGCTCGACAAATCGGGCAGTATGGAAGGGGTAGGCGATAACGGCAAGTCCACCAAACTTGAGGAAGCCAAGATTGCGCTGGCAAAGGCGGTGGACAAAATGGGTCCCGACGATGAATTCGCGTTCTTCGTCTTCGACGGCTGCGGCGAGGGAAGCGTCAGGCTGCTGGTGCCCTTTACCACGGACAAGCAGGCTGTTATCGATGCAGCGAAGGGCGTCGAACCCGGCGGCAGCACTGCGCTTGCCCTCGCGATAAGCATTGCCAGGGAATATATGCAGAAGAACGCCCGCCGGAAGCATACCAGCATGCTCGTCTTCTCCGACGGCGGGGAATCCTGCGGCGGCGACCCGATGAGGGAATCGGAAAAGGTCACAAAGCCGCCCCCCGAACCGCCCAGGAGCGAACCCGAAGAAGATCCGGAGCATCCCTGCAAGAACGAATACAGGGTCGCATACAGGGTCCTTCCCCCGGCAGCCACCCGGCACGTCCCCGATATATATGTCGAGGAGATGCGCTACAGGAAAAAACGCATCGGCAAAAAGTGTACGCTGATGGTGACGATACTCAAACGCCACATCGATTATGCGAGTTCCGTCGACCTTGAGACAGGCGAGAGGCGCACGGCCTGGGGCCTGGGCGGAATCAGTGACAGGCAGCCGCCGGAAATCGTCGATGACATTCACACGGAAAAAGAAAAGGCGCAAAAACTGGAAAACAAGGCAAAGGAATACACGATGACCAGAGCGGAGGCGCTGGCCGAAGTCGCAAAACTCGTCAAGGCCGCCGTCGAGGGAGGCGCCGAACCGCCCTCTCCATAAGAGGATATTCGGTGACTCCGCCTGCCCGCCCGAGCCCCGACGGGTCGGGGCCAGGGAGGCGGACAAGTG
>JBDRIB010000068.1:0-15578 GCA_043816375.1 Planctomycetota bacterium | reverse complement strand
GCTCTCGCGCGTGAGCGATATGAACGCGCGGATTTTTTCGTCAGCGGCGTCGATGCGCCTGAAACAGTCCTCGGCGGCCGCGAGCGCGGACAGTTTTCCCGACGCGACGTTTTCGCGGATAGCCGACGCGCTTGCGGTGGGGGGGATGTCCGTCATTCCTCGACCTCCTCTATGACGCGGGGGATGTCGAAGAAGTCCCTGTGGCGGAGCGGCGCGTTCTTCAGCGCGTCTGCGGCGTGAAGCGGATGCGCGGCATCCGGGGCGAGAAAGACGTTTTTCTGTTCGAGGGCGTGCGAGGTGGGCTTGATGCCGTCCACGTTGATTTCGTTGAGTTTTTCGACGTATCCGACGATGTCGTCGAGGTCCTTTCTCAATCGCCTGCGCTCCTCGTCCGTCAGCCTCAGCCGCGCCAGGCGCGCGATGTGGTCCAGTTGTTTATCTGTAATCTTCAAGGCGGTTTCTCCGTTGACCCGTGCTTGAATTGATTATATTCCGCGAGTTGCACAAATCAACTACGAAAAACAAACAGCACCTTACGGCGACGTCTATCCGCCTCTCTGGCGGGCTGAACCTTGCCTTTCGGATCGATGCAATTTGCTCATCTGAGAAACGGTTCTATTCTACGAGCTGGGCCCGATAAATCGGGCCTGCGCTCCGTAAATAGAACCGTTCCCGTGTTCCGGTCGCAATTTGCTTATTGTGGAGGCAAGGTTTATCGGTGTGTATCCGTGTGCATCTGTGGTTTCGAGGTTTTACCCTTTGTCCCTTTTTATTTGTGTTTATTCGTGTGCATTCGTGGTTTCAAGGTTTTCCCCTTTGCAACTTTGCCACTAATTTCTTGACATCGCGCGTTTTTGCCTTAGCATAATTGCCTTCTAAGGCAAATTGAGTCAGACAGGGAATGTTTACGGAGAAGATAATGACCATCACCGAAGTCACAAGACTTGCGCTGACCGGCAACGACGCGGTTGCCGAGGCGCTCAGACAGGTCAACCCCGATGTCGCCGCGGTCTATCCAATCACACCGCAGACCGAGATGATGATGAAGTTCGCGGATTTCTACGCCGACGGACTCGTCGATACGGAAATGGTCTGCACCGAATCGGAGCACTCAGCGATGAGCGCGGCCGTCGGAGCAAGCGCGGCGGGCGCGCGCGCGATAACCGCAACGTCCTCGGCGGGGATGGCGCTGATGTGGGAAATCCTTTACGTCGCGGCGTCGTGCAGACTGCCCATCGTGATGCCGCTGGTAAACCGCGCCCTGAGCGGCCCGCTGAACATCCACTGCGACCACTCCGACAGCATGGGCGCGCGCGACGCGGGCTGGATACAGATATTCTCCGAAAGCGCACAGGAGGCCTACGACAACTGCATCCAGGCGTTCCGCATCGCCGAGCACAAGGACGTGCTGACGCCGACGATGATTACGCTGGACGGCTTCATCCTGAGCCACACGATGGAATTGCTCGAAGTCCTGCCCGACGAGGAAGTGAAAAAGTTCGTCGGCGAATACAAGCCGAAGAACTACCTGCTCGACTCGAAGCACCCGATGACGATGGGCCCGCTCGACTTGCCGCCTCATTATTTCGAGCACAAGCGCCAGCAGGTCGAAGGCCTCGACAATTCCTTCAAGATAATAGAAGACATCGGCCGCGAGTACGGCGAACTCACCGGCAGGACGTACGGCCTCTTCGAAGAATACCAGATGGATGACGCCGAGGTCGCAATCGTTACTCTCGGCTCTTCCGCCGGCACCGCGAAGGAATCGGTGAACATACTGCGCGATGACGGCAAAAAGGTCGGCCTTCTCAAACTGCGCGTCTTCCGCCCCTTCCCGTTCGAGGCGCTGAAAAAAGCGCTGAGCGGCGTGAAGGTCGTCGGCGTGATGGACCGCTCGATTGCCTTCGGCGCGGAAGGCGGACCGGTGTGGCTGGAGGCGCGCTCGGCGCTTTACGGAGACAGCAAGCCGATTCTGAACTTCATCTACGGGCTCGGCGGCAGAGATATCTCGATAGAGCAAATCAGCGACCTTTTCGAGAGGCTGCTCCGCGTCGCAAAGACCGGAGAGGCCGGGAGCCTGCGCAACTTCGTCGGCCTGCGCGACCCGGAAGAATAACCGCCTAACCACGAAAGAGAATGTAGGGAAGGGGCTTCAGCCCCTTCCGTTTATTCGGCCCATATCCGCCTGCCCGCCCGAGCCCGTAAAGGCTCGGTCTTTACGGCCAGGGAGGCGGACAAATTACGCTCCGTAATGCGTTACATTGTAGACTCTTGACCGCTTTCATGGATATCCCGACTCGCTACAATCCCAAGGACATTGAAGAACGCTGGTATTCCGTCTGGGAGACCGGCGGGTTCTTTCACGCCGGAACAGGCAAAACACCGAAGGGCCCCTACTGCATCGTTATTCCTCCGCCCAACGTAACCGGCATCCTGCATATGGGCCACGGCCTGAATATGACGCTGCAGGATATCGTCATCCGCTTCCGCAGAATGCAGGGGTATGACGCGATGTGGCTGCCCGGCTGCGACCACGCCGGCATCGCCACCGAGATGAAGGTGAAGGAGAGACTCCACAAAAAGGGCAAAACGAAACACGACCTGGGACGCGAGGCGTTTCTCGAAGAGGTCTGGGCCTGGAAGAAGGAGTTCGGCGGAACAATTATGCGGCAGTTGCGGCGGCTGGGCTGCTCGTGCGACTGGAAGCGCGAAAGGTTCACGCTGGACGAGGGCCTCTCCCGCGCGGTGCGCGAGGTGTTCGTCAGGCTCTACGAAAAGGGGCTCATCTATCGCGGCAAGTACATCGTGAACTGGTGCCCTTCGTGCGGCACCGCCCTGTCCGATATCGAAGTCGAACGCAAGGACCGGCAGGGCTCGCTGTGGTACGTCAGGTATCCGCTCGTCGAAGGCAAAGGCCATATAACCATCGCCACCACCCGCCCGGAAACCATCCTTGCCGACGTCGCGGTCGCCGTGAATCCCAAAGATGAACGCTACAAAAAACTCGTCGGCAAAAAAGTGATTGTTCCCATCGTCGAACGCGAGGTGCCGATTATCGCCGACGATATGGTCGAACTGGAATTCGGCACGGGCGCGCTGAAGATAACGCCCGCGCACGACCAGACGGACTTCCTTATCGGCCAAAAGCACGACCTGCCCGCGCCTTCCGTCATCGACGAAACCGGCTCTATGAACGAGCACGCGATGCACTTCGTCGGCATGGACCGATTCGAATGCCGCGAGAAATTCGTCGAGGAATTGAAGGAAAAAGGCCTGCTTGAAAAGGTCGAGGACTATCCGATAAACATCGGCACCTGCTATCGCTGCGACGCCGTGGTCGAGCCGTATCTTTCGGACCAGTGGTTCGTGAAGATGAAGCCGCTTGCGCGCCCGGCGATTGACTCGGTGAAACTGGAGCGCATCCGCATCATCCCGGTGCGCTGGGAAAAGGTCTATTACGACTGGCTGGAAAACATACGCGACTGGCCCATCTCGCGCCAGTTGTGGTGGGGCCACCGCATACCGGCGTGGTACTGCGGCGGGTGCGGCGAGATAAACGTCGCGCGCGAGGAGCCGGAGAAATGCGCAAAATGCGGCGCGACGAATCTCAGGCAGGAAGACGACGTCCTCGACACCTGGTTCTCTTCCTGGCTGTGGCCGTTTTCCACGCTCGGCTGGCCGGATGAAACCGGCGACCTGAAAGCCTTCTACCCCACCGGCGTGCTGATTACCGCGCACGACATCATCTTCTTCTGGGTGGCGCGGATGATTATGGCCGGCCTCGAGTTCCGGGGCGACGTGCCCTTCCGCGACGTTTACATACACGGCCTGATATGCGACGACGCAGGCCAGAAGATGGACAAGAGCCGCGGCAACACCATCGACCCGATAAAGATGATCGAAAAATACGGCGCCGACGCCGTGCGCTTCACCCTGGCCCTGCTCGCCACGGAAGGGCAAAACATCCGCCTCTCCTCGACGCGGTTCGAGATGGGGCGCAACTTCAACAACAAACTGTGGAACGTCGCCCGCTTCGTCCTGATGAATCTGCCCCGGGGCGAGTACGCCTTCGACCCGGAGAAACTGACCGACCTCAAAGACCGCTGGATAATCTCGTCGCTCAACTCCGTGACAAAAAAAGCGACGAAACTCTACGAGTCATACAGGTACGCCGACGCCGCGAACCTGCTTTACGACTTCGTGTGGCATTCGTTCTGCGACTGGTATATTGAACTGGCAAAACCCGATTTGACCGGCCCGGACGAGGCGCGCGCGCACAACACGCGCAGCATACTTGTTCACGTGCTCGACTCCTGCCTCAAACTCCTGCACCCGATTATCCCCTTCATCACGGAGGAAATCTGGCAGACTCTCCGCGCGCTCCGGGTAAACCATTCCGAAGGCGAGACAATCGTGCTTGCGCCCTGGCCGCGCTGGGACGACGCGCTTGTCTCCGGCGAGGTCGAAGAAGGCTTCAACCTGCTCATCGAAATCACGCGCGGCATCCGGAACATCCGCAGCAAGCGCGGCATCACGGAGCGCAAGGAAATCGACGTAACCATCTCAACCCACGAACAGCACGTCGTGGACGTCGTCCGGAGATACGAACATTACTTCCATAGTATGGCGGGCGTGGGCAAACTGGACATCGGCCTGAACCTGCGAAAGCCCAGTGGCTGCGCCGTCGGCGTCGTCGGCAGCACGCAGATATTCGTGCCGCTCGAAGCCGCAGACATCAGGGCCGAAATCGACAGGCTTGAAAAGCAGAAAAAACAGGTCGAAGGTTTCCTGCAGGGCATCGAAAAGCGCCTCGCGAACAGCAACTTCGTCGAGCGCGCCGCACCCGATGTCGTCGAGCAGACCAGACAGAAACGCGAAGAACTCCTCAGGCAAATCCAGGTCCTCGACCGGAACATCTCCCACCTCGGCGCCGAGTAAACCGAAGGAAGTGTCGAAGTCCCGTAGAGCCGTAGCACCGTAGTTGAGAAGTACATATCCAGTTCATCCTGTTTATCCCTGCTAATGCTTTGCGGCGTTCTTGGCGGCCTTGGCGGTTCAAGACAGGTCAATGGTCAAAGCATCTGCGTGTATCAGTGTGTACCTGTGGTTTCGGTCTTCTCTGCGCCCTCTGCGTCTCTGCGGCTATTTAGCCAACTCCGCCTTGTGATGAGAAATGCGGATTAATTATGCAAAGAACAACAGAAACCGTTCCCGAAATCCCGAATGTCGAGGGCGGCACCTGATGGCCACCGCGCAAATCCCCCGCGCGCAAAAAACACTCACGCGGACTCTCCTGCCGCTGGCGATTCTCTTCCTCCTGCTCGGCCTCCCCTGCGGCCTTGCCGCACAACCTGCTGAAAAGGCCGGGGAAAAACCCGACCGCCTCGACCCGGAGTCGTTCCGAAAGGCGGTGCAGGGGCTTCTCGCCGACAGGGATGTCGCCCCGGCCACGGTCGCCGTGAAAATCGTTTCGCTCCCCGACGGCGCCGAGATATTCTCGCACAAGGCTGACCGCGCGCTCATTCCCGCCTCCAGTATAAAACTTGCGACCACCGCCGCCGCGCTCGCAAAACTCGGCAAAGATTACCGCTTCGTTACGCGTTTTTTCATAACCGCCCGTCCCGACGAAAGCGGCGTCGTCAAAGGAAATCTGATTGTAAAAGGCGGCGGCGACCCGAATATCTCGGGCAGGTTTCACAAGACGCCGACGGCGCTGCCGGAGCAGGTCGCCGATGACCTTCTCAAACTCGGCGTGAGGCGCGTCACGGGCGATATCGTTCTCGACGACACGATGTTCGACCGGCAGTACGTGCATCCCGACTGGCCGCGCGGGGAGTTGCAGGAGTGGTATTGCGCGGGCGTCGCGGCGTTGTCCTTCAACGACAACTGCGTTGAAGTCGCGGTGGCCCCCGGCAAAAAGAAGGGAGAGCGCGCGACAGTTACAGTGTCGCCGAAGAACGACTACGTTTCGGTCACCAACCAATGCACGACGACGGACAGGAAGAAATATCATTCGGTCAAAGTCACAAGAAGCCGAACGAAAAATCAGGTTACGGTCAGCGGAAAATTCTACATCAAGGCCAGGCCGTATCGCACCGACATCGCCGTGCACCGGCCGCCGCTGTATTTCGGCGCGATTTTCAAGGATGTTCTCGAGAGGAAGGGAATCAGGATTGACGGGGAGACGAGGCTTGCAAAGCGGTCCCTGGATATCGAAAAAGACAAGCCGGTCGAAGCCGCGAAACTCGAATCGCCGCTTCTGCAAACCCTGCAGATTGCAAACCGCCGCAGCCAGAACTTCTACGCGGAGCAACTTTTCAAGACACTCGGATACGAGGAGCACGGAACGGGAACGTTCCGCAACGGCGCGAAGGCCGTGGCCGCCTTCCTGGAGGAGACCGGCATCGAGAACAGGACACTTGTCGTCAGTGACGGCTCGGGCCTCTCGCGCAAGAACCGGCTGACCGCCGGGGCTGTTGCGGGACTGCTCGCTGCAATGTTTGACGAGGAGTATCGCGACGATTTCCTCGGAACGCTCTCCGTCGCCGGAAAGAACGGCTCCGCCCGGTCTCGCCTGAAAGAAGAGCCGTACGCGGGCAGGCTTTTCGTCAAGACGGGGACTATGCGCGGCGTCAGCGCGCTGTCGGGTTACGCGAAAAACATCGACGAGAAATGGTTCGCTTTTGCTATAATCAGCAACGGCTTTCCGGCGGGAAAAGCGAAGAAGCACAAGGAACTCGAAGACGAAATCTGCAGACTGATTGTCAGACTGAAAAACTGACATGGTGACTGTCACCGAAGAACGTCACCGAAAAGAAGAAAGGCAAAAACAATGCTCAAGGCGGTTATGTTCGATTACGGCGGCACGCTTGTCACCTCGATAGGCGACGACATTATGCCGCTCGTCTCGGAAGGCGCGAAACTGGCGCACACGTATCTACAAAGTACGATTGAAAACGCCCCCCCGTTCCCGGCCTTCTTTTCCGCGGCCGCCCGGTCAATCCAGGCGGCTTACGTGCGCGTTGCGGCCACGGCGAACGAGATGGACGCGGAGGAGGTCATCCGCGACGTCCTCAAAAACCTCGGCCTGCCGGTCAGCGACGAGCAGTTCCGAAAATTCGCACGCGAATGGCAAAAACCATTCACCGCAAAGACGGATTTGAACGAAGGCGCGAAGGAGTGTCTGGAAGCGCTGAAGAAAAGGGGGCTGAAACTCGCCGTCATCTCAAACAACATCTGGCCGCAGTCTTTTCTCGAAGAGGAACTGACGCGCCTGGGAGTGATGGAGTACTTCGATTACATCGTCACGTCATCAAGACACGGGATGAAGAAGCCGCACGCGCCGATATTCGAGGACGCCCTTGCCGCGCTCGGCGTCGCGGCGGAGGAGACCGCCTTCGTCGGCGATTCAATTAAAGAAGACGTGGCCGGGGCGTCGATGCTGGGGATGAAAACGGTGCTGCTGGACTGGAAAAAAGAGGAGATGCCCGGCGTAGAGCCGGACGCGAAGATAAAATCGCTTTCGGAACTGTCGGGTGTTTTGAAGAATCCGGGAGAAAAATAATGGCCGTCGCACATCTCCGCCTTCGCAAGGCGATGCTCCTGGTCGTGCTGCTCATACTTGCCGGAGGTGTTGTCGCCGTAAGCATCCTCGTGGACTGCAACGCCTGGACGATAGTCGGGATGTCAATCATCGCACTTCTTCTTTTTCTCAACATCTCGCGCATAATCTATCCCGCACGCCGCATCCTCCGCGAAGCCGCGGAAGCGGCGGAGAAAAAGCAGGAACAGGACAAAGAAGGGAATAAGCAATAGCCCGCCTCGACGGCCTCCGATGTCCGGGATTGAATTCTCTGCGGCCGTGCCTCCCCGATATAAGCATCTCAGCGGTCAGGACACGTTCCGGCCTGCATCGGGGGTGACCTGCGGGGCGCCGGTGGATTCGTCGCGGGTGATGCGGACTTTCACTTCGAATACGCGCTCGATGTTCTCTCCGGTCAGCACTTCACCCGGCGTTCCGTCCGCGGCGATGCGGCCTTTGTCGAGCATAATGATTCTGCGGCAGAACTGCGCGGCAAGGTTCAGGCTGTGCGAGACGGCCAGAATAGTCATCCGTTTTTCGCGATTCAACTTCTGCAACACACTGTAAATCCCCACCTGATGTTTCAAGTCCAGAAACGCCGTCGGCTCGTCGAGGAGCATTATCCGAGGCTCCTGCGCCAGGGCGCGCGCGATGACAACGCGCTGCTTCTCGCCGCCGCTCACCTGGCTTATCAGCCTGTCGGCGAACTGCGCCACGTCGGTCGTCTCCATCGCCTCCTGCGCGACGGCGACATCCTCTCCGCGCTCGAACGACAGCGCGCCGAGATAAGGATAACGCCCCATCAGGACAATCTCGGCCACCGTGTATGCAAAGAGCACGTTTGTTTCCTGCGGCACGACCGCGGCAATCCGCGCCAGACGCCGGTTCGGGATGCGGGAGATGTCCTCGCCGGCGATTTCGATTCTACCGCTCCGCGGTTTCAGCACCCTGCTCAGGAGTTTAATCAGCGTCGTCTTGCCCGAGCCGTTCGGCCCGACGACGCCGATGAAATCTCCTTCATCTGCGGAAAAGGAAACATCGCTCAGCACGGCTCGCCCGTCGTAGGCAAAATCGATGTTTTGCATCAGGATTATTTGTTCGGACGTCTTCTGCATAAATTCCATCCGGGATGATCCCAAACCGCAGAGGCGCAGAGAGCGCAGAGAAAACATTTGAACAGTCCGGATTCAACTTCTCTGCGGCCTCTGCGTCTCAGCGGTTTTCCACCGGATTGCGTTTGTCAATTCCCGAAGATTGCGCGTCGGGAGCGGGCGCGCAGGAGCCACAGGAAGAACGGCCCGCCGCACATCGCGGTTACCACGCCGACGGGCAGTTCGCTCAGCGAAAGCCCCGTGAGCGGCAGAATCGAGCGCGCGATTGTGTCGGCCAGTACCAGGAATATCGCCCCGCCGAAAAACGACGCGGGCAGAAGTATCCTGTGGTCCGGCCCGACAATCAACCGCAGAATGTGCGGCACAATCAACCCCACGAAACCTATCGGCCCGGTTATCGAAACCGCGACGCCCGCGAGGACCGCGCAGAGCACGAGCACGGCAACCTTCGTGCGCTCGACGTTCACTCCCATCTGGACGGCGGATTCTTCGCCCGTCGCAAAAAGATTCAGTCCGCGCGCGAAACGGAGCAATAACAAAGAGCCGACTGTAATTAACGCGGCCCCGGCCGCTATCTGCGCGTATCCCAGGGTTCTGGCATATATGAGGCTTCCCATCAACCACTGATAAACCTGGTGCATATCGGTTGCGGACATCACCGACATCGTGAAGAGTATAACGGCGCTGAATATCGCGTTCAGCACGACGCCGGTCAGGATTATTATGTGTGTAGAGAAACCCGCGCGGGCCTTTGCAAAAGAGAGTACAAGCGCAAGAGCACCGAGGGCGCCGATGAATGCACAAACGTTCGTTGTCGAGAACCCAAACGCCGCGAACTCGAATCCCGCCGCAACGGCCACGACCACTCCGACCGTGCCGCCGCCGGAAATTCCTAGGATAAAGGGGTCGGCAAGCGGGTTTCGCAGAAGCCCCTGCAGCACCACGCCGCATACCGCCAGCGCCGCGCCCACCGCCGCCGCGGCGAGAATCCTGGGAAGCCGCAGATGAAGCAGCGTTCTGACTTCCTCCCACCCGGCCTGCGTAAAGATGTTGACCGTGCCGATGAACAGGCATACGAACATCACCGCCGCAAGGACAATCATCATTGCGACGACGGTTACAACAAGCCGCTGTATGGAAAGCGTTTTCAGTTTTCGAACAACTCCGGATGCAGGATTCTTGCCATCCCGGCCCAGCCCTTCACGATGCGGGGTCCGGGGCGGGTTGTCTCGTCGGCGTCGATAACAAAGACGGGTACGTTTGCAAACTTGAAAAAACCTTCTATTTCAGTGATGATTTCATCGGACAACTTATCACCGTCGATGGCCTGAATAATGACGTCGGGCTTCAATTCGACAAGTTTTTCAATCGGGAAGTTCATCACCCAGCCGCTTTGTGCGACGACATTTTCGCCGCCGACGGCCGAGATGAAATCGTCAATGAAGGTGCCCTTCCCGACTGCCGTCAGGTTCGGATACTCGATGAAGAAAATCACGCGCTTCCTCTGCGAAACGTTGGCGCATTTCGCCTTCAGATTATTCAGGTCCGAGAGGAAACGCTGCGAGAGTTCGCGGCCTTTTTCTTCCAGGCCGACGGCCCGGCCGATTTTTTCGTACGCGGCGGCGACTTCATCAACTGTTTCAATCGGGCAGTGCACAACCTCAATGCCGGCGTCGGAAAGGCGCTTCCAGAGCGCGCGGTGGGCCTTGCTGGTCGTATCAATTACCATCTTTGGGCGCAGGCTGATTATTGCCTCTTCGTTGACGTTCAGGAAATCACCCACCTTCGTCTTGCCTCTGGCATCTTCGGGATAGTTGCACAGTCGGGTATTTGCGACGATTCTGTCGCCCGCGCCGAGTTCGAAGAGTATCTCCGTGACCACGGGCGAAAGCGAAACGACGCCCTCGCGAGGCCTGTCGGATTTATCACAGTTCGAAGCGGTTATTGCAACCGCGATTAATGCCAATGCAAGCATTGCTTTTGAGTTCACTGATTTTCTCCACAGTCGTGGCAGGAGCGATATGCAACAATAATCGAAGGGATGAAAAAGTCAAGCGGGTTGCTGCGCCAAAAAAGAAGAAGGGCCGGAGTCTGCGCGAGAACCTCCGGCCCGAATTTCTACCGCCACTCTATTTGCGTTTCCCTTTCTTCTTTGCTTTTTTCGCTGCTTTCTTTTTGGCCTTTTTCTTTCCGGGTTCCTTTTTCGATGGTCCGCATGTTCCGCAACCCATAAGAGTCACCCCCTTTCAGGATGTTAACCCGTCGCCGGGAAATATTGTTCTTTGCATTGTTAAAGAAACACCTGTCGAAAGGATGACAGTCACCTTTCGTGTTTCATTGGCAAGACATTCAACAATAATATCCCGATGCGCGTTGTATGCAAAGAAAATTCTCCCAAATTATTCACCCGCTTTCTCGTTTTGACAAACGGCTTATTGCGCCGAACGGCGGAGACAGTTATAATCCGCGCCGCAACATATCATCGACTTTACTGGAGAGCGAGTTGAACTTTCCGGAGAACGCAGCGAGACTTCTCGAACTCATCGGGAAGAAAAAGGCGGTCATCGGGATAACCGGAATGGGTTATGTCGGGCTGCCGCTTATGCGCGCATTCTGCAATGTCGGCTTCAACGTGCTGGGCTTTGACACGGATGACGGGAAGGTGCGCGCGCTGAACGACGGCCGCAGTTATATCCGCACGGTTGACGGGAAGGACATAACGCGCCTGAGGGAATCCGGCCTGTTCGAGGCGACCGGCGAATACTCGCGGCTGAAAGAGGTTGACGCGGTACTTATCTGCGTGCCGACGCCGCTCGACAGGTCCCAGAATCCCGACCTCTCCTACGTCGAGAACACCGGCCGGCAAATCGGCGCAAACATCCGCGCCGGCCAGATTGTCATACTTGAGAGCACGACATACCCGGGCACGACCGAAGAAGTGCTGAAGCCGCTGCTTGAAGAGAGCGGGCTAAAGTGCGGACTCGATTTTTTTCTGGCCTACTCGCCTGAAAGAGAAGACCCCGGCAACCCCTCATACACGACCGACTCGATACCGAAAGTCGTCGGCGCCGTTGACGAGGCGAGCCGGGAGATTGCGTGCAAACTCTACGCCTCGGTCGTCGTGAGCGTCGTCCCCGTTTCCAGCCCCCGCGTTGCCGAGGCGTGCAAGATTCTCGAAAACATCTACCGGTCGGTGAACATCGCCCTGGTCAACGAACTGAAGTTGCTTTTCGACAAGATGGACATCGACATTTGGGAAGTAATCGATGCAGCCGCCACCAAGCCCTTCGGCTACCAGCCGTTCTATCCGGGCCCGGGACTGGGCGGGCACTGCATTCCGGTGGACCCGTTCTACCTCGCCTGGAAGGCCCGGCAGTACAACTTCTCCACGCGATTCATCGAACTCGCGGGACAGATTAACACCGCGATGCCCGAACACGTGGTCAACAAAGTCGCCCAGGCGCTCAGCGAGCACGGCAAGGCGCTGCGCGGCGCGCGAGTCTTGCTCATCGGGATGGCATATAAGAAAGACGTGGACGATATGCGCGAATCGCCGGGGATACACCTGGCGGATATGCTTATCAGGCGCGGCGCGCTTGTTTGCTATCACGACCCGTACATCCCCGCCCTGCCGAAGACCCGCGACTACGACCTGCGGCTGGTATCGGTGCCCCTGAGCGAAGAAGTGCTCTCGGAGCAGGACTGCGTGGTCATCATAACCGACCACTCAAACATCGACTACAGCCGCCTGGTGGAGCGCAGCAAGGTGGTGGTCGATACCCGCAACGCGACCAAATCGATACCCGCCAACTTACGCGCCAGGGTTGTAAAAGCATAAGAAGTGATACCTTACAGAGATAGCGCCCGAGACAGGGAAACCTGCCGGGCGCTTTTTTGACAAAAAAAATCCCCCGTTTGGTCAAAACAGGGGAAAAGTTGAAAGGAGATAAGTGGTGCTTGGTCTCTATTTTAACAAATTTTGTATGGAAGTGGATAGTGGTCGTTTTTGTTGCTGCTCTTTCAGGCGCTTACTTACGCCTCCACCTATATAGACACATGAGAAGCGAAAAAGTTTCGTTTTTTTTTGGGGAAAATGCGGAAAAACGCAAGTTTTTTTTCGCTCAAATCATAACCATATAAATAACAAGACCTTATCCGCGACGCCTCATCCCCTTCCATCTGTGCGCAAAACGCACAGAATCGCCCTTCCCGGCATCTTGCGATTTTTCTCCGTAACACCTTTAATCACAAGGAAATTATTCCTACGGTGACAGTCACCAATCTACGAATCTCGGCGCAGGGGACTGTCCCAAGCCCCCGACAAGTCGGGGCTCGGGCGGGCTGAATCTACACCCCGACTTTCGCATTATTCTATATGACTGTCGGGGCCGTAATTCTGTTGCGAAAGGATGACATTTATCCGCCAATGTGTGTGGCGGAGTCACCATCTACAAGTCTCGCAGGGGGTCTGTCCCCCGAGGCATTCTAGGACCTGTTCTATTCTACGAATCGCGCTCGCACACTCGCGCGATTCCGTAAATAGAACAGGTCCGCCGTAATGGTGACAGTCACCTTTCGCTTGCTTGTAGCCCTTGCGCATACTGCCTTCATTTCTTGTGTAACGATCTTCTGGTGAGAGATGCGGGATTAGAGGTGCCATTCGCCGCGGAAGACATATTCGGCGGGACCGGTCATATAGATGTGGCCGTCGTCGGACCATTCCAGTTTCAAATCCCCCCCGTTCAGGTGGACGAGCGCCTTTCGCCCGGTCAGGCCGTTCAGCGCGGCGGCAACGCATACGGCGCCGGCCCCGGTGCCGCAGGCGAGCGTTTCGCCCGCGCCCCGCTCCCAGGTGCGCTGGACGACTTCCCCCCTGTTCGCGACCGTGACGAATTCGACGTTTGTTCTCTTCGGGAAAATCTCGCAGGTTTCGATTGCGGGGCCGTATTTTTCGAGCGGGAAGTTTCTCGCATCGTCCACGAAAATGACACAGTGCGGGTTGCCCATTGAGACGCAGGTAATCCTGAACTCGCGGTCGAGCACTTTCAGGGGATGGGCGATGACGACGTTCGGGGGAATTGAGAAGCCCT
Source organism: Planctomycetota bacterium (assembly GCA_043816375.1). Lineage (GTDB taxonomy): Bacteria > Planctomycetota > B129-G9 > B129-G9 > B129-G9 > JBDRIB01. The sequence goes on along the minus strand of JBDRIB010000068.1, from coordinate 1,794 downwards.
TCGGCAAATGTCGAACTGTTTTCACGTCGCCTTGCGTGTCCACATTTACCGGAATCCGGTCGGATGCCAGCCGGGGCAGGCCCATATCGACGCGGACGCTCCGGACGAGGCCGTTTTCGACAAAGGCCCTGAGCGACAGGACGCCGGCGCCGGTTTCGACGGCGATGTCGTCCCCGTGCGCAAGGCCTTTTTCGCGGACATACTTCGCGAGGCAGCGGACGCCGTTGCCGCACATTTCGGCCTCGGAGCCGTCGCTGTTGAACATCCTCATCCGGCAATCGGCCGCGTCGGACGGGAGTATGAGTATAAGCCCGTCGCTCCCGACGCCGAAATGCCGGTCGCTGATTCTCCGGGCCATATCGGAAAGCGAAGCGTTTTCCAGGCCCGCAATTTCCGGATTTTCTTCAATGCAATCGACAAAAACGTAGTCGTTGCCCGTTCCGTGCATTTTGTGGAAAATCATAGCAGGAGTTTCAGCGGTTGGACTCCGGCCCCTTGTATTACACGACCGGCGTTTCTTCGCCTTCGAGTTCCAGCAGGGCCTCCCGCGCGGCGTTCTGTTCCGCTTCTTTCTTGCTGTCGCCCCGGGCGGGGCAGAAACGGCGGCCGTTGAGCATAGCCACGACCTCGAAGGATTTCAGATGGTCCGGTCCCATTTCTTCCACGACCTGATACATCGGCGTGGTTGCATAATTGCGCTGAGCCAGTTGCTGCAGAATGGATTTGTAATTTTTGGCGTGCTGGTTCTTCAGCACGTTCTCGAGTTCGCCGGCCAGGTTATCCAGCACGAATTTCCTGGCCTCCTCTATACCGCCGTCGAGATAAATCGCCGCAATCAGCGCCTCGAACAGGTTGGCCAGAATCGAGCGGGGGATGGTCTTGCGCTTGAGTATCCCCTTTCCGAGCACGACGCATTCGTCCAGTTGCATATACCCGACGACGCGCGACAGGGCGGCCGCGGAAACGACGACCGATTTCACGCGGGTCAAGTCGCCCTCGTCGTATTCGGGGAACAGGCGGAAGAGATGCTCGGAAATTACCATACCAAGAATTGCGTCGCCCAGAAACTCGAGCCGCTCGTTGCTCGGTTTGGCGGGCGATTTAACCGACGAGTGCGTGAGCGCTCTGTCGAGATACTCCTTGTGACTGAACTGGTAATCAATTAGTTGCTCGCATTTTTGAAGGGATTCCATATTTCAACCGCGATTACACGGCAAAAAAAAGAAGGACCGAGAGATGCGGCCCGAAGGCCGTTCCGGCAGAAGGTTTCTGCATTAAGGTAGGAATAGAGTTTGTCCTCACCCGTGCTGTGGGGATAAACTCGATGCCTACTCATCTCTCTCTTTATCACCGCACATATTCTAGCCCAGGATACGGCAAAAGTCAAGCGAAAACCGTGTTCCGTCCTCATTTGGGGTGCACTTCACAAAAGTGAGTGAAGTTATGGGAGAGGCTTTGATCTTTGAGGACCCTCCGGAAAATCTCCACCGCCGGGGGCGGCAATTTTTCCGCCAAAACCTGCATATTCGCCCTCCATATACGGATGCACCTATGAGCGAGAAAAACTCCACAGAAAACAGGGTCTGACCCTATTTTATGTGTATGCAAAACAGGTGGTTGCGTCAAATACGAAAAATTGGGTCTGACCCTATTTTTCTTCCTGTTTTTCTTGTGCAGATGCAGAAGGCCGTTTTTGCGAACTAGTCAAGTAGCCCTGTATTCGATTTTTTTGAAGTGCTCCCGGATTAAGCCCCCTTTCGAGATTAGGGGTATTTACTTGACTCCACATAACAC
>JBDRIB010000067.1:0-10392 GCA_043816375.1 Planctomycetota bacterium | reverse complement strand
TCCTGACTCAAAACATATTGCGTATATTGCATCCGGGTCGGGGGAAAAAAAGCATCTCCGCCCCGGGTCGCGAGCAACCTTATCCCTGGAAGGCGAAACCCGCTATTTCATCGTGGCTGACGGGAAAGAAGCAGGCAACTATGACGGCCTTGTACCCGGCGCTCGCTTTGTTTTCGACTCACCCACGCGGTGTCACACGATTATGCACCGCGACGCCGAGATATTTCTTGTTAAAGTTGAAATCGGATATTATCGTCCATTGAACAAGTGACCTTGTTGCGCTGCAACCCCGAATGAACAAGGAGCAACCCTATGGCGAAGAAAACGGGCAGGCCGATTGTGATTGATTTCAATAATGTGATGGCGTCGGCTGTGGGCAAAAAACACGGCATCACGCAGGCGGAAATCAGGGCGTTTGAAAAGCGCACGAAGACTTACCACAAACGCCTCCTCGTTGAACGGAAGAATGAGACACTCGGCTTCTACGACCTGCCGTACCAGGATGTCATAATCAACGACATCAGGGGCACGGTCGCCGAACTGAAGGGACGGTTCGAGAACTTCGTCGTCCTCGGCATCGGCGGCTCGGCGCTCGGCAACATCGCGCTGCAGGCGTCGCTCAATCATCCCTTCTACAACCTGCTCGACAGGAAGGGACGCAACGGCTTTCCGCGCATCTTCGTAATGGACAACGTGGACCCGGAATACTTCTCCGGCCTGCTCGACGTCATCGACGCGAAAAAGACGCTCTTCAACCTCATCTCCAAGTCGGGCGGCACCGCAGAGCCGATGAGCCAGTATATGGTCATCCGCGAAATCCTGCGCCGCAAACTCGGCAAGCGCGCAAGGAATCACGTCATCGCGACGACCGACAGGGAGAAGGGCCTGCTGCGCGAAGTCGTCGGCAGGGAAAAATTCGAGTCGTTCGTGATTCCCGACAACGTCGGCGGGCGCTGCAGCGTTTTCACGCCGGTCGGGCTGCTGTCGGCGGCGATGGGCGGGATAGATATTGAGGAGTTGCTCGCGGGCGCGGCGGAGATGGACGGGAGATGCCGCACTTCGGCACTGAGGAAGAACCCCGCGTATCTGAACGCGGTCATCCACTACATCGCCGACGTGAAGAAGGGCAAGCCGATGTCGGTGATGATGGCCTACTCGAACGCGCTTTACCTGATAGCCGACTGGTACCGGCAGTTGTGGGCGGAGAGCCTCGGCAAGAAGTATGACCTGAAGGGGAAAATCGTCCACACCGGCCAGACGCCGATAAAGGCGCTGGGCGCGACCGACCAGCACTCGCAGGTGCAACTTTACGCCGAAGGCCCGAACGATAAAATATTCACGCTGGTCGGCGTGCAGAAATACCGCCGCGAGGTCAGGATTCCGAAGACCTATCAGAGATACGACGCACTTGCGTACCTCGGCGGCAGGACGATGAACAGGCTGATAGACGCCGAGCGCACGGGCACCGCTGTGGCGCTGACGGCGGCGGACAGGCCGAACCTTACGGTGATGCTGCCGGAGATAACGCCGCACACGGTCGGCCAGATGATGTATATGTACGAGGTGCAGACGGCGTTTGCGGGGAAATTGTACGGCATAAACGCCTTCGACCAGCCCGGAGTCGAGGCGGGCAAGATAGCGGCCTTCGCGCTTATGGGCCGGAAGGGCTACGCCGCGAAACGAAAAGAAATCCTGAGCGATTTGAAAAAGAGCGGGCGGCATATCGTTTGACTGAACGGGGGTCGGACCCATCTCCCGGTGTCTGACCCCGACCGGTGCGAAAAATGCCTTTTGAAAAGACACAACTTTTCTACAAGAACAAGTTCCCGCGCACGCACGCGGTGATTGTGTGGTCCGCCGTGTTTCTGGCCGCCGTGACGCTGGTGGCGGTGCCGGGTTTCCGCATAGAGGGGGCCCTGCGCGATTTCATCACCGTTATCCAGTTTGTAATTGCGTGGTTGTTTGTGCTGGAAAATGCCGCGAATCTGGTTCTCCATTTCAACCGCAAGACTTATCTGGCGCGCAACTGGCCGGTCGTAATAGTCATACTCGGATTCGCCGGCCTGCAAATCGCGGGCATAGAACCGCATCTGGTGGTCAAGGTGTTTCTGTTCCTGTCCATCATCCTTGTCTTTTCGCGCCTGTTGAGAAACATCAACGCCTTCGCGCGCCGGCCGGCGGTGACGCTTATCGGCAGTTATATGCTGTTGATACTTGTCGGCTCCGTGCTGCTGGCGTTGCCGGGCTCCAGCGGCGATTCGGGCTCCCTGGGGCTCATCGACGCGATGTTCACATCAACCTCGGCCACGTGCGTGACCGGACTCGTGGTCAAGGACACATTTGCCGACTTCTCGCCTTTCGGCCGGTTGATAATACTTATGCTCATCCAGGTGGGGGGACTGGGGCTGATGACGTTCGGCGCGTTTTTCGCGCTTGCCGTCGGAGGCGGCTACGGCATACGAGACCGGACAATGATGACCGGACTGCTGGAGACGAAGGGCGCCGGTACGGTTACGCGCCTCATAATTTTCATATTGCTTTTCACGTTCGTGTTTGAGGCGGCGGGCTTCTTCCTGCTGAACGGCGTCTGGGAGAAGGACGGGCAATTGCTGGGCCAGACCGACCAGGCGTATTACAGTGCATTTCATTCCGTCAGCGCTTTTTGCAACGCCGGGTTCACGTTTTTCAGCGACAGTTTTATATCCCTGCGCGACAAGTTCGGTATCGCCATCGTCGTGCCGCTGTTGATTATTGTCGGCGGGCTCGGTTTCGCAGTATGCCTGAACCTGCTGACGATGATAGGCTCCAGGGTAAGCAAGTTTTTCGGCCGGGGCAGGCAGATTTTCGAGGACATAGAGATTGCCCGGCCGCGAATGACCGTCCATACCAAACTCGTGCTTATCACGACCATAATACTGCTTTTCGGCTCCTTTGTGACAATCTATCTGCTGGAAGGGAACAATCCCGAGACGCTGCTCAGCCTGGAGGGGTGGCGCAAAGCCGAAGCCGTTTTCTTCCAGGCGGTCACGGCGCGCACGGCGGGCTTTAACACCGTTGATACGAAGAAACTCACCGATGCCTCGAAATTCTTCCTGATTATCCTTATGATGATAGGCGCCTCGCCCGGCTCTACGGGGGGCGGCATAAAGACCGTGACCCTTGCCATCCTTGCTATAACGCTCTGGTCCACGATACGCGGGCGGCCGAGGGTCGAGGTCTTCAAGCGTACCATTCCCGACGTCATTGTGCGCAGGGCCTTCCTCATCGCGGTTCTCGGCGTGTTCCTTACCGCCGTTGCGGCGTTGTTGCTGTCGGTTACGGAGCGTGCGAGCGGCGAGCCCTTTCTCAATCTGCTTTTTGAAGCCACCAGCGCCTTCGGCACGGTAGGTCTGAGCGCCATAAACACGTGGCAATTGACAGATATCGGCAAGGTGCTTATAATGATTTTGATGCTTATAGGAAGAATCGGGCCGTTGACGGTTGTTGTCGCAATCATTCAGAAGCCGGGCAAGACGGAATTGCCGTCCGAGAGGGTTATGGTCGGCTGAGAAAGGAACGTATGGCCGGAAAAAAATTTGCCGTTTTGGGCTTGGGGAGATTTGCTCGCACCCTGGCCCTTAAACTTTACGAGGCCGGTGCCGAAGTCATCGCCGCCGATATTGACGGCGACCTTGTCGACCAGATGAAAGAATCGGTCACACTGGCGGTGAAGATGGACACCACGGACGCGAAGGCCCTTACGGAACAGGGCATCGACAAGGTGGATGTCGCAATCGTCGGTATGGGCGATGATTTTGAGCCGAACGTTCTGACCACCTTTTTGCTGAAGCAAATCGGTGTGAAGAAAGTCATCGCCAAGGCAACAAGCTGGACCCGCAAGCGTATCCTGGAACGGGTCGGTGCGGACGAAGTAATCAGCCCCGAAGACGAAAGCGCCGTGCGCCTGTCGGAGCACCTTATCAAGCCGGAAATCATCGACTCCCTGGAGCTGGCACAAAGCCATCGCATTGCCCTGATTCCCGTCCCGGAACGCTTCGCCGGCAAATCCCTCAGCGAGATAGATGCGCGCAACAAATACAAAGTAAACATCGTTGTAATCAAGAGACCTGACCCGAAAGGGAAAAAAGGCAAGGAAGTAATCAACGACGTACCAAGCGCTTCGGACGTTCTTGACAAGGGCGATATGCTCTATGTCATCGGCGCCGACGACGACATCGCCGATTTTGTCGGCACTTCCAAGTAGGCCGCATCGGGGCATCCGAGAACCGGATTCGAAGGCCGTGCGCTCCTCGCACTCTCACATTACCCGTGCGCTCTCACGCTTATGAGCAGGGGAGATTTTGTGCCGAAATCACGCGCGAAAGCCGCGGCCCTGCACCCAATCATCGGAGAAAAAGCAATGAACCACAAACTCTTGACACTCGCAGGCGTACTGCTGGCCGTTGTAACCGTCGGGGCTTACCTCCTGGGAACCGGAGCACGCGACGCCGCGGCGCAAAATAAAGATAAACCGCTGAAGATAGGCGTCGTTGACGTTGCCGAGGTGTTCGACAAATTCAACGAACGCATCAACCGCGAAAAGGAACTCAGGATGCGCACCGAAAGACTCAAATACGAGATTGATAATCTCAGAAAGCAGGCGGAAAAAATCGCCTCCGAGATGGAAAAACTTGAAGAGGACTCCGAAGAATATCGAAAAAAACAGGAACAACTCATCAAGATTACATCGGAGGCGCAGATAAAGGCTGAAAAAGGGAAAAGCGACATTTTGAAACGCGAACTGTCCGAAAGGCAGGAACTCTACGCGACGATACGCAATGCCGTCGGCAAATACGCCAAAGAAAACGGCTACGACCTCATACTGAAGACGGACGATATGCGTGTTACCGGCAAGAGCGCCGTCAGCCAGGACATTCAGATGAGTATGAGAATCGTGCTGCACAGCACCGAAACGATGGACCTGACGCGCACAAGCATCGAAATACTGAATAAATAAACGACCCCCGGCACGGGGGAATACGGAGCACAGGGTGTGCGCCGGGTTTGTGAGTGGATTTTCGGTGAAAATGGATGAAGCATTTTGGAACCTTTTCCTGAAGTTGTTTCTTTGCTGGAGATGTTTGTAAAGAACATTCCGGCATCGCCAATGAAATGTGAGTTCCCCGTGGAACGGTTTCTAAAATGTGAAAAGCGGCAGGCAATGTGTCCTGCCGCCCCGTTTCTTTGTTATTGGTATCCATAATAGACAAAGGAACAATCCTTGAGACGGTGACAGTCACTAATCTACGAGCTGGCCCCGATAAATCGGGCCTGCGCTCCGTAATTAGTGACAGTCACCTCTGCTGTTCTTTGCTTAACGCGGGCATCAATAAAGCGCAGATTATACCAGCACTTTCTACCCGAGTCAAAATGGGAAAGACGAGAACAAAAGGGGTCCGGCCTTATTGTGCACGTTTTTCAGGGTGTGGAGATGTCTTCCTTGCGGATGGCCCTGGTCTTGCCGGGCAGGTGGAATTTGTAGCCGGAGGACTTGACTGCAAGCACCGGGCAGGGCGCGCTGCGAACGACCTTCTCGGTGACGCTGCCGTGCAGCATATGTTCCAGCCCCGTATAACCGTGGGTGCACATTACGACCGCGTCGATATCCTCAAGGGCGGCCGCGCGCACGATTTCCAGGTGGGCGTGGCCCTGCACGACGCGCCTGTCGATGTTTACGCCGGAGGTGTCGAGGTCAACGAGCATTTTGTCGAACTGTTTCTCGCAGTATTTGCACAGTTTCTCCGCCATCATTTCTTCGGGTCCGGTGGTGTGTATTCTGAAGATGCTTTCCGCAGCACCCATATCCACGACGTGCAGGAGGAGCAGAGACGCGGAGTATGTTCGAGCGAGGCTCAGGGCGTATTGAAGCGCGTCGATGGAACGCGAGGAGAAGTCAACCGGCACAAGGATTTTTTTCAGTTCAATCATTGTTCAGACCCCCGGCAGTAGAAGGCCCAGTTGATGTTGAATGCATTGTTAAAGAAATACCTGCTGGGAAAGGATACCCCCGCAGGGGACTGTCCCCTGCGCCCGCCTCAGGCGGAGCCATCGATCTACGAGTGGCCCCCCCTACAAGTCGGGAGCATTTCAGGACTGGTTCTATTCTACGAATCGACTTTCGCATTGCAAAAGGATGACAGTCACTAATCTACGAATCTCCCCCGACAAAGTCGGGGTCGATTCCGTAATTAGTGACAGTCACCTTTTGCGTTCTGAATAGAACCGGTCCGCCGTAATTGGTGACTGTCACCGATCAGTCACCGATCACGGGACGGGCAACTTCAGGCTTCAATCGAATCGTGGTAATGCCTGAAGGCCGCGAGCGCATCTTCGCCAAAGAGCACGAAATAAACCTTTTCGACGGACGTCTCATCCCCGAGATGCGCCAGCACCTCGTCTATCATTATTTTCGCGCATTCGTCAAGCGGGAATCCGGCGATGCCGGTTCCGACCGCGGGGAAGGCAATTGTCTTGAGACCGTTTTCCTTCGCGCGCAGCAGGCTGTTGCGCGTGGAGTCGCGCAGTGCGGGCGCCGTCGTTATCGAGCCGAGCGACATACTGGCGGCGTGTATGACGTGGCGCGCTTTCATTTTTCCTGCGCCGGTTATGGCGGCCTCGCCCACGGGGATGCGCCCTGTCCTGTCGCATTCTTCCTGTATGCCCGGACCGCCCGCGCGGCGGATGGCTCCTGCGACGCCCCCGCCCAGTTTAAGGTCATTATTTGCGGCGTTCACGATGGCGTCCACATCCATCTTTGTGATGTCGCCCTTTTGCAGGATGATTTTGTCTTTGAGCGCCACGGCTGTTGCTCCGTCAGTCCTTCTTTTTTGCTGTCGTGCGAAACCTGAATGCCGTCCAGAATTTCCCGCCGTTTTTCCTGCCAATTAAAACCCACACGTAACTCTGATTGTACGCGAGCGTCGAGAGCCCCTTGTCCACGAACGGACCGACCGCGGAGTAGCGCGACTTCAGTTCGGCGTCGTTCTGCAAAGAAACCGTGTTTCTGCCGGGTTTGAATCCCGTCAGTTGAAGCAGCGGCGAACCCGTGGCTCTGTTTCTCTCGTAATCATAGGCGTCAGCCGCGTATAGTTGAAAATACACGTCGGTGAAGCCATCTTCAATCTCCCAGGAGAACGTCGGTATTGTTGCGACGTTCTCTTCGCCGTCGTTGGGGGAGACCCTGCCGAAGTCGGGGGCGTAATCGGGGCGGGAGAGGCAGCCCGCGCATACGAAAAGCATAAGCACTAATGCAGAGACGGAGCCTCTCGGTCCGTGAATTCCCTTATTCATCCTTCAGTCCTCCCGAAAATCAACCTTGCCCATACGGGCCCGTACCGGGTTGGTCATCTCCAGGCGGTTTCTCCTTACCGGGGTGTTCTTGCTGCTGTCCGGGTTCGGGGCGCGTTTCTTCCGTCGGTTCGTGCGGGTGTTGTTCCTGCTGTTCCGTATCGACGACGGGAGTTCCCTGTCGAGCTGTCTCCGGCGCGGGAGCGGCTTCTTCCTTCGGGGTTAACGGCTCGATGCCCGCGCCAAACTCCCGCGATGCTTCCTGCTGTGCGGCAGCCGGCTCTTCTTTTTCTTGCGGCGTCTCCGCCTCGACGGGTCGGGACAACGCCGCACGCAGCGCACGCACTGATTCGGGCTCCGCTTGAATCGATTCGAGCACGGCCTGTTTCACCTCGGGGGGCGCTTTCTCCACTTCCAGCGGAAATCCGGCCAGCGAAAGCGAGAGACCGAGCACGTCCTCGATGTAGCGCTTGCATATCTCAGCGCTCTCTTTAGGCGGAACAGGCCCCTTGTCAATCTCGACGGTTATCCAGCCCTGATAGCCGATTTCCCTGAGAACGTCCAGCACTGCCGGGAAATCCACAACGCCGCGCCCGAGTTCGGAAAAAACAAACTGTTTCTCCTCGTTATCGCCGACTTTGACGTCCTTAAAGTGCACGTATGCTATCCTGTCTGCGTGACGTCGGAAGACATCGACGGGATCGGCCCCCACCCGCACCAGTTGAGCCGTGTCGGGACACAGGTACGTGAGCGAAGGGTCGGTCGCTTCCAGAAAGCGGGCGATGTCTTCCGCGTTCTCGACGAGGGTTCCGATATGCGGATGGTAACAGGCCTTCACGCCGAGCATCCTGCAATATTCGCCGATTTCGTTGCAGGCTTCGACCAGACGCCTGAGGTCGTCATCGCTTTTGCCCTCCGGGCTTTTCAGTCCGCCGCTGAAGACGAGAATGTCGCCGCCGCAGGACCTGACGAACTCTGCTATCATCTTGTTGTACGAAACTTCGTCGTCCTGCTTGGAGGGGTCGTCAAGAGCAAGTTGACCGTGAAGAGATGCGAGACGAAGGCAGCGGTCATGGAGCATTTTCTTGAACCCGTAAAGTTTATCGTAGTGATAAGCGGCGACCTTGCCGGACGCCTCGATACCGCAGTAACCTGTCTCGCTTATCTCGTCGAGGAACTGTTCCAGGTTGTCCCCGCCCCAGGCTGTGTCGGTGCAGGCGATTCTTGCCCTCCCGATGCGGGCGGAATCCATACGGGTGGGACTGGTTTTTGAATTCTGAGTCGGCTGTATCAAGTTTTTTCTCGCAAATCGGTTGAGCGTTATGTCAGGTGTCAGACCCTTCCAGCGTCTGACTCCTTGGTCTTAATCTATTTGAGCCCTTTGAAGCCTGCCGGAGAAGTCCACGTAGATTGTCTTCCACTGGCTGTAAATGTCAAGCGCCGGTGTCCCGGAGTCCCGGTGGCCGTTGCCGGAGGCCCTCCAGCCGCCGAAAGGCAGATGCACCTCGGCGCCGATAGTGCCGTGATTGATGTAAACGAGTCCGGTGTCCAAATCCCGCATCGCGGCGAAGGCCCTGTTCACGTCCGCGGTGAAGATGGACGCGGAAAGACCGTACCGAACTCCGTTGGAAACCCTGATGGCCTCCTCCAGACTGCGGACGGCAATGATATCGGTCACGGGTCCGAAGATTTCTTCCTGTGCAATGCGCATCTCCGGGTGCACGTTGGCAAAGATGGTCGGCTTGTAGAAGAAGCCCTTTCGCAGGGCGCCCCGGGTGGCGATTTCGCCGCCGCACAGAAGTTTTGCGCCTTCCTTGACGCCGATTTCGACGAAGGAATGAATCTTCTCGAGCGAGTTCCTGTTGATTACCGGGCCGATGTCGGTGTTTCTGTTCAACCCGTCGCCGAGGCGAAGCGCCTTTGTTCTTTTAAGCAGTTTTTCCGCCAGTTTTTTCACAACCTTCCTGTGCACGATTACGCGGCTGGCGGCCGTGCAGCGCTGGCCGGAAGTGCCGAATGCCGACCAGATGATGCCGTCCACGGCGAGGTCGAGGGCCGCGTCCTCCATAACGATAATCGCGTTCTTGCCGCCCATCTCCTTGGAGACGATTTTGTTGTACGGCGCGGCCGCCATATCGATATCCCTGCCGGTTTCGACCGAGCCGGTAAAGCCTATGACCTTAACCGCCTCGCTGGTGCACAACTCCCTTCCAATCTCGCCTCCCGGGCCGAATACAAGGTTGACGACGCCCGGCGGGATGCCGGCCTGCTCCAGGACGCGGACGAACATAAAGGCGGTCAGAGGCGTGTCGGTGGCCGGCTTCAATACAACCGTGTTCCCGCATACCAGCGCCGGCATCATCTTCCAGGCGGGTATTGCCACGGGGAAGTTCCAGGGCGTTATGATTCCTGCGACGCCGTATGGACAGCGCACGGACATCGTCGACTTGTCAGGCATCTCCGACGGCGTGGTCTGGCCGAACCAGCGGCGGCCCTCGCCCGCCATATAGTATGCGACGTCGATTGCTTCCTGCACGTCGCCGCGCGCTTCGGCGATGACCTTGCCCATTTCAGTTGTCAGTGCGCGGGCGAGTTCTTCCTTGTGCTCTTCAAGCAGGCGCGCCGCTTTGTAGAGAATCTCCCCGCGGCGCGGCGCTGGGACAAGCCGCCACTTTTTGAAGGCCGTTGCGGCGGCGCTGATTGCCTTTCGCGTGTCGGCCCTCGTCGAGCGGGGCGCCCGGCATATCAGTCCGCCCGTCGCCGGATTGATGTTATCCGCCATCTCCCGCCGGGAAGCGGCGACCCACTTCCCGCCGATGTAGTTCTTCAATGTCCTCACCGCCATACGTCAACTCGTCATTTATCTGTAAGGCATATGTCGGAAAACTTAACCAGACGGCTCTGGCCCCTCTGGTTGATTTTTTTTCATTCGCGGGTCATCCTCTCCCTCTTGCCGGGCCATATTGAGTACCTGATACCCGCAAGGCGGTTGAACAATATGGAAATTCCCGTGAGCATAACAACGGCAAGCATAAGATACGCTATCTTGTCAAGCGTGCTCATAAA
>JBDRIB010000066.1:0-4174 GCA_043816375.1 Planctomycetota bacterium | reverse complement strand
AAGGTAAGGAACTCGATACGCGTCCTCTTGAGTTTTCTCACGGGAAAGCCGACCCGCTTCAGCATTTTCTTGACGATGTGGTTGCGGCCTTCACGCACCACAAGCGTTACCGTTGACTCGTCGCCTTTGTGACGACGAACTTCGACCTGTTCCGCAACGGCCTTCCCGTCGGGCAGATACACGCCGTGTTTCAACTCGCGCACGGCCTCGTCCGTTATTTTGCCGCGAACGCGCGCCGAGTAGGTCTTTCGCACGCCGTAGCGCGGGTGAGTCAGGACGTTCGCGAGCGTGCCGTCGTTTGTGACGACGACCAGCCCTTCGGTGTCCTCGTCAAGACGACCGACCGGGAAGACCCTCTCACGCACTCCCGGGATTAAATCGAGCACCGTCTTGCGACTGAGCGGGTCGTCGGTCGTGCAAAGGTAACCCGCCGGCTTGTTCAGCAAGACATAAACGGGTTTCTCCGGGGATATGAGTTTGTCGTCCACGGTTATCCTGGCCGCAAGCGGATCTACCTTGAGCCCCATTTTCGTGACGACCTCGCCGTCAACGCACACCCGCCCGGCGGCGATAATTTCTTCGCATTTTCTCCGCGACGCGACGCCCGCGTGCGCTAATACTTTGTGTAGTCGTTCGAGCATTATATTATTATGAGTATGTGGTGCTTTGGTTGTCCCGCTGCTTCGCGGGAAGATCTAAGGACCCTACCCGGGATTTTGTCCCGGAAGTGTGCGCAGAATGCGGAGGCGCTTCCCGCTTGATACGGTGTAATCTCCCATCGCCGCCGGCAGCAACAGTGACGTGCCCGCGGCGATATCCATCTCTCCGCCGGACCACGCAATCATCCCGGCACCTTCAACGGCACAGAGAATCTCGAACCTCTCAGGCGAAACGCTCTCGGTTACAGAGTTGCCTGCGAGGGTTATCGCCTCGGTTGTGAAGTACTTGCAGTCTGTTATCATCCGGCGCTCGGACCTGTCGACGCGTAACACACCTTCGTCGGGTGGCGCGTCGAAGTTGATGACGTCCAGTGCCTTTTCGACATTGAGTTCGCGCGGCCTGCCGTCCAGCCCGACCCGGTTCCAGTCATATACGCGATATGTCGTGTCGGAGTTCTGCTGCATCTCGGCAAGGACGATTCCCTTCCCGATGGCGTGAATCGTGCCCGCGGAAAGAAATATCACGTCGCCGCCTTTTACTTCGAAACTGTGCAGGCATTTCTCCAGTGTGCCCGCATCGAGAAGGCTGCGGAATTCCTCTCTGGTCGTGCCGGGTTTCAGGCCGCGAATCAGGCGGCTCCCCGGCTGCGCCTCGATTATGTACCAGGCTTCGGTCTTGCCGAGTTCGCCGTTTTCGTGAACGCGCGCGTATTCGTCGGGCGGATGGACCTGGACGGAAAGGTCGTCGTTCGCGTCGATGAATTTAAGCAACAGCGGGAACTTCTCGCGGTATCCGTCCGCCAGCGCAGTCCCCAGGACTTCCGTCGGGAATTCATCGCACAACTTTCTCAGCGTCCACCTGTCCGCAAGCGGACCGTCGGCAACGACGCTCACATCATCGCCGTGGTCGGATATCTCCCAGGATTCACCCGTCTTGTTTTCGGGAGGAATGTTCTTGCCGAAAACAGCGCGCAGTCTTCCCCCGCCCCATATCGTCTGCTTGAAGATTTCTTTGAACCTCAGCGGATACGCCGGAATCTGCCTCATAGTATTTCGCCGCGGACTTCATTCAAGAGAAAAAGTGGAATCCGAAACCCCTTATTATAATCTGTTTCGCCGCTCCTGCAAAGCAGATTAAACAAACGGGGATGCGCCGGGTTTGCCGGTATGAGCCGGGATTATCCAAGGTACCTGAGAATACCGGACAAGGAGGCGGTTGCCAGGGCTATGCAGGTGTCGGCGCCGCCGTAATAGAGGCGAATCTCGTCGCCCTCCCGAACCCAGCCGCACGGGAAGACCACCTCGTTCACGTCACCCGTGCGTTCGTAGTCCTCTTCCGGCGAGAAGACCCATTCGTCCGAGCGCCGGATTACCCTGCTCGGGTCTTCCAAATCCAGCAGCGCGAGTCCGAGGCGGTATATGCAGCCGGCCGCCGTTCTGCGCACGCCGTGATACATTATCAGCCATCCTTTGTCGGTTCGCAGCGGCTGCGGGGAAAGGCCGATTCTGTTCGCGTCCCACCAGGCGCCCCTTCTTGCTTCGAGAAACATAATGTGGTCGCCCCAGTGCTTCAAATCCGGCGAGTAGGACATCCAGATGTGCGCCCCGACCCCCTCGAAGGAAGTGGCGGGCCTGTGGATAAGGGCCCAGCGTCCGTCGAATCGAACGGGGAAGAGGGCGGCGTCCTTGTCCTCGGGCGGCATCACGGGTCCCAGTCTCTCGAATGTCTTGAAGTCCGTGGTGGTTGCCAGCGCAACCAGCGGCCCGCACCGCGAGAAAGCGGTGTAAACAATCGCCCACTTTTTCTTCTCTTCCAGAAAGGTGATGCGCGCGTCCTCGATGCCGTAGAGTTCTTCGGGATGCGCCTCGGGGCTCGGCGGCATAGTGGGCTGTTTGTCTATTTCCCATCCGCTTATGCCGTCTTTGCTGCGCGCAACGGTCAGGTGAGACATCCCGCGCCTGTCTTCGACGCGCATAAGAAGCAGCGTCTCGTCGCCGAATTTCGTCGCGCCCGCGTTGAATACCGTGTTGGCGGGGTAGGGCAGGTCCTTCGCCGTGATGATGGGATTGCCCGGATGCCTGATGAAGAGTTCTTTCTGATTGTTGTCCGCCATAGCGAACCCTCCTGAAGGGGGAATGCGGGTAAGACCACGGGCCGATTCTGCGGTAAGGATATTTTGCCGGGCGCGAAATGTCAAATGCCGGCAGGCCGGTATTTCGAGGGAGGCGGGGGCCGGCTTGAAAAAGTCCCGCACTCAAAGGAGATTTCCTGACATAACGCAGATGCACTACATTGGCGCAATCTTTGGTGCCTGATTCCGATTCAGCCGACCCAACTCGCGAGGATTCGCGCTATCTCATCACGGAGGAATATAACGGACACGCCGCATACCGCGACAATCGCGCCAAGAATTGCCCTGGGCGAAGGCCGCTCCTTGTGCACGACGACGACCATCGGAATAATCAGCACAGGCGCGGTCGCCATAAGCGCGCCGGATACGCCCGGCGAAATGAAGTGCAGCGCCGCCAGCGAAAGCCACACCCCGATGAACGGTCCTGTGAACGCCCCGCCGCTCGTCATCGCCAGAGCCCTTCGGTCTTTTGCCGCAGAGAAGGTCTTTTTCATTCGGCCCGCGCACAACGCGACGAGCCAAACAATAATCATCGCAACGGTCATCCTTACCAGTGTTCCCGAAAGCGCGTTTACCACGGGCCGGCCGTCCTGAAGTTTCATAAGCGGGCGCACCATTACATAGCCCGTTGCCTGTCCAAGTGCGCCAAGCGTTCCAACAAGCGTTCCGAGCAGAACGTGTTTGTGACTGTGAGAATTGTCGGCATTCGGTTTGCGCTCCAGCACCACCCAGCCGACGCCGGCCAGTGTAATTGCAATCCCGCACCACGCGGCCCAGTTCAGGCTGTCGCCCAGGAAAATCCACGCCAACAACGCGGCAAAAATCGGCCAGGTTGACATCACCAGCGTCCCCATCTGCGCACCCAGCATCACAAGGCAGCCGAAGTAGAAAAAATCACCGAGCGCCAACCCTATCGCGCCGCTGATTGCCAGCAGGAGTAAGTGGCTGCCGGACAGGCCGGTCGGGAAAAAAGTCCCAAACACAATCAGGTGCGTCGGGACAAGCAGGCATACCGCTATAGCGATTCGTATCTGGTTGACTGCGAAAGCGCCGACGCGCCTGCCGGCTGCCGCGAACAGCAACGAACAGGTCGCCCACATCGCCGCGGTCGCGAGGGCAATTATCTCTCCGGGGTATGGAATGGGGCTGGTCAAAGTTTTTCGGGCGCGCAGACGCTCGTCTCGCTGGCGGCGGCGCGGCCGCAGTTCTTGCAGATATACTGTGCGTCCTTCACCAGTTTCTTCATTTTGTTGAGGTCAATCTTCTTTTCCACCAGTTGACACAGGTGATTCTCGTGTCCCCGGCATGGTAAACATTGAGACATAACCGTCTCCTTAAAGTAACAGCCAGGAAGTTCGCCTGCGTTATATCATTTGTCCCGCC
>JBDRIB010000065.1:0-6331 GCA_043816375.1 Planctomycetota bacterium | reverse complement strand
CTTCTTCAAAAAGTTGTTCTGCAAGCAAGTCGTAATTAGTGGACACAATTGTAAGATTGTGTTTGGCAAGTTTTTGGACGGCTGATCGGTAAATCTCCTCCATCTCTCCAAGCCATTCTTCCTTTGTCACCATCTCAGAGTGCGGATTGCTGAAAGTATAGTAAATGGCTCTTGTGAAGAGCTTCTTAACATAGTCTATTTTTAGTCCAAATTCCGCCGGAGTGCGTTCGCATTCTCCATCATTGATTTCTTTCCAATAAGCAATCTGCCAGCAAGGATGGATTGCACTGTGAAAATCTATCAGGCAGAACACACTCTCGAAATTATCTGTCGGTTCAACTGGAACTGATTCATGGGCATGATGCCACGCAGCCTGCAAACCCTGAAATGTTTCATATGGGATGGGATTGGATGATTGCCGATTTTTTCGTAAACCGTACCTGTAATCAGACACATGAGTAATCTTTGCGAAATCTGACGTTACAGGATAACCAGCATCACGCGAAAATCCCGCGCCAGTAAATAGCACAATATTCATAGTAATCCCTCCTGCAGGAAAGGCAGTTGAACTTTATCATCTCCATATTCTCCAAGTCGGGTGTGATAACGTAGTACGTTTGGTCTTGAAAATATGGTATCTGCCTGGTCGAAAATTGACAAGGGGGAAATGATGGGAAAAGATAACAGGCAATCCCGATACAAACCATCGGGACTTCGCTTCGCTTCGCAGGCAACGGGCAAGCCCGATACAAACCATCGGGGCTACGCCCCACAGGCAACAGAATCTTGACAACTCGACAACTCGACAACTTGCTTTGTTCCTTTGCCCCTGTTTTTTCCTCCTCTCCTGCTTGCCTACTGTAGTTTCCGCTTTGTTAGCATCCCAGGACCTGTTCTATTCTACGAGTGCAAACGGATGACAGTCACTAATCTACAAATCTCCCCCGACAAAGTCGGGGTCGATTCCGCCCGTTCCGGGTCCTCGCCCTGAGGACCCGTCAGGGTCCGAATGGGTAATTAGTGACAGTCACCTTTTGCGTTGTAAATAGAACCGGTCCGCCGTAATTGGTGACATTTATCCGCCGGTGATTTTTGGCGGACTTGCCCGCATCGGGCGGAGTCACCGATGTTCTTGACTGTGCGCCGATGCGTTGCTAGAATGCCGCCGATTCGTCAGAGAAAAATTTATCGAGGTTACTGCTTATGAAAATCATTGAACCCCACATCCACACAGCCTCGCGAACGACTGATGACCTGGAGCGAATGGCGACCGCCGGGATAGTGGCCGTGATGGAGCCGTCTTTCTGGCCGGGCAGCGACCGGCGCTATGCGGGAGCCTTCTTCGATTATTTTAACCACATACTCACGTTTGAGACATCGCGCCTGGCGCAGTTCGGAATGAAACATTTCTGCGCCATCGGCGTTAACCCGAAAGAGGCGGAAAACCTTTCGCTTGCCAAAGAGACCATCGCCGGGATGGGCGAATACCTGGACCACGAACTTGCGGTCGCCATCGGCGAAATAGGCCTGAACAACATCACGGAAAATGAAGAGGCGGTTTTTCGTATGCAACTCGAAATCGCGCGCGACAGGAATCTGCCCGTTGTCATACACCTGCCGCATTTCAACAAAATCGAGGGCCTGAAGCGCGTCCTTGCGGCCGTGGAAGAGACGAACATCCCGCGCAATCTTGTCCTCGTCGACCACAATACCGAGGATACGTTCGCCACGTCGAAAGACGCGGGTGTCTGGTGCGGTATGACCATTTATCCCACGACAAAACTCACGCCCCGCCGCGCCGCGGACATCGTCTACGAATACAGTGCGGACAAGACCCTGATAAACGGTTCGGCCGACTGGGGAATCTCGGACCCGCTCGCCGTGCCGAAGACCGTCGCGCTGATGCGGCGTGAAGGCAGAGACGATAAAGAGATACAAAAACTGGTGTACGACAATCCGATTGCCTTCTACGGACAGTCGGGGAAGTTCGTACTGTAAATATTGGCATCGGTGACTGTCACCAATTACCCATTCGGACCCTGACGGGTCCTCAGGGCGAGGACCCGGAACGGGCGGAATCGAGCGAGCCTGGCGAGTGAGATTCGTAGATTGGTGACTGTCACCGTAAGGTCTATTTGAATACGGAGACAGGGCATGGCAGGAATCTTCAAGGCTTACGACATCAGAGGCACTTACCCCGACCAGGTTGGCGAGAAAGTCGCGCACGATATCGGCGCGGCGCTCGTGCAGTTTCTCAATGTCAGAAACATTGTCGTCGGGCGCGACATGCGGGAAAGCAGCCCCTCGGTGGCGGGCGCGCTTATTGAAGGCATAACCGAACAGGGGGCGGACGTTCTCGAAATCGGAATGTGCACAACGCCGATGAACTATTTTGCCATCGGCAAGTTCGAACAGGGCGGCGGCGTTATGGTAACCGCCTCGCACAATCCGGCGAAGTACAACGGCTTCAAAATCTCGCGCGAAAAGGCCATCCCCTTAAGTTACGAAACCGGAATCGGTGAACTTGAAAAAAGAGTCGCCGCCGGCGTTAAAGCGTCCGGAGGGAAGAAAGGCTCCGTCACGCACAAAGACGTGACGGAGGATTACAAGAAACATATCCTCTCGTTCGTCGAAAACATCAGGCCGCTCAAGATGGTCGTGGACGCCGGCAACGGAATGGCGGGCCCGTTCTTCACGAAAATATTCGCCGACATCCCGGTTCGGTACACGCCGCTCTACTTCGAGCCGGACGGGACGTTCCCGAATCACGAGGCCAACCCGCTCAAACCGGAAAACATGCGCGACCTTCAGGAAAGAGTCGTGAAGGAAGGCGCGGACATCGGCGTCGCGTTCGACGGGGACGCCGACCGCAG
The DNA here is from genome assembly GCA_043816375.1 of Planctomycetota bacterium. GTDB lineage: Bacteria > Planctomycetota > B129-G9 > B129-G9 > B129-G9 > JBDRIB01. The sequence goes on along the minus strand of JBDRIB010000065.1, from coordinate 3,458 downwards.
CGCATACGTCGATGAGAACGGCAGCATCATCCCGAGCGACATCGTAACCGCGCTCATCGCCCGCGAAATCCTGGGCAAGGAGCCGGGCGCGGGCATCCTTTACGACCTGCGCTCCTCCTGGGTCGTGCGCGAGGAAATAGAGAAAGGCGGCGGGGTTCCCTACGAAGAGCGCGTCGGCCACGCCTATATGAAAGCGACGATGCGCAAGCACGGCTGCGCGTTCGGCGGGGAGTTGTCCGGCCACTATTACTTCCGCGACAACTACTACGCCGACTCCGGAATGATTGCGCTGGTCAAGGTGCTCAACTTGCTGAGCGCCGAGGGCAAGCCGTTATCCGAGGTAGTCAGGCCGCTCCAGCGCTACTCCGCGACGGGCGAGATAAATTTCGAGGTCGAGGACAAGGACGGAAAGATGGCCGAACTCGGGAAGATTTTCTCCGACGGCGAAGTATCCCACCTCGACGGCATATCGGTGAAGTACAAAGACTGGTGGTTCAACGTGAGGAAGTCGAATACGGAGCCGGTGCTTCGGCTGAATCTTGAGGCCCGGACGGAGAAGTTGATGGAAGAGAAGAAGGCCGCGGTCATCAAGGCGATTGACGCCCCGATTATTTAAATCGGGCAACGGGCAACAGGCAAACAACGAAAGGTGACTGTCACCAATTACGGAATCAAGCGAGCCTGGCGAGCGAGATTCGTAGATTGGTGACTGTCACCTTTCTTAATTTTCGCAATCTCTCGTAATGCTACGTCTCGGCCAGTTTCGCCAGTTTTTCGCGGATTTCGTCTCTGCTCTGCTGGTGCCTGGTGCGCTTGCGAAGAAGGGTTGCAAGACCTGCAAGGAACAGCGATAGAATCATAAAGAGCGTTGTAACAGGCACCGCAAAACTCAACAGCGGAAGGATATGACTGCTTACGAAGGAGGAGACGGCGCTGTGTGACATTCCGTCGGCCAGGTAGGCAGCGCCCGTCACTACTGCGACACCGCCCAGCGAAAACTTCAGCCCTCTCACGTCCATCCCGACCGCAACGGAGAACACCAGACCCAGGTAGCACAGCATAACGAGCGCAAATGAATACTGCGCGCTGCCGAAGTATTTTACCGTCACCGTGCACACATCAATGAACGACTTTGCCCACATCGACCCGGCGTCAACTGAAAAAGCCGGCAGAACCGGGAGAGGCGGACCGATGTGCAAAGGGTGCCGGAAAAACATCGGGATGGCCGCGAGCATTGCGCCGCATCCGACTACGGGAGCGAGCGCGATAAGAATGGAGCCGATGCCGGGAACCTTGGGTTCGGAGTGCTGGATGGTGCTTTCCTTGATGTTGATGAATTTTATCGACTTGACGGGCGCTCCGGTAAGCACACAGGCCACTGCCTGGCTGACGTGGTGCACCACCGCGCCGGGTATCATAAACAGCCTGAAGGCCTTGCCCATTAGCACATTGGCATACACCCGGTCAATGCCGAAGGTAATCAACAGAAGCGCCGCCGTCCATAGACCGCATGATACAATAATCATCGCACTTGTCCCATAAACACGGTTATCCGGTTAGAGATTTCCCACCGATTCCCATTATCGTCAATCGGGGTCAATTTCTTGATACGTTACACTTCCTGCTTGAACCGGCTCCCGCAGTGTGTAACAATTCCCCCGGAATCGCACGGCGGCCGTCGCCGTGCTTCAGGATTGTGACCGAATCCTCGACGCCGCCTTGTATGCCGGCGGCAGAAAAATCTCATCCAATGGCGAAATATCTCGTAACAGGCGCAAACGGATTCGCAGGCAGCCACCTCGTTGAAGAGTTGCTGCGCAGGGGCCATAACGTCGCCTGCCTCGTGCGAAAGACCAGCGACCTGCGATACATTGAGAATCTCGACGTCGAATTCGTTTACGGCGAACTGCGCGACCCGGCATCCCTCGAAAGCGCCGTCGCCGGCCGCGACATCGTCATCCACAACGCCGCCGTCACAAGGGCATTCTATCCGAGGGAACATTTCGAGATAAACACCGGCGGCACGGTCGCAATGCTCAAGGCCTGCGCCGGGACGGGGAACGAAATCGGAAAATTCGTCTATGTCAGCAGCCAGGCCGCCGCGGGACCTTCGCCCGATGAGACGCCGATTGACGAGGATTGCGACCCGCACCCGGTTTCCGCCTACGGCAGGAGCAAGTTGCTCGCGGAAAAATACGTCCTGTCTTATTCCAACCGCTTTCCCGTGACAATCGTGAGGCCGTCGGCCGTTTACGGCCCGCGCGACCGCGACTGCTTCGGCAATTTCCGCGACGCGGCAAGGCACGTCTCAACCATAGTCGGATTCGGCCGCTCCCTGCTCAGCATCACGCATATCTATGACATAGTACAGGGAATAATACTTGCCGCGGAATCCGGGGAATCGACGGGCCGCGTCTATTTCATCTGCTACGACCGCGCCTATTCGTGGCAGGAAATCACCCGCGCAATTGCAAAAGCAGTCGGCAAGCGGACGGTCAACCTGCGCTTCGCGGGCGAAACCGTGAAAATGCTTTCGAGAGCGCTGACCGGCGCCGCGCGCATCGGGCGGGCACTGGGCGTCTGCAAAAAGCCGCCGCTCCTGACCGTTGAGAGAGGAATCGAACTAAGTATGCCTTTCTGGGTATGCGACTGCGGTCGGGCGAAGAAGGAGTTGGGATTCGAGCCGCGCATCGACAATGAGAAAGGAGCGGCGCTCACCGCAGAATGGTATCGAAAAGAAGGCTGGCTGTAACTCTGACAAAAACAGACACCGAACAATCAGGAGACATCAGATGAAAATATCTCTGGGTGCAAAGACTCTGATTTTCCCCGCGCCCGCGTGGGTTGTGGGAACGTACGACAAGGATGGGAAACCGAACGTGATGACGGCCGCCTGGGGCGGCGTCTGCTGCTCCAAACCGCCGTGCGTCGCCGTCTCTCTGCGCAAGGCGACTTATACATACGCAAACATCGTCGAACGGAAGGCGTTTACGATAAGCGTCCCCTCGGAGAAGTACGTGAAAGAAACCGATTACTTCGGGCTTGCATCGGGAAAGGATTCGGACAAGTTTGCCGCCGCCGGGCTCACACCGGTAAAGAGCGACCTTGTAGATGCCCCCTTTGTCGGGGAATTCCTCCTGACGCTGGAATGCAGGCTCCTCCACACAGTCGAGATAGGACTGCACACGCAGTTCATCGGCGAGATTGTCGATGTGAAGGCCGACGAATCGGTGATGGGAGAGGACGGGTTGCCCGACGTAGAAAAAATCCGACCGTTTGCATTCGACCCCGCGCGGCGGCTTTACTTCAGAATCGGCGGCAGTATCGGCAAGGCATTTTCAATCGGCAGCGAAAAACAGGGTTAGCCCTCCACCCCGAAAGTCAACCTGCTAGGTTGACTTTGCCGCAAAAAGGGGACACTCACTTTCTTAACCCACAAATCAGCCATAGGTTACAAC
>JBDRIB010000064.1:0-2362 GCA_043816375.1 Planctomycetota bacterium | reverse complement strand
CTTCGCGACGGCGCAGGGGAAGTGCGCGACGGTCGCTTCCGTGTCGCCGATTTTTGCCTCGATAAATTTCCCGACTTCGACCTTGCCGGCATTGCCCAGAATTTCCGGAGATTTCGGGCCGACGACGGCGAGAATGGCGCGCCTTTCCGGGACGTCCCGGCAGGCGGTCAAATCCTCCACCACCGCCGGGCCTTCGACCTTTCCGGTTATGTCGTCGCGGTCAAAAACCATATAGCCATCGGCCAGGCCCCTGAGCCACATAAGCAGACGTTCGGAATTCTCGGGATGTGAACAGATAATGAACCTGTCGCGGTCGAATTTATCGCGCTCGCGCCTGAGAACCATTACGTCGTCGATGAGTTTGCACTCGTCGTCAAGAATGAACGTGTGCAGGCAGTCGCCGGGCTTCATCTTGTAGATGTCCGACGTGCAAATCTGGGTCACAAACTGCATAACCCTGTCGCCGACGACTTTAATGGGCGTCCAGTGGCCGAGGTCGAGGAGTGCGGCGGAGTTTTTCGCGGCCTCGATTTCTTCTCCGGTTGACGAGAAACTCTTCGCGACCAGCCAGCCGCCGACCTCGCCCATCTTCGCTCCGGCCTTCCGGTGTGCGTCCCCGAGGGGCGTGGGTTTGCCGGTCATCACTTCGATGGGCGTATAATAAGGATAGCCGCTGCCGGTGCGCGGTTCGATGTCGGCTTTCATCTCGGATGCAATTTCGGCTATTTCCCGCTTTGCTTCTTCCATTACCCTGAGTTGTGTTTTGCCGCGTCCGAGGATGCCGAGCAGGCCGATATAATCGAACGGCTTGATGTTATTGATGACCTTCGAGACGACGTTTGCGATACGCTTCATATGGTCGGGGCCGAGTCCTCGCTGCGTGACCCAGGTCGTGCCGAAGCGCAGGCCGCTGGGGTAGGCCGGTATCTCGTCGTCGAAGATGGCGTTTTTGTTGCAGGTGAGTCCGCAGATGTCCAGTATGCGCGAGGGCACTTCCGCGCGCATCGGCACTCCGCCCAGGCCCTTGAACTTTCTGAGGTCGATGAGCATCATATGCGAGTCCGTGCCGCCGTATGCTATATCCATACCTTCCTCGCGGAAGGCCTCGGCAAGGGCTCGCGCGTTCCCGACTATATTCGCCTGAAGTTTTCTGAAGGCATCGGTCCCTGCAATCCGGAAGGAGACGGCCTTCGCTGCGATGTTGTTTATATGCGGGCCGCCCTGCTCGCCGGGGAAGACGCCTGCGTCAATTAACGTGGCTTTCTCTTCGTCGGTGGTGATGAGACACGCGCCGCGCGGACCACAGAGCGTCTTGTGCGTCGTGAACGACGTCACGTCGGCGATGCCGATGGGACTTGGGAACTGACCCGCGGCGACAAGCCCGGCCGGATGCGAAATGTCGGCCAGGACGATACAGCCGTTGCCGATGCCGTCGGCTATCTCGCGGAACTTCGCCCAGTCTATCGTGCGCGGGTACGCGCTGTAGCCCGCGATTATCATTTTGGGGTTGTATTCTTTCGCGAGTTTCGCGATTTCGTCATAGTCGAGCAGTCCGGTCGTCGGGCTGGTTTTGTAGGCGACAACATTGTACGACATTCCGGAGCGGTTGACGGGGCTGCCGTGAGTCAGGTGCCCGCCGTGCGCCAGGTCAAGGCCCATCACGGTGTCGCCGCTCTTCAGGAATGCCTGATAGACGGCGTTGTTCGCGGCTGCGCCTGAAAGTGCCTGAACGTTAACGTAAACGTTCTCCGGCGCCACGCCGTTCGCGGCGAACAATTCCGCGCATCTTCTGCGGGCGAGCGACTCGGCGAAATCGACGTTCTCCACGCCTTTGTAATAGCGCCTGTCGGAATAGCGGCGGAGGTACGACAGTTCGTGGTTGTGCTCGAGGAGCATCTCTTCGGTGTCGGCGCACATCTTGAGCGAGGAATATCCTTCGGCGTAGAGATTTGTGAACACCGAGCCGAGGGCCTTGCGCACCGCGAGAGGCGCGGTGCTTTCGGAGGCTATCATTATGATTTTGCGGACCTGACGCTCTTCTTCCAAATCTATAAGACGCTGAATCTCGGGGTCGATTGCGGCCAGGTCATCCCCGAACAGGAAGTCGGAATTCTCTTTCTTCGCCATTGCGAGCACCTTTCGTAAAAACTTGCGAAGGGGTCAGACACTAAGGAGAAGAGCCCCGGTTTACCCGACCTGTCGGGCGGGAAGAGTCTAACCCCTGACCCAGTAAGTGTCGAAACAAAAAAGGGATATGATATCTCGTATCATATCCCCTGTCTTGGACACAATCCAGAGGTCCGTCCGGTGGCGGTCAAAAGACCTGAGAGTTTCACCCCCCGACTCTCGGGAGGCTTGCCCC
>JBDRIB010000063.1:0-3649 GCA_043816375.1 Planctomycetota bacterium | reverse complement strand
CTATCAACTTACCGGCATACAGTTCCTGCAATTTAACACGCTGTTTCAACTGTTCGCGATGGCCCGCGAAAATCCGCCGCTCCTGAAAAAGGCACAAGACCTGCTCTTCATCCCGGATATCTTCAACTATCTCCTGACCGGAGAGAAAAAGACCGAATTCTCCTATGCAACGACTTCCCAACTCTACAACCCGCGCAAGAAGGACTGGGATGAAGATTTGTTTGCCGCCCTCGGCGTATCCAGGAATATTATGCAGCAAATCGTTCCGCCGGGCACGGTCATCGGCGGCATCGGCCGGGACGCCCGCCGCAAGACCGGGCTGCAGGAACTGTCCGTCGTCGCTCCCGCCACGCACGACACAGGCTCGGCGGTGGCGGCGGTGCCGGCTGCGGGCCGGGACTGGGCCTTTATCAGTTCCGGCACCTGGTCCCTTATGGGCATCGAGACTCGTGAACCCATCATCACCGACAAGGCGCGCGATTTCAACTTCACCAACGAAGGCGGCGTCGGCGGGACATTTCGTTTCCTGAAAAATATTATGGGACTCTGGCTGGTGCAGCAGTGCCGCAACGCCCTGGGCTCGTACACCTATGAGGCTCTGATGCGACTGGCAACCGATGCCGCGCCGTTCAAATCGATTATTTATCCTGACAGTGCCGAATTCTTCAATCCGCCCGATATGACCGAAGCCGTCCGCCGGTTCTGCCGGGAGAGCGGCCAGCCGGTGCCGGAGACTCCGGGCGAGATTGTCCGCTGCGTCCTGGAAAGCCTGGCGCTGCAATACCGCCGGGTACTGGACCAGTTGCACGAGGTACAGTCTCAACAGATTAACGTAATCAACATCGTCGGCGGGGGAGTCAACAACGAATTGCTCTGTCAATTCACGGCGGACGCCACGGGCCTGCCTGTGATTGCCGGGCCGGTCGAGGCCGCCGCCGTCGGCAACATATTGACCCAGGCTATGGCGCTGGGGTACGTCGACTCCGTTGCCGAGGTTCGCGATGTCGTCAGGCGCTCCTTCGAACCGCTGCGATACGAACCACGGCAGACGGGCTTGTGGGACGAGGTTTACGAACGGTTTCAAAACTTAGCGGAAGGTTAGCACAATGTCGAAGGACAAAAACATCGAGAAGGCCTGTGAACTTGCATCGGAATGTTATGCGCAAATCGGCGTGAACACCGACAGGGCCATCGAAACGATGCGCACGATTGCCGTCTCGCTCCACTGCTGGCAGGGCGACGATGTCGGCGGATTCGAGAGGCCCGGCGCGGCCCTTTCAGGCGGCGGCATTCAGGTCACCGGCAACTACCCGGGAAAGGCGCGAACCGTCGGCGAACTCCGGATGGACCTTGAGAAGGCCTTTTCCCTGATTCCCGGCCGTCACCGCCTGAACCTTCACGCCATATACGGGGAGTTCGGCGGGAAGACCGTGGAACGCGACAGGATTGGCCCGGAACACTTCAAGGGCTGGGTCGAGTGGGCCGGGAGCAGGGGCCTGAAACTTGATTTCAACGCTACTCTCTTTTCACATCCCAGGGCGGAATCGGGCTTCACCCTGAGCAGCCGCGACGATGCAACCCGCAAGTTCTGGGTTGAACACGTGAAGCGCTGCAGAGAAATCGGCGCCTTTATGGGAAAGGAGTTGCGCAGTCCCTGCATCCACAACCTCTGGATTCCGGACGGTTCGAAGGACCTGCCCGCCGACCGCTGGATCCATCGCTCGCTGCTGAAGAAGTCCCTCGACGAAATCTATTCAGTCAAGCACGACGCGGCACACCTGAAAGATGCCCTGGAAAGCAAACTCTTCGGCGTCGGCAGCGAGGCCTACGTGGTCGGCTCGCACGAATTCTACCTCGCCTACGCGCTATCCGCCGGAAAGATGGTCTGCCTCGACCTCGGCCACTTCCATCCGACCGAGTCGGTTTCCGACAAGATTTCCGCCATCCTTCAGTTCTCCGACGAGTTGCTTCTTCACCTGAGCCGCGGCGTCAGGTGGGACAGCGACCACGTCGTCATTCTGAATGACGACGTCAGGGCGGTGGCGGAGGAGATAGTCCGAGGCGATGCGCTTAATCGTGTCCACATTGCGCTCGATTTCTTCGACGCGAGCATCAATCGCGTGGGAGCCTACGTCACAGGCGCAAGGGCGACTCTCAAGGCGCTGCTCATCGCGCTGCTGGAGCCGCGAGAGATGCTGAGGAAGTACGAAAACGAAGGAGATAACTTCGCGCGCCTGGCGCTGATGGAAGAGGCGAAGACCCTGCCCTTCGGCGCGGTCTGGGATTATTACTGCCTGCAATCCGGCATCCCGAACGGCGCCGATGTCGTGGAGAACATTCACGCCTACGAAAGAGACGTGCTCTCCAAACGATAACCCGCAAAAGAAAGGTGACTGTCACCAATTACGGAATCGAGCGAGCCCGGCGAGTGAGATTCGTAGATTGGTGACTGTCACCGGTTTGCTTCGGCGAGATAGGGTCTGATCCGTTGCCGTTCGTAGATTGGTGACTTCGACCGAAGCGGACAGGCGTCACCGATTCCTAACGACTGTAAGTGTGTTCGGACATTGAGGCGGAAGGAAGAATATCGACGCCCAGCCACGTCATTATCATCACCGCGCAGGAGACGATTAGCACCGCCATCGCGACGCGCGGCCTGCCGGGCAGGCGCGTGTGGAGATGGAAGTACGCGCCGAAACCAAGCCAGGTCGCCAGCGACCAGACTTCCTTGGGGTCCCAGGTCCAGTAATCGCTCCAGGCGTCCTGCGCCCAGAATGCGCCGAAGAGAAGCCCGCACGTCAGCAGCGGAAAGCCGATACAGGCCAGTCGAAACGGCAGCAGCGTTTCTTCGCCCGTCGGAAGGCGCCTGTTTTGGACGGACTTAATCAGTCCCCATACAGCAGCCAAACCCGCCAGGGCCAGGGCGGCGTAAGATACCATATAGACGACCACATGCGGGATGAACCACGGCGAACGCAGCGCGGGCATTATCGTTCTCTCAAACGCTTCGGGGTCAACCAGGCTGCGCACGACAAAGACGGCGGCCGGTACAATGACGAGTATGCTGACCGACCGGGAGCGAAAAAGGATTTCGACAATCAAGCCAACAAGCGGCAGGAAGCAGGCGAACCACAACTGAGTCTCGCCCGTCGAGCGCATAGGCGGATGGCCCAGAACAATCCACAAATAGACAAGCAGGCCCGCAACCGCTGCCCAGCCCGCAATCATAAAGACAACCCTGAGCACGTGTCGTTTCAGAAAATATAATAACGCCGCCGCAAGCCACATTGCCAGGGCGATAACAAGGGGTATTTCCGTTGCCGTCATATTCCTGCTTCTCTCTTCCTGTTTTTTCTGAGCGGAACCCAGAGCATCCAGAAGGCTCCCAGAATAATCAGGCCGAATCCGGCGTAAACAACCGGCAGCGCGGGGTCCCGCACCAGCCTGAACCGTACGGTTGCGGAGTCCGCGCCTGATTTATATTCGTCCAGATACATCCACCATCCGCCGACGGACGCCGGGCGGTTCATCTCTATGTAATGGTCAAGGGAACCGGCGTCGCCTTCTTCGCGAACGATTGCGGTGAATCGCTTCGGACGGGGAGCCGCCATCACGAGAAAGAGACCCGGACCGAGTTCCAATGGAACGG
>JBDRIB010000062.1:0-2239 GCA_043816375.1 Planctomycetota bacterium | reverse complement strand
GGATGGACAGGTTGTCATTATCGAGGTAGAAACCGAGAATCTGAACTTCTCGGTGGCCGGACAATTCAGGGATTATGTCCAGAACGCGCTTGACAGCACGTCCACCCGGACAGTTGTCCTGGATTTTGCCCGTGTCGGGTTTATTGATAGCATGGGAATAGGCGCGATTGCAGCACTGGCTGTGCGGATGAAGAAAAGAGGTGCCGAACTGAGGATTGCCAACACATCTTCGATCGTAAAAACCGCTATGGAATCGGTAAAATTACACGAAATGGCAGCTTTTTACCCCGATCTGGGCATGGCTTTGGGGAAGTGAGAGATTCAAAGAGCCGAAAACACCAAAAACCGCAATAAACAAAAGGATAAATATCAAATTAGAAAAGAAGCATTGCCTCGCAGAGGCGATTTTCAAGATTGTCCGGCATGAATCCTCCGGGTCAGTTCGGGGATGATCTTGAAGAGGTCACCGATGACGGCGAAGTCGGCGATGCGGATTATAGGGGCGTTCGGGTCCGTGTTGATCGCGGCGATGCGGCGCGAGTTTTTCATTCCCTGAAGGTGCTGAGGCGCGCCCGACAGCCCGCATGCGAGGTACAGCTCGGGAGCAACGGTCTTGCCGGTCTGGCCGACCTGCCGCTCGCGCGGGAGCCATTCGAGGTCGACAGCGCCGCGAGTGCCGGCGACCGTTCCGTCGAGCATGTCGGCGAGCTCGCGGAGCAGGGCGAAGCCCTCTTTTATCTTCAATCCACGCCCTCCGCTGACCAACACATCCGCTTCAGCGATATCCATATCTTCCGCAGCCTGGACTTCCGATTCAACGAGGCGGACCCGCCTGTCTTCTTCGGTCGTATTAACATTGATCGCTTTTGGCCGGGCGGTTTTCTCGCTATCGACCGGATCGTGGCTTTCGATAGACTCGGGCAGCACGGAAACGACAGTCGTGTGGTCGGCGTCAAGTCTCAATATCTGCGAAAGCCTGCCGCCGTAGACTTCACGCGCCGCGGTGATGCTGCCGCCCGCGTCGCAACGCAAGGCAGTGCAACGGGCCGCGAGGCCAGCCCCTGCGCCTGCGGCGACGCGGGCCGCGAGTTCGTGGTTTTCCTGGTCGCCGAGAAATAATAAAAGCAACGGTTTATTCTCGCGCACGAATTCGGAGATAACCCGCGCAAGGAGGCCCGGAAACTCGCCAGCACCGGTTTCGCTTCTGATTTCGAACGACGAGTCGGCATAGGGCTGAGAGTCCACCGGGCAGGGTGCGATCGCGTGCAGGCGGCAATCCAGCCCGTCAGCCAGGCGGCGGGCAAGGGACAGCAATCCAAGAGATGCCGACGATACTCCCCCGGATTTTTTTTCGAGATATACGAGAATATTACGTTCGCGGCCCACTCTCTGGCTCCTATTTTGAGATCATCTTCTCCCGGACCAGCCAGTCGAAGAGTTTCGCCGCTTCGTCCGGCGACGAGCCGGTCACGATCGTCTGGTCCGACTTCAGCGAGATGCCTCCGTACAGGAGGCGCGCGAACCGTTCGAGCGGCGAGAGGTCCGGCGGCATGCCGAGGCCGCGTTTGTCGCGCGGTTTGGGATACGTGAGTTTTTCAACCAGCACGCCGGATTTCATGTTTTCAATATCGGTCAGGGACAAATCGCGGGCGTCGAGGACGGGTATCTTCTCTCTGTTCGCCCACATTATGCGTTTTGGCGGCGCGGGGGGGCACGGGCGGCCCTGCCCGAGGGTGAAGACCGCGGGCAGTTCGCAGCGGTAGGTCAGCAGCCGGTTTTTCTGCCTGCATCTGACACGGACGGCACCGGTTTCGACATCGAGTTCCCTGATTCGCGGGAGGTACGCGGCCTTCAATGCAGCGGCCACGGCCGCGCCCGTGAAGCTGTTCCCGGCGTCGGCGCTCGCGTCGCCGCAGAGAACTATGTCGCAGCCCATCGCCCGCACCGCCGCGCCCAGAACCCGGGCCGGCAGGAGGGGATCGCCGCAGTCGAAGGCTGCGTCCCATACGCGGACCGCGGAATCGGCGCCCGCCGCGAGCGCACGGCGCAGCACCCGCTCCGCGCGGGGCGGGCCGAGCGTGACCGCTTTGACCGCGGCGTTGCCCGTTTCCTTCTTGATCCGGAGCGCGAGTTCGAGCGCGCAGTCGCTCTGCGGGTCGGGCCGGTAATGTTCCTGCTCGTCGTCGTCCGGAACGGCGCCGGTTCGCGCGTCGGGCTGAATGGAGAGATCCTCTTTAAA
>JBDRIB010000061.1:0-2698 GCA_043816375.1 Planctomycetota bacterium | reverse complement strand
CGCTCATCACACCTGAGACATTCGCAGAGGGCAGCGAAGACCTCCTCGCTTTCGAGACGGATGTCCTGGCCATACAGCCTGTATACACGTCCGACGACGTCTTCGCTATCGTCTGCTGCGACGACTACTACGAATACGACCCGTATGAAGACATCGGCGCGGCCTGCAGTTCCGGAGCGTACGAATACGACCCGTATGAAGACAGCGGCGAGGCCTGCAGTTCCGGAGCGTACGAATACGACCCGTATGAAGACAGCGGCGAGGCCTGCAGCGATTTCGGAGCGGCGTCAGGCGGCGTGCAGAATCCCGAGCCTGCGTCATTAGTGATGATTGCCGCGGGCGTGCTGGGCGTCGCCGGACTGATTCGCCGGCGCCGCGCGAAAAGATAACACGACACCCAAATGTGTCACTCCATCCGCGCTCCCGTCGTATCCTCGCGGCGAGAGATGCGGGTCACATCTCCCGTACTTCTACACTTTCACCGATGCCGGTGATATAATTCCTTCTTATTGCTCTTTGATTGGATAATGAAACACTTGGAAAGGTGACAGTCACCTTTCGCGTTTCTTTAACCAGTCAATTTTCAATAATACGCTTCGAGGCGCGAATGACGGCGCAATTCAAAACATATGATGAAACGCTCGATTACCTGTTCAAGTTCACGAACTATGAGAACTTCGTGAACTTTCCGTACGATGCGTCGAAACTGAACCTTGCGCGGATGCGCGGCCTGCTTGAGTTCCTGGGCAACCCGCACCTCGCGCCGACTTCCGTCCACATCACCGGAACAAAAGGCAAAGGCTCCACCGCGATGATGCTGGGCGCTATCGCGCAAAAGTGCGGCCGCCGCGCCGGGCTTTACACATCGCCCCACCTGGTGAATATCGAAGAGCGCATCACCGTCGACGGCCGGATGATTCCGCGCAAGGACCTCGTCGAACAGATGAACATCCTCTTTCCATACCTCGAGATGCAGAAGAAAGAGACGGAACAGTATGCAACGCCCACTTTTTTCGAGATATTCACCGCAATCGCCTGGAACTACTTTCGCGCGCGCGGGGTTGACCTCGCGATAATGGAGGTCGGGCTGGGCGGGCGGCTCGACTCGACTAACATCATCGCCCCGGCCGTCTGCATCATCACGAACGTCTCAATGGACCACACGCGGCAACTCGGCGGCACCGTCGCCTCAATCGCGCGCGAGAAGGCCGGCATCATCAAGCCCGGCGTGCCGGTCGTCACCGCATCGCAGGACGCCGACGCGCTCTCCGTCTTCGAGGAGGAATGCCGCGAGAAATCCGGCGAACTGTATCGCATCGACAGAGAGTTCTCGGTCGAAAAAGGCAGCGGACGGGAATTCCATGTTGTCTTCGGCGAAAAACGCTTCGGCCCCTTCATTCTCAACGTGATTGGCAAACACCAGCGGCATAACGCGGCGTGCGCGATAGTCGCCGCCGAACTTCTGCGCCGCGCCGGCAGGATTGATTTCGCGGAGGACACCCTCGCGCGTGCGCTCGCGTCACTCGAGATTCCGGCCCGCGTGGAAATCGTCCGCGAAAAACCGATTATCATCAACGACGGCGCGCACAACGCCGCCTCAATCCGCTGCACGCTGGAAGCGATTCGCGAGGAAGCGGCCCCCGACTCGCTCACGATTGTCTTCGCGGCAAACAGGGACAAGGACATCCCCGGGATGATTCGCGAGATTGTGAATATGGCGGAGGGCCTTCATCTCAGGCGCGTCGTGCTTACGACGACCGGCGGCGCGCGCTCCTGCCCGCCGGAGGAACTGCGCGATGCCTTTGGCACGGACGTCGGTTTTATGACGGAAGTGTGCGGTAACGTGGAAGAGGCGTGGCGTTCGGCACAGGGTGGCGGCTTCGGCACGGCCGTTTGCTTCACCGGTTCAATGTACCTCGCCGGCAAAGTAACGAAACTCTCCGAAAAATAAGAACTCAAGTTGACTAACTTTTTTGGGGCAGAGTCAGAAACCTTTCGTATTTTGCTGGCAGACGGCGACTTATGGTGACAGTCACTAATCTATGAATCTCGCTCGCACTGCTCGCTCGATTCCATAATTAGTGACAGTCACCGATGTAGCCTCCTGCGTTAGTGCGTTCAGATTATCTGGCCCTTGCGGGCAAGCCTGGGAATGCCGCAGTTCTCAACGATGTGGTCGACCGCTTCCTTTATGCTGTCGGTGAGTATGAAGAGATCCGTGTCTTCGCGTGAAATCGTCTTGAAGCGAATCATCGTGCGCGTTATCCACTCTATCACTTTGTTCCAGAAATCCTTTCCGATGAGGACTACCGGAAAGCGCTTCGTTCGCTTTGTTTGAATGAGCGTGAGCGCTTCGAACAACTCGTCCATCGTGCCGAAACCGCCGGGCATCAGGACGAACGCGACGGAGTGCCGCAGGAACATCACCTTGCGCACGAAGAAATAGTGGAACGTGACCAGTTTGTCTATGTACTTGTTGGGCGCCTGTTCAAAAGGCAGTTCGATATTCAGCCCGACGGAAAGGCCGTCCGCTTCCTGCGCGCCGCGATTGGCCGCCTCCATAATCCCCGGACCGCCGCCGGTCATTATGTTGAATCCCCTCTTCACGAGTTGCTTCGCGATGGAAACCGTTTTCTTGTAATACTTGTGACTGGGCTTCAGACGCGCTGAACCGAACACGGTCACACACGGCCCGACC
>JBDRIB010000060.1:0-11350 GCA_043816375.1 Planctomycetota bacterium | reverse complement strand
GATGATTGACGCGCTGATAACGAATTTCCACCTGCCGCGCAGTACGCTTCTGATGATGGTAAGCGCCTTCGCCGGCCGCGAGAAAATCTTCGCCGCCTACGAGGAAGCGAAAAGAGAAGGCTATCGCTTCTATTCCTATGGTGATGCGATGCTTATCTACCGGAGCCGGACCTGATATCAGGCTGCAAATTTGCTCTTTTTCTTGACAGCGGGCCTCATCCCGAATATTATCATCAGCGAAACAGGCCGAAGTGGCGGAATTGGCAGACGCGCTAGGTTCAGGACCTAGTCCGGGTCACCGGGTGGGGGTTCGAATCCCCCCTTCGGCATTGTTTTGATGATGAACAGAAGCATTGCAACTCGATGGCAAAATCCCCGCAAAGCCGCACAGATTCTAGCATTTCGGGCGATACTACTTCTCCGCCTTGTGACAAGTCCGATACACTTTCAAATCGCAAGAAACACACGTTTTTGCGCGAAAAGCAAGCACATAGCAAGCACCAAATACCAAATCAACATTGTCAGGATTTAGGCCTTGCGGCTGTGGTGAACGCCTGGGCGAACTTGCCGAAAGCGATACGCGCCGCAATCCTGACGCTGGTGGAATCGACTGCGGGGAAACAGCAATGATTTTCCTTTTATGCCTTCTGACAATATTGACAGAACTGACAAAGGCCCCTGCCCCACCCCTTGCCGCGGTGCGGGAATGGGAGGATTGGTGTCCAGCCGGAAAATTTTTGGCGTGAAGGGGCCTGATGGTGAATGCGAAAAGTGAGGAAATAAGCGGATATCGCGGCGGGAGTGTGTCCGGGGCCTAAACACCACAAGGGTGAAAAGTATAAGGAATTAGGGAAACAACGGGGGAAGGTGGGATGGTTGAGCAAAGCACTCACACCGAGGACCGCGCGTGACCCCTTGCGGATACCCATACGGGCCTTTACTGGGCAGGCCGTACCGGGCGGATTGTGGAAAGAGGGAGAATCAATGCCTGACCGGAAAATTTTCGTGGTGTCGAAGCGGGCTGTTGGACATCCTTGACAAATTGAGCAGATGGGGCAAGAATGTCTCACTCATATATGTTATTAAGAGGAGGACACGCATGGCTAAAATTAAGGCCTTAACATTAAATCCAGAATTACGGCTATTGGTACAACAGCTTGCTTATGAGTTGAAATATGCCGCAAAGAGCTTATCGAAAAAAGAGTGGCTCGCGCTTTTTGTAAAAACACTCCGAGGCGCAGGCATTAAAACAGTAAAACCGAAAATCAATGGCATTAAGAGTATCGGAAGATATTTAAGCAAGAAAACCAAAATGTATATAAATAATCCCAAAAGGGTCGCTGTTGAAGACGCGTTGCGAATTAAAAAAACAATAGCAGAGTTACCAAAGAATATACGAATAAAAGTGAAGCAATTTCAGACTCTTTCAACAAAAGAAAAATGTGAATCTGCGTTAGTTGCTGCGATATCACTGTTAATTTTTTTCGCTGCTATGGGCGGGATGGATGCAGAAGGAGGGTTACCTGATTTAGACATAAAGATTGGGGGCATTGGGTTTCACAGACATTGGAGTTCCCACTCGATAGTATTGGGATTTGGAATTGAATTTGCATTGAGATTTATTCTGCTTTTTCTTTTAGCCGTTTATTCTCAATTACCCGAAACCCATCATTCAATTTGGGATAGTATCCGGAACATCGTACAAAAAACAGAAAAATATGGAATCGCCGCGGTCTGGATGGCTGTGGGCGCTCATCTTTTCAAAGACGCTAGTTTATTCTCTGGAAGCACAAAACCTGTAGTAGGCCTCTTTGGCTCACATAGCATGGAATTTCATCAAAGTTTCTTTGCAACAAATGCAGCTGTTGCAGAAGCAATAGGCATAAAGAGTGCAAGAATATAGACCGCGTCGAGCAAACCCTTCGCCTTTTTGCATAAGGCCTCTTTGGAAGAAGTGGTATCGGGGCTCCGGGCTTTGCTTCGGTCTATAAAAAGGGGGCTGGGCAGACCCGGCTTTTCCGCCCCCTATAAAAAAAGGGGGATGTCCACATCGATACACGGCTTGCCCTGCTCCGCTGAAGCGAGGGACCGAGTGAACCTGACGACTCTTGCCTTCCTGAACCGTCTAGTGAACCTTGTGAACTTGACGGTTCTATAGATTCCGAACCGTTGAGTGAACCTTGTGAACTTGACGGTGAAGATGAAATGCTGGATGAGAAGGGAGATACGGGGTAGTGATTCTGCATTTTGGGTCGGAAAAAGCAAAAAAGGGGCTGGGAGTGGGGAAAAAGTGAATCAGGCTTTTCCGGCGCCTATAAAAAAGGGGGCGAGAGTGGTGCGAGGCATCTTCCACGGCGGCCGGAAAATATTTTGTGGTGCTTGACGTTCGGTTTTCATCTATTCAGTTCGGTATGCAAGGTCGAAGAGGTCCAAATCCTGCTTGTTTTGCCCTTCCCAGAAGATATAATTCAAAGGGAGTCTCGATAGAATCGGCCTTCAAAAGAGACAAGGTGGGGAGGGACATTCATGCCGCGAATCTTTGACAACATTGACCAGAAACTACTTCCCGCTTTGCAGGAAACCCTTAATATGTCAAACAGGGCCGACTTTTTCGTAGGATACTTCAATCTGCGAGGATGGAAGGCTCTGGATTCCTACATTGAGGAGTGGTCCGGGGGCGAAGGCCATTGTTGCCGGTTGCCGGTAGGGATGCAACGGTTGCCGGAAGATGAGTTGCGTACCGCCCTGAGCCTCACAAGGCGCGAAGCTGGCATCGACAATCAAACCGTGTTGCGTCACAGGCTGGATATTACTTATAATGCAAGTGTAAGAAACATCGCGGAGAACCGACCGATAATAGCCTGGTGATGCCGCAGTTCCAATTGATGTAAGGAATCACCGCCACAGTCCTGATACATTTACAAAAGGAGACCTGTTATGAAGAATCTTTTAATCATCCTCGCAGTGCTCATCCCGTGCCTTCTGTTGATTGCCAGCTGCGGCAGCGGCGAAGAAAACAAAGACAGGACAAGGACGGCCGCGAAGGCAGTCCCGGCGAAGGCCCTGGTGCTCACGCAGAAATGGCGCAAACCACCTGCCCCGTGATGGGCAACCCGATAAACAAGGAACTGTTTGTTGACCACGACGGGAAACGCGTCTATTTTTGCTGCAAGGGCTGCATCGAAGATTTCAAGAAAGACCCGGAAAAGTATATGAAGGCGCTCGCGGACGCAGGAGTTGAGTTGGAAAAAGCACCCGAGTAAAGTCTCACAAATGAAATACAAAGGGGGCAGACCCCTTTGTATAACATTTCTGATACGAGGGGTGAGTATGTGCGGCAAATCAAAAGCGTTCTCTATATCTATATCTTTCGGCCTTCTGATGGCTCTCGCGATTCTCTTGTCCACGGCGAACGCTGAAGAACCGGAAACAAGCACCAATGCTATCTGTCCGGTAATGGAGGGGAACGCCGTCAACCCCGATATCTTCACGACTTACAAGGGCAAGAAGGTGTTCTTCTGCTGCCTGAGTTGTAAAGAGAACTTCGAAAAAGAACCGGAGAAATACCTCGCACGGCTGCCGCAATTCGCGACCGCGGAAACGGAAAGTGCCGAAAACCACGAACACGGATTCGCCTGGCGCAGACTCGTGAAGCCCCTGGGAATCACAACGCTTTCACTTCTCGCAATAACCGTCTGCCTGGGGTTTCTAACACGCAAGAATTTCCAACTGCTTTTCAAATGGCACAGACTTTCGGCCATCCTGACGTTCATATCGGCGCTCTGTCACGCGATACTGGTCTTCCTCGCGCAGCGATGAAGGGAAGGCAAAGAAAAACGTCTGCAGGGAGGATAACGACATGAAGGACAGACAATGCCAGGTCTGCGGCAAAGACCTTCAGGAAAGGCAGGAATATTCCAAATTGAAACACGAAGGCGGGACATATTATGTCTGCTGCCCGATGTGCATGGCCGCCTTCCAGAAGGATCCCGCCAAACACATCGAACCGATTCCCTTTATGGAAGACAAGGACGAAGCGAAGGGCGATTGACCCGTCGGGTTGCAAGCCCGACTTGACGCTCACACCGCCGCTAATCGTCCGTGGCCCGTCGGAGTCGTAAGGAGGCTGGATATGAGAAAGAGCATCTTTGTGCTTGTGGCAGTCATTTGCGTTCTGGCAGTCGGCTGCATAAGCCGGCAACTTGAAAAGGATATTCGCGATTACTCTGATGCTGAAAGATTTGGCAGGCCGCCGCAGGATGTGCTTCTGGCGAACGACGAGACGAAGGCGATTGCGGGGAACGGCACCCTCGGCGGATACGTTATGTTTGCCCTCGAGCGCAATCCGGCGGTCAGGGCCGCACGCGGAAGGTGGCTGGCTGCGAAGACGCGCGTGATAACCGAGTCGTCGCTCGACGACCCGATGGTCACCTACGGGCACTTCATCGAAGAGGTCGAGACGCGCGTCGGGCCGCAGCGCGACAGGCTGTCGGTGATGCAGAAAATTCCCGCGCCGCCGAAACTCTCGCTGCGCGGGCGCGCCGCCGCCGAGGCGGCCGACGCAGCCGAGCAGGAATACAGGAAGGCCGCGCTCGACGTCGCAATGAAGGTGAAGACGTCATTCTGCGAACTTTATTACGTCAAAAAAGCCGCCGCCATAACACGCGAAAACCGGGACGTCCTGAAAAATTACGTCAGCATCGCACAGGCGCAATTGCGCGTGGCAAAGGCCACACAACAGGACGTGCTGAAGGCCCAGGTCGAACTCGACAAGATGGAAAACGACCTCATCGTTCTGGAGGAACAATGGGAGGCGCTTCTGGCGGAGTTCAACGCCCTGCTCTACCGGCCGCTTTCGTCGGAGGTGGAACTTCCGGACGACCTGGACGTTTCAACAGATGTAACCCGGCTCAACGACCTCTATGACAAGGCCGTGAAGAAACGCCCCGAAATACTCAAGGCCAACGCCGCCATCAATCGCGGCAAAACAATGCTTGCTCTGGCAAAACTGAAAAGAATCCCCGACCTCACACTGGGCGTTGACTGGATAATGGTCTCCAGCGCCACCGCGGGAAACCCGCCCGACAGCGGGAGGGACGCCGTTCAGATGAGTTTCGGGTTCAACTTTCCAATCTGGCTGAACAAACTCAAGGCACAGGAACTTGAGGCACGCGCGATGCTCGCCGTGGCCGTCGACATGAAAAACAGCGCCGTCGCAAACACACTGGCTCAGATAAAAGCGATACATTACAAATATGAAAACGCGCAGCGGCTGGAAAAACTTTACGCCGACTCGCTCCTGCCGCGCGCGCGGCAGTCGCTCAAACTGGCCGAAACCGGCTACAAGGCCGCGCAGGTTGATTTCCTGAACCTGCTCGACAGTCAGAGGACGCTGCTGGACTTCAGGCTGGCGCACCTGCGCGCGGCGGTTGACCGCCGCCAGCGGCTGGCCGAACTCGAGCGCGCGGTCGGGACTTCTCTCGACGAAGACAAAACATCCGGAGAACAGAAATGAGCCGCACCACGAACATCATCCTAATCGTAGTTATCGCTCTTGCGGTCGGGGCGCTCGCTTTCTTCGTCGGAACCCTTGTCGCGCCTGAAACGACCGCAGACAATGCCACGGCCCGGAAGACCGAGGACGGGGCGAAACACAACCATGACGTGGAAACAATCTGGACCTGTTCAATGCATCCGCAGATTATCAGGGACAAGCCGGGCAACTGCCCCATCTGCGGAATGTCGCTGGTAGAAAAAGTAATCGGGCGGCGGGAAATGGAAAGTCTGCCCGAACTGTCACTGACGCCGCGGCAGATTGCGCTGGCCGAAATCGCGACCGCACCGGTCGAGCGAAAATTCGTCCGCGTCGAAGTTCGAATGCCCGGCCGCGTCGAATACGATGAGACGCGCCTGGCCTACATCACCGCCTGGGTGCCAGGACGGCTGGACAGGCTCTACGTGGACTACACCGGCATCCTCGTCGAAAAGGGCTGGCATATGACGCGCATATACAGCGAAGACCTGTACAGCGCGCAGGTGGAACTCATCGAGGCGCTTGGGGAATTCAATCGCGTGAAGGATGGCGGCGATGAGTCCGCGAAAAAATTCGCCGCAGATTTGCTCGAATCCGCGCGCGAAAAACTCAGGCTGCTCGGCCTGTCCGACAAACAGGTCGCCGAAATCGAAACACGCTCCACGCCCGAAAAACACATCACGATAAACGCGCCCGTCGGCGGCGTCGTCATCCGCAAATACGTCAGCGAAGGCGACCGCGTCGCCAAAGGCGCGCGCATCTATGCCATCGCCGACCTTTCGCGCGTCTGGGCGATGCTCGACGCATACGAGTCGGATTTGACGTGGATAAGATACGGCCAGGAAGTAAAGTTCGAAACGGAGGCCTGGCCCGGCGAAGTCATCACCGGCCTCATCGCTTTCATTGACCCCGTCGTGGACCCCGTAACACGCACGGTCAAGGTCCGCGTCAACGTCCCCAATTCCGACGGAAAACTTAAGCCGGGGATGTTCCTGCGCGGCATCGTCCGCTCGAAAATCGCCGTCGACGGAAAAGTGATGGACGAAAGCCTGACGGGAAAATGGATAAGCCCGATGCACCCCGAAATAATCCGCGATAAGCCCGGCGACTGCCCCATCTGCGGGATGCCGCTCAGGCGCGCCGAAGATTTGGGATACGCGCCTGTCGAGCCCGACAGGGCACACGCGCCGCTCGTCATCCCCGACACCGCGCCGCTCATCACCGGAGAGCGCGCCGTCGTCTATGTTCGTGACCCCGCAAGAGAAGGCGTCTTCCGGGCGCGCACAATCACGCTCGGCCCTCGCGCCGACGGTTACTACATCGTCAAAGACGGCCTGCAGGAAGGCGAACTCGTCGTCAAAAACGGGAACTTCAAAATCGACGCCGATCTCCAGATAGGCGGCAGGCGAAGTATGATGTCGCCCGAAGGCGGCGCGCCGTCCGGCGGCGGCCACCACGGCCACTAAGCGTGACATAAAGGGGGCTGACCCTTTTGTGTCACGTTTGTATTTTTTAGAGAGGTTGCGATGCTGGACAAGATTATCAGGTTTTGTCTCGAACAGAAACTTGTCGTCTTTCTCGGTGTCATCGCGCTGGCGGCGGCGGGCGTGATGTTCGCGCCTTTCGACTGGGATATCGGCATAACGCGCGCGCCCGTGGCGGTTGACGCGATACCGGACATCGGCGAGAACCAGCAAATCGTCTTCACCCAATGGATGGGCCGCTCGCCGCAGGACGTGCAGGACCAGATTACCTTTCCGCTTACCTCGGCGCTTATGGGCATTCCGGAGGTCAGGACGGTCCGCTCTTATTCGTTTTTCGGATTTTCCAGCATCTACATCGTTTTCAGGGAGGATGCGGAGTTCTACTGGTCGCGCTCGCGCGTTCTTGAGAAACTGAACAGTCTGCCGCCGGGCACGCTTCCCGACGGCGTCCAGCCGATGCTCGGCCCCGACGCGACGGCGCTGGGACAGGTTTTCTGGTATACGCTGGAGGGCCGCGACGGGGACGGCGAACCGGCGGGCGGCTGGGACCCGCAGGAACTCAGGACGATACAGGACTGGAACGTGCGCTATGCGCTGCAGTCGGTCGAGGGCGTTAGCGAGGTCGCATCCATCGGCGGCTTTGTCGAGGAGTACCAGATAGACGTTGACCCGGATTTGATGCGCCATTACGGCGTAACGCTCGACGAGGTGTTCAACGCGGTCAGGATGTCGAACGTCGATGTCGGCGCACGGACCATCGAGGTAAACCGCGTCGAATACATCATCCGGGGACTCGGCTTCATCAAGGACATCAGCGACATCGAGAACACCGTCATCGAGGTGAAGGGCGACGTGCCGGTTTACATCAGAAACGTGGCGCACGTCAGCAAGGGGCCGGCGCTGCGGCGCGGCGCGCTGGACAAGGGCGGGGCCGAGGCTGTCGGCGGCGTGGTCGTCGTGCGTTACGGCGCGAACCCGCTGGAGGTCATCAAGCGGATCAAACGTAAGGTTGAGCAGATTTCGCAGGGGCTGCCGAAGAAGACGCTCGACGACGGCACGGTTTCTTCTGTTACAATCGTGCCGTTCTACGACCGCACGGGTTTGATTCACGAGACGCTGGGCACGCTGGAAAGGGCGCTGACTGAGGAAATCCTGGTCACCATCATCGTCGTCATCGTTATGTTGATGCACCTGCGCTCTTCGGCGCTGATAAGCGGGTTGCTGCCGCTGACGGTGCTGATGTGCTTTATCGGGATGAAGCTTTTCGCGGTGGACGCCAACATTATGGCGCTGTCGGGCATTGCCATCGCCATCGGCACGATAGTAGATATGGGCATCATCGTGTGCGAGAACATTTTGAGGCACCTGGGCGAGTCAAAGCCGGACGAGAACAGGCTGGAGGTCGTCTTCCGTGCGACTTCGGAGGTCGGCGGCGCGGTGCTGACGGCGATACTCACGACGGTCGTCAGTTTTATTCCGGTGTTTGCGATGACGGCGGCGGAAGGGAAACTGTTCAAGCCGCTTGCCTATACCAAGACGTTTGCGCTGATTGCGTCGGTCATCGTCGCGCTAACCGTCATCCCTCCCCTTGCACACATTTTGTTCACGAAAAAAATCGCGCGCAGGTCGATGAAATATATCACCGGCGTGCTGGTGCTTTTTGCGGCGGTTGCGGCGGGGATATTTCTCGCCTGGTGGGCGGGAATTGCCGTCGGACTTTTCGGATTATACAGCCTCGCGGAAAGTTTCATCCCCGGCAAACTCCGCAGGTTGGTCCCTTACTTTGCTGTGGCAATCGCGGCGTTAGCCGTCGGCGTGTTTCTGACGAATCACTGGACGCCGCTGGGGCCGGAAGCGGGTTTCGCGCGCAATTTTATTTTTGTGCTGGCGCTCATCGGCGGTCTTCTGGCGCTGTTCAAAATTTTCCAGCGTCTTTACGGGCCGATGCTGAAATGGTGCCTCGCGCACAAGATTGTCTTTCTGTCGCTTCCGGCGCTGATAATGCTTTTCGGGCTGTACGTCTGGCTCGGGCCGGGGCTGTTCTTGGGCGATATGCCGGACGGCCTGAAGGAGTACAAGGGCGCGGCGTGGGAGTCGGTGGCCGACAAAAGCCCGCGCAGATACGTCCGGTGGATGCTGGCCAACGACTGGCACGGGCGCGGGCGCGAGTTTATGCCGCCGCTCGACGAAGGCTCGTTCCTCTTTATGCCCACGACGATGCCGCACGCCTCAATCGGCGAGGCGCTCGACGTGCTGCGTAAACAGGACATTATGATAAGCGGGATTCCCGAGGTCGAATCCGTCGTCGGCAAAATCGGACGCGTCGAAAGCTCGCTCGACCCCGCGCCGATTTCGATGATTGAAACAGTCATCAGCTACAAGCCGGAATACGCCGTTGGCGAGTCGGGCCGCCGGATTAATTTCAGATACGACGATGCGAGAGGCGGCTTCGCCCGCGACTCCGACGGCCGTCTCATCCCCGACCCTGATGGCCGCCCGTACCGCCAGTGGCGCGACCACATCAAGAGCCCCGACGACATCTGGGACGAAATCGTGAAGGCCGCGCAGATACCCGGGACAACGTCCGCGCCGAAACTTCAGCCAATCGCCGCGCGGCTCGTGATGCTCCAGTCGGGCATGCGCGCGCCGATGGGCGTGAAAGTCCAGGGGCCGAATTTGGAGAGCATCGAGCGGGCCGGCCTGCAAATCGAGCGACTGCTCAAGGAAGTCCCCTCCGTCGAGCCGTCGTCCGTCATTGCCGACAGAATCATCGGCAAGCCCTACATCGAAATCGACATCGACCGCGAGAAAATCGCGCGCGAGGGCGTGCACGTAAAGAAGGTGCAGGACATAATTGAGATCGCAATCGGCGGGCGCGCAATCACGACCACAGTCGAGGGGCGCGAGCGCTTTCCGGTGCGCGTGCGATACAAGCGCGAACTGCGCGACGCAATCGACAAACTCGGCGACACGCTCGTCCCCGCCGCCGACGGCTCGCAGATACCGCTGAAGCAGCTGGCCGAGATAAGATACGTGCGCGGGCCACAGGTGCTCAAGAGCGAGGACACGTTCCTCACCGGCTACGTCCTTTTCGACAAGAAGCCGGGCTTCGCCGAGGTTGACGTCGTCGAGGAGAGCAGCCGCTACCTGCGCGAGAAGCGGGAGAGCGGCGAGCTGGATTTGCCGCCGGGCGTCACTTACGATTTCGCCGGCTCGTACGAAAACCAGGTACACTCACAGGAGACGCTTGCAATCGTGCTGCCGATTGCGCTGTTCCTCATCTTCATCATTTTATATCTCAATTTCAGGTCGGTGCTCACGACGGGACTGGTCTTCAGCGGCACCCTCGTTGCGGCGGCGGGCGGGTTCATCCTGATATGGCTTTACGCGCAGCCGTGGTTTATGGACTTCAGCGTCTTCGGCAGGGAGATGCGCGATTTGTTCCAGGCGCATACAATCAATTTGAGCGTCGCTGTATGGGTCGGATTCATCGCGCTGTACGGCATCGCCACGGACAACGGCGTCCTTATGGCCACATACCTCAGGCAGCATTTCAAGGACCGCGAAACAAGAAGCATCGCCGACGTCCGCGAAGCGACGCTATACGCCGGTCTGCGCCGCATACGTCCCGCGCTTATGACCGCGGCTACGACAATACTCGCACTCATTCCCGTCCTTACATCCACCGGCCGCGGCGCCGACGTGATGGTTCCGATGGCAATCCCATCCTTCGGCGGGATGCTGGTAGTAACCATAACTCTTTTTGTCGTTCCCGTCCTCTACTGCGCCATTGAAGAGTTCAAACTGAAGCGCAGGCTTGCACAAGAGTTGTCCGCGACTCGACAGGTGTAAGCGCGCCTGGCGTGTGCCCAAACGAGGCGCTCATTCGTGCCGTCGCTGATGCCACGAAGTGCCGCAAAATGGCGTCACCGCCGGGATAAGGAGAAAAGCGACTACTGGCGAACGTTTACATCGGCGACAGGGATATCGGGGCTGAGATAGTGCGGGGTGGATTTGCCGGGGCGTATCGGAAATAACGCGCAAAAAAGGTGAATTTTGCGGGGTCACATAAAAGGGGATTCAGGGGGCAAAATTCGGAATTATCGCAGGCCTATAAAAAAGGGGGAAGGATGGGAAAATGGAATTACGGCGGTTGGTCGTGGATGGGGTGGGGTTACAGGCCGTAGAGGGCTGCGACGCGCTCGTCTATTTCCTTTTCCCACTTCTTGCAGTCCACGCCGATTACGGCTATGTGTTTTGTCACACGCTGGCGGCCTTCTTCAGCCGCGCCTCCACCAAATCTATTACCGCCTCATACACCGCCTCCCGCTCG
>JBDRIB010000059.1:0-3001 GCA_043816375.1 Planctomycetota bacterium | reverse complement strand
CCCGGATAGTGCCTTTTCTCAGCAATCCCGACAGGGGCCTTATGGCCGCCGCATCCCGCGCAATGGACTCGCTCCTGTCGTACAACGCCGGCCAGGACGTGATTCTGCTGAAGGATTACGAAAAGGCGCTCGATAAAGAGGTGCAGCGCTGGCGCGACTGGTGGCGGGAGCACTCCGGCGAATTTTCCTCCTCATCCTGAAATCCATCCTGTTGAAAGAAACGAGAAAGGTGACTGTCACCAATGACCCGTTCGGACCCTGACGGGTCCTCAGGGCGAGGACCCGGAACGGGCGGAATCGCGGGAGCAGCGCGAACGCGATTCGTAGATTAGTGACTGTCACCAAAGATGCAAAAAAACGGGCAACTTGAGAACTTGAAACCTGAAACCCGCAGGCTACTTCCACTTCTCGTCGAAGTAGTCGATTTTGTGCAGCGGCATAACCACGCTTGATGCAATGTTGCCCAGGTGTGCGTTTATTCGCTTCATATGGCGCGAGCTCAGCGTCAGACAGACGGCGTGCTTTGTGGGGAGTTGCGAGTTTGCGACGTCTCTTACCAGTTCGTCGAATGTCATGCCTGTTTCCACTTCCTCTTTGACAACCTCATTCCCCAAGACCTCGTCGCCCCGCAAGAACGCGGTTGAAACCTTGTTGAACGTCGCCAGCACCTTCTCGTACACCGAGTACAGGCGGTCGTAATATTCGTCCTTTGGCAGCACTTCTCCCATAATTCTTCGCGTATCATATATGTTCTTGCAGTAGTCGCCGATACGCTCTGCGTCTTTGACCACGCTCATCAAAACAAGGCATGCCGTCACGTCCGCACCGGGGCGGATTGCGAGGTGCTCGACAATCTGCTTGCGGATACGGCGCTCCGTCTTGTTAATCGTGATGTCTCTCCTGAACAGCGACGAGCGCACGCCGCTCACCCCCTCCGGCTGGAAAACCGCCTCGCATGATTCCTTGAACATCCATCTGGCGTCGGCGAGCATCTGGGTGAACTCTTCGTACATCTTTCCCAGCAGGCTCTTTTCGCGCCAGGCATTGAGCAAGTCCTTAAGCATCGTTATCTCCAGAGCAACTTGTGGATTAGTATCAGCAACCCGGGGATTACAAAGAAAATTATCAGTATATAGATTATAGCATAATATCTGGCTTTTGCGAAAAACGCCGCCAATTTACCCGCAAGCCATATCGGTATGTTTTTAGTCCAGGGGATAAAGAAAAACAGTATCGTTCCGCAGATATTGAACAAGAGGTGAACGAAGGCAATCGTCAGCGCCGCAACATTTCTTGACGCCAGCGCGGCAAGTATCGCGGTTACCGTCGTGCCGATATTGGCGCCCAGGGTCACGGGATATATCTGCGCCACCGTCAGAATCCCCGCGCCGACCATCGGAACCAGCAGCGACGTGGTGATGGAACTGCTCTGAATTACTCCGGTAACAATTATTCCCAGGAACAGGGCGGCTATCGGATATCGACCGACAATCTTGTCGAAGAGCACCTCAAACCGCGCCAGCGTCGCCGACCTCATTATCTTTACCATCCCGATAAGGGAAGAGAACAGTATCCCCAGCGCAAAGACAACCAGAGATATCCCTCCCCACTGTTTGCCCAAAAGGTATTCGGCCTGTACGCCCAGGAATTCCGCAACAGGCTTCGTTGCCGTCTTTAAGGGACTGACATATTCCAGCCCCCCGATGTGTGCAAAATTGCTTGCCAGCCACGTCGCGGAGTATTCCAGAAATCCTGTGGCCAGTTCCAGCGAAAGGAAGATAGCGACGCACAGAATGTTGAAAATATCGTGCACTATCGCCGCCGACATCGCCCGCCTGAACTCGTCTTTCCTTCTAATGTGTCCCAGACTCACAAGCGTGTTGGTGATTGTCGTGCCGATGTTGGCGCCCATCACAATCGGGATCGCGTTCCCGACGGTCATCTGACCGCTGGCCACCAGTGTTACCACGATAGACGTGGTTCCGGATGAACTCTGTATTATGCTGGTTGCCAGTACGCCGATAAGCAGACCGACAATAGGATTGCTGGTTGTACTGATCAAGTGCTCGCCGAAGTCCTTGCCCAGCATTCCAAAACCTTCGGAGAGCGAATTGATGCTGACCAGGAAACAGTAAAGGAACGCCAGCATCAACAACACCTTGCCCAGGCGCCTGACAACGGTTTTTGAGCCGAAAGGCATTGCTTCCTGTCTTCTCCTGATTCTGCTTTGAGATTCAGATGGCTAATTCGGCAATAACGGCCTGGCTGTCGCGGGATAACTGCACGGAAAAAGCGCCGATGGTGGAGAATTTACACTTACAGGCAAGAGGTGGAAACCGGAGGAAAAACCGCCGGCCGGTGGGCGAGCGTCGGATTACTGGCCGGAACTTTTGGGCCTCCACCCGATGGGCGGATACTAATAATGCGGCGGGATTGTGTCAAGAAAAAACGAAAAATTTTTTACCGGCGTTTGTTCAGAATATATTTATCCTTTCCGCAAAGGCGGACATTCCCCCTTTCGAGCAGTCCGTCGAGCAGGCCTTCGACATCATACCCGCCGCCGAATATCCGCAAATGCAGCGCAAGAAAATCCTCCCGGCTGAAGGTCCGGCCGAGCATCCCGCAGTGTTCAAGCCCGAAACAGGCGGCGCGCCTGATTGCGGCGACCGCGTCGCCGACAATGACATCGTGGTCGAATGCCGTCTTCGGCAGGCGGCCTGCCGGGAACCAGCGGGCGTCGCGAGCGTCGTCGCCGGCGCGAACGCTCCATTTGCCCGGCCCCATACGGGCCGCCTGTAGTGGCGGCGAGGCAAAGCCGTAATACGCCACGGCGATAATGCGGGCGCGCGGGTCGCGGCCGGGTCTGCCGTAAGCGCCTAATTGTTTCAACTCGATGCCGCCCAGCCCCGCCTCTTCACTCAGTTCCCTGGCAGCGGCGGTCTCGACCGGCTCGTCCATATCGACGAACCCTCCCGGCAGCGCCCACATTCCCTCGAAGGGA
>JBDRIB010000058.1:0-3012 GCA_043816375.1 Planctomycetota bacterium | reverse complement strand
GGCCATATCATCAAGAACAGCGCTGCCAGGATGACGATTACTACAACAATAATGACCAGTTCAACAGCGGTAAAACCGCGCTGATTTGAAATAATGCTTCTCATATCATTTCTCCTTAGTATCCTAGGACCTGTTCTATTCTACGAGTGCAAAAGGATGACAGTCACCAATCTACGAGTCTCAGCGCCGTGGACTGTCCCCGGAGCATTCCAGGACCCCACACCCCGATTTTCGCAATGCAAAAGGATGACAGTCACCTTTTGCTCCGTAATTGGTGACAGTCACCAGTCGCTTGCTCCTTAGCGTCAGACCCGTTGCTGCTCATTTGAGGAAGCAGTTCTAATATGCCTGCGGCGCGCAAGTCAAAAAACCTTGCCCCGTCGGGGCAGGGTGAGAAACGGTTCTATTCTACGAGCTGGGCCCGATAAAGTCGGGCCTGCGCTCCGTAAATAGAACCGTTCCTTTTCCGAAAGGATGACAGTCACCTTTTGCGTTGTAAATAGAACCGGTCCGCCGTGATTGGTGACATTTATCCGCCTCAGGCGGAGTCACCTTTCTTTTCAGGGGATTAGCGCTTTTTTCTGGTCTGCGCTCAGCGAGACGCGGGCGAGTATTTCGCCCGCCGCGTCGCGCACCGCTTTCTTTTCATCCGCGAGCGCGGTTTTCAACATTCCGAAAGTTTCATCATCAACGCAGTCCCGGGTTGCCAGGATTTTTGCGGTGGATGCCGCCGCGGCCAGTCTGATTTCGACGGGAACGGCCTTGTCGGCAAAGGTCTTCGCCAGCGGCGCAAGCGCTCTCTCGATGCGCCAGTTGCCCAGCGCCGTTATGGCCTGTATGCGCGTTTCGAACTCCGACCCGTCCGTGGCGATTGCGAGGAGCCTGTCGGAATGAGAGGCGATGTCGATGATGCTGTGTGCCGGTTTCAGGCCCGCCACGAGTTCACCCGCCTCGGCTACGAGGGCCTCGTTGCGGGCGGCTTCGGGGGAACTCACTTTTTTGAGCTGACCGACAAGCGACTTGACCTGGTCCGCGTCGGCAAAATCGGTGATGTATCCCTTGACGCTTTCAAAATAGTTGTAGCGTCTTTTGTCGCGTTCAAGGACTTCCTTGTCCGTGCTTGAGATTATGAGCACGGGCGTTGCGCGCGTAAGCGCGTTGTCTCGCAATCTTTCCAGGAAGCGCCCCGTGTCGCCGTCGAGTTCGTTGTCGAGGATAATGATGTCGGGCAGGGGGAAGTCCGTGGCGGCCTGCAATCCGTCTGTCGAGCCGCCCGCCGTTTTGACGCTGAAGCCCATAGCCTTGAGCGTGGCTCGCAGCGCGTTGCGTACTTCCTGTTTCATATGCGCGACCAGGGCGTTCAAGTTGCCGCCTTCTTCCATCGCGTTGATGAGGAGTTTGCCCACCTTTTCGTGATTGAGGAAGGGAGCGCCGGACGAGATATTGGCCAAAGCAATAGCCGCCATATACGCTATCGGCTTTTCATCGCTGTTGAGGGCTCTGATGAGCGAAGAACCGTAGAAGCCTTTCGCGCCGAGTTGCTCCGGCGTCATCGGGAGGTGCTTGAGCGGGCCTCCTGCGAACGTGTCGATGATTTCGCGCATGCAGCGGACGGCCGCCTCCTGCCGCGAGTGATTGAGCGCCAGGTCGAGCGCGTCGTAGAGCGCGCTCTGCCCGCCGGCGTATATCCAGGCGCGGTTTTTTCTTGCCCTGTTCAGTGTGGCGTTAATCAGTTGGCGGCTCGCGTCCGTCATCAACTGGTTTTCGTGCAGCCGGTCGAGTTCCAGCATCCCCTCGCCCTCGGCAAGTTCGGCCAGGTGACTTGCGATGAGCAGGGCGTATGCGGGCTGATGGTCGGGCTTGAGTTGCAGCGCCTTTGCCGCCATTTGCAGCGCGGCCTCTTCGCTTGCCGTCACGGGAGCGACTTCGGTCGGCCTGATTTTTCCGTCGGCGAAGGACCAGATGAAGGTGGCGCGTTTTTCTCTGAGCGTGTATAGCGGAATGACCGCGCGCGGTCCCGTGGCTCGCGCGGCGAAATAGTCCTCGGCGACCATCGTGTACAGGTCCAGGGCGGAAAGGGATGCGGGGTCGACGGTGGTCAGATGCGCCCTGATTATGATTTCCGCGGCCTTCGATGCGTCGGCGCGGACATCCTCAGGCTGATTTTCGTCTTCGGCCAGGCTCTTCAGGACGGGCGCCGCGCGCCAGTCCTTGCTGTCGACGAGGGCATCGATGATGGTCTGTTTGAGGACGGTATCCTTTGTCGAGAGGGCGGCGATAAGCGGCATTGTGATGCGCGGTCCGATACTTACGAGCGCGGTTCCGATTTTCGACCTGGTGTTCGTATCGGGCGCGGTGCTCCAGGCGTCGATGAGCGGCTGGACGGCGAATTCGCCCGTTTCGTATTTCAGTTTGTGGTATGCGTCGGCGACGGCCGCGTCTTCGCCGGAGAGGAAGACCTTTACGAGTTCCGCGACGACCGCCGGGTCGGTTTGCTGTCTGAAGTTCTCTTCAGCCGCCATTTCGCTTATGGTCCGGGCGATTTTTTTGAAAGGTCCGCCTTCGTTATACAGCCGGGTGAAGGGCTGGTGTCCGGTGGCGGCGAGCAATGCGTGCGCCGTTTCGGGGGTGAGGCCCTTGAGCATATTGTCGAGATGCGTTAGCGCCTCGGTCTTGTTGCCCG
Organism: Planctomycetota bacterium; assembly: GCA_043816375.1. Classification (GTDB taxonomy): domain Bacteria; phylum Planctomycetota; class B129-G9; order B129-G9; family B129-G9; genus JBDRIB01. The sequence goes on along the minus strand of JBDRIB010000058.1, from coordinate 329 downwards.
CATCGAGGGCCTTTATGCCGCTGTCGAGTTCGTTGATTGCGTTTTGCAGTTTCGGGTCAATCTCCGGTTCCGTTGTGGCTTCGTCCTGGGCGGCGGCCCTTTGTGCAACCGGCGGAATAAGGACGAGGGCGATGAGCGCCGCAATGAGGAAAATCGTGTTGCGAGTAAACATTTACGGACCTCCTGGATTGATTTGGTGTTTATAAAATCGCTGTACAACATCTTCCGGTGACAGTCACCTTTTGCGTTGCAAATAGAACCGGTCCGCCGTAATAGCGTGACGGTTACTCTGTTTCTTCGGCGTAGAGGCTTTCGCGGGATTCGCGCCT
>JBDRIB010000057.1:0-13699 GCA_043816375.1 Planctomycetota bacterium | reverse complement strand
CGGAAACGCGCGCTTTCTCGGCTCGGCCGACGGCACAATCACGCTGGGATTCGGCAAAGAAGGAAAATTTCTCCTCGAACAGATAAATGACCGCGCAAAGCGCGAAGAGGCCGAGAAGTTGCTCGGGGAAATCTTCGGCAGAAAAATCTCGCTGAAGCCGGTCGAAATCGAAGGCGAGCAGCCGAAAGAATCGCCGGGAAGGAAGGGCAAACCGAAAGACCCGATGGTAAAAAAGGCGCTGGATATGTTCGGCGGGGAAATAGTAAGGTGACTTCACCGGGAAAAACGCGAAAGGTGACTGTCACCATTACGGAATTGAACGAGCCTGGCGAGTGAGATTCGTAGATTGGTGACTGTCATCCTTTCGCTATGCAAAGAACAATAGAAAGGCAACGGACAACTGACTTAAACCTGACTGGAGCGATATTATGAGCAAAGGATTTGGCGGCCTTGGAAACCTGGGCGACATTATGAAGGGCGCGCAGAAGATGCAGAAGGATATGGCGCGCATTCAGGAGGAGTTAAAGACCCGCGTGGTCGAAGGCGACGCCGGCGGCGGGATGGTCAAGGTGCAGGTGAACGGCGCGCAGGAAGTCGTCTCGGTGAAAATCGACAAATCGGTCGTCGACCCCGACGACATCGAGATGCTGGAGGACCTGATTATCGCCGCGGTACGCGAGGCGATGAGAAAATCGCAGGAGATGTCGAAAGCGGAAATGGCCAAACTGACCGGCGGCCTGAATATCCCGGGGCTCTTCTAATCTTCAACAGGCATTGCAGTTCAAGGAGAACGCCATGGGAAGCGGCGCGAAAATCATTCTGGGCCTGTTTATCGCGGCAGCGGCGGCGACCGCGGGAGTTGTAGTTGTCGTACCCGCCCTGACGCCGGAAAACGCAACACCCGCAAGCGGAAGCGATAATCCGGGAACCGGCGAATTACCACAGGGAGCCTCCGACGCCGAACCGGTAAAGACGGGCAACGGCGCCCCGCCTCCTGAAGCGGACCCCGATGTCACAGCGCAGGGCTGGGAAAACATACCGCTGACTCCGCGCTGGAGTGACGAGGAATCATCAAAGTCGCCCTTCAAAAGGCTCGAGCAGGACGGAGATGACTACTTCAAGGCCGTACCCGCGCCGGACGGGGGAATATACCTGTTCGTCAGCGGGATTACGGTATCGGCCGACACCGCCTACATCTGCGCGGAACACTACGACAAGAATTCAGATTTCGTCACCAGTCCCGACCTCGGCCTGAAACTCCTGGGTTTCCCCCCATACGTCGAAAAGCACAGACTCCGCGTGTTTGACGTATTCAAAGACGGTGACGACTACTATCTCGCATTCGTCTGCTGGGACCGCGACGACGCCGTGTTTCTGATGAAATACGACAAAAACCTGAACCCCCTTTACAAGCGGCCGGTTTTCATCGACAGGGGGGACTGTCCCGCGCTGGTCAAGGCGGACGGGAATCTCTACATAGTTTACATCAACAAATACCGGCACAGGGACGGCGAAATCAAAATCGAGATGGTCAGAATGACGGTCGTCGAGCAGCGGAAAAAGATTGACGGCGCAGACCAGTTTTTTGTCCATAAAATCCTGCGCGAACCGCTGCCTCTGAACGAAGTGAAGGACGCTCATTATCTCACTTATCCCTCCGTCACCTACAACACCGAGCGCGAAGAATTCTGCCTCGCTTACAACGCGGTAAAGAAAAAGTATATCTGGGGCGACCCCGTCGTCCAGGTCTTCGACAAAGACTGGAAAAAGAAGGGCAGTGCCGTAAACCTCTACGATTATTTCAAGGAATTCCGAGAGAAGGAGGCACACGACTCCGTCCTTCCCGGCGTTGTCCTGCACAACGGAGAGTATTTCCTCGTCGCCGACGGGAGTTTCAAACTTCACAAGAAACAACTCCCCAGAAACATCAACGCCCTCGCCGTCATAAAATGCGACAACTCCCTGAAGAAACTCGCCGCAAAATCGGTTTACTGCAAAATGGCCGACCGGAACAACAAGACGGAATCAATGCGGCTGCAAGCCGGCAACATATTCAACTACGGCAAGGGGCTGGCCGTCGTCGGGAGCATTCCGTTCAACGGCGCGGTCCTGTACAAACTGGACGGCGACCTCAACGTGACATCCGCCAGTCTGCTGAACGGCGGGGTGCCGAAAAAGGCGGACCTGTTCGTCAACCCGGACGATATCGAAAGGTATCCGCCCAAGGGTATTCTCGGCTGCGCGCAAATGCTGCGAATCCCCGTTTACAACCGCGGAACAAAGAGTGCCGACAAACCGGTCAACGTCGAAATGTACTACCAGAACAAAAAGGTCGCCGCCGGTACGACAGAAAAACCGCTCCGGTTCGCTGACCGGCGGTTCGCCGAACTGACCTGGACAGTGCCCGGGAACATCCAGCAGGAAGAAATCGACGTCCGGATTAAAATCGTGCCGGACGAAAGCGTCGAAGAATACTCAACCGCAAATAACGCCGTCACCGTCTCCATCCCCGTCTGGGACAAGGGAATGGTACGAGGCTACGTATGCGACGGCTCGCTCGGAATAATGAACTGGCGGCCGGTGGAGGGCGCAAAAGTAACCCTGGCCGCGCCCGGCTGCAACGCCGAAGCGGTTACCGACAGGCGCGGTTACTACGAATTCGAACGCGTCCCGTTCGGCAAATACAATCTTGAAGTTGAAAAGGGGAACTACAACAAACTGGAAGAAGAGCGCAATCTGGAAAAGGAACGCCCCGTGGTGACGCTGCGTAACGAAATAGACAACCACGGCACCTTCGAAGTGCAAATAGAGCCTGCCGGGGCGGCAGACAAATGCGAGGTAATGCTGTCTGGATGCAACTTCGAAGACATCGACGCAGAAGAGACGGAAAACGGCAAATTCGCCGCCGATGTGCCCGCAGGCGACTACCGCGTAAAAATCAAGTCCCCCGGATTCGTGCCCTTCGAGAACACCTCGGTAAAAATCAATCTCGGCCAGGCCACGTCGCTCACGGTCACGATGGAGGAAGCGACTTACTCAATCGTTCAGGGACTTGTCTGCGATATGTACGGCGACCCCATACCGAACGCCTCTATCACATTCAAACAGACCGGGTGGAACGACGACGAAGCCGAAGGCCCGCAATACACCACCCATACAAGCGAAACGGGAATGTTCAGAATCGAACTGACCGGATACAAGAAAGAAATCACCCGTTTCAAGGACGACGAAGGCGAATTGCATACCCTTATCGAGCGCGGCGAAAAAATAAAAGGCTCGGTCGCCTGGAACGTCAGCGCCGAAGCGCCGAACACGCCGAAACATTCCGCCAGATTCTCCGCCGTAACCGGCTACGAGGAAAGATACGACATCTACCTGTGCGACCCCGATAAGGCGCCGAAGATGGTCGGGACCATCAACTCATACGTGCCGTGGATTGCGAAGGCGAGTTTTCCCGGCTACCTCAGCTATCCGGAACTTAACGCATTCGCCTGGTATGGAATTCACGCAATCGGACTGCGCGCGGACTACAACCCCGGGAACAACAATATCATCGCACTCCACGCAGGCGCGCAGGGCCTGGCCTACGAGATGCATGCAGTATCCGGGAAGTTTTCCACGTCCGACAAGACAAAAGTCCCCAAAGGCAAAGGCTGGAAAAAATGGGCCAAAGTCGCCCAACGCGTCGGCAGCAAACTCTGGGAACTTAAAAGCACGCTTGATGAAGACAACCAGAATGCGGAAAATGAAGTGCCAGGCGTGAGTGAAACCGTTTTCGGCACCGCAAAGGACAACCTCGGGCCTGCGCTGTTTATCCCCGGCGTCGACAAGCACAAGTCATCCGTCCGGGTCGACCTGATACAAATAGTCGGCACATCCGACGAAGACGACGGCACGGTACTGTGGTCCGACAAGCAGCAATGGTTTAGCCATGATTCGCCCGATGACGGCTCGCCAAACACACATATAAGGCAATTCAAAATCCCAAAAGGCATCGACCGCAAAAAGGTGAAAGTGGTCGTTTACCTGAAAATCCAGAAACTGCTCCTGAACGGACAAACACCGGACGGGGCTGTGCCGTTCTACACCAACCAGCACATCAAGGTGGAATGGACCCCCGGCAACAACAAAATGAAGGCTTACTACGTTGCGGAACACGAATATCTGAAAGCAACCGGGCTGTCTTTCGAATAACAAAATGGCCGGCAGCCTTAATATCCCGGGGCTTTTCTATTCTTCAAAGGAGAACGCCATGGGAAGCGGAGCGAAAATCATCCTGGGCCTGGTTATCGCCGCAGCGGCGGCGACCGCGGGAGTTGTCTATGTCGTACCCGCCCTGACACCTGAAAACGCAGCACCCGAAAGCGGAATCGACAATCCGGGAACCGGCGAATCACCGCTGGGAGACACCAACGAACCGGAGGAGACGGGCAACGGCGCCCCGCCTTCCGTAGCGGACCCCGATATCATAGCGCAGGGCTGGGACGCCCTTCCGGTAACTCCGTACTGGTCCAGCGAGGTGTCCGACGAATCGCCGTTCAGAAGATACGAATCGGATGTCACCGACTATTTCAAGGCCGTACCCGCGCCGGACGGGGGCATATTCCTGTTCAACAGTTCGACAAGCGATGCGGCGCCCAATATCTGCGTCGAGCGGTACGACAGGGACCTGAAATACGTGACAAACCCGGACCTGGGCCTGCATCTGCTCGGCTTCCCTCCCTACGCCGAACAGCATCATATAAACCTGTTCGACGTCAAACAGTCGGGCGAGAATTATTATCTTGTCTTCAGCGACCATACCAAGCCGCAAAGCATCTTCCTGATGAAATACGACAGGGACCTGAAACCTATTTACGAGCGCCCGGTCTTTATCGACTACGGCTTCGGGCCTGCACTCGTCGAGGCCAACGGCAAAATCTATGTCTTCTACTCCGCCAAACCCAAAGAACGCGAAAGCGAACTTGTATACATCGTTTACAAGACAACCCTCATTGAAAGGCGGTACAATATCGAAGGAAAGGACGAATACTACATCCACAAAATCCACCGCGAAACCCTGCCGTTTGACAGCGTAGAGAATTGCCGCGGCCACCTCTTTCCTTCCGCCGCATACAATGAACAGACAAAGGAATTCTGTGTCGCCTACAATGCACATATGGAGGACATCATCTACGGCAACCACTACGCTCAGATATTCGACGAAAACTGGAAGAAAAAGGGCGGCGCGCTGAACCTCTCCGCAAGGGCCTGCCGGGTCGGCAGGACGGAAGAACCCCACTCGGTTATTCCGTCCGTCACCGTCCGCGAGGGGAATTATTTCTTCCTGACCGACGGTTATTTCCAGTTCCGCAAAACAAAATTCCGGAAGAAACTCCCAAGCATAGCGGTGCTGAAATACGACAAGGATTTGAAGTTCCTCGGCGCCAGACCGGTTTACTGCAAGATGGTCGACAAAAACAACAAAACCGAAGTCAGGGATTTGCTCAACGGCAGCATAATCAACTACGGCGACGGCCTGGCCGTCGTCAACCAGATACTTGTCAGCGCGGTCCTGAACAAACTGGACTGCGACCTCAACGTGATATCCGCCGCCCTGCTGAACGGCGGAATACCGAAAAAGACGGACCTGTTCGTCAACGCGAACGAGATTGAAAGATATCCGCCCAAGGGCATTCTCGGCTGCGAGCAGTTGCTGCGAATCCCCGTTGACAACCGCGGAATGAAGAGTGGCGGCAAACCGGTCAGCGTCGAAATGTACTACCAGAACAGCAAGGTCGCCTCCGGCACGATCAAAAAACCGCCCTCCTTCGCCGACCGGCAGTACGCCGAACTGATTTGGACCGTGCCCGAGGACATACAGCAGGAAGAAATCGACGTCCAGATTAAAATCGTCCCGGACGAAAGCGTCGAAGAGTACTCCACCGCAAACAACACCGTCACCATCACCTTCCCCGTCTGGGACAAGGGACTTGTGCGCGGCTACCTGCAGGACGGCTCGCTCGGCATCGTCAACTGGCTGCCGCTCGAGGGCGCCGAGGTGACGATAACCGCAGGCGATTACACCGCCACGGCAACGACCGACAAGACCGGCTACTACGAATTCGACCGGGTGCCCTTCGGCAATTACAAACTGGAAATCGTGAACCAGGGCTATAACTCTCTCGAAGTGAATCGCGAACTGGTAAAGAGATACCCGGTCGTAACATACCGGGACGAACTCGACAATCACGGCAGAATCGAGGTTACCGTAAACCCGGACAAGGCCGCGGGCAGTTGCGCCGTGATGCTGTCCGGCGGCATTTTCACCGATGTCGACGCGGAAAAGGCGGAGAACGGGAAATACGTCATCGACATCCCCGTCGGGTCGTACAGTGCAAGGCTTACGGCGGCCGGCTTCATCCCCTTCCACAAGGACAACATACAGGTCGGACTCGGCCAGACGACCTCCGTAAGCGTTACGATGGAAGAGGCGACATTCAGCATAATCAAAGGCTTCGTCTGCAATGCATACGGGGAGCCGATTGCAAACGCATCGGTCACCTTCGTCCAGAATAACTGGCTTTCGGAAGAATCCGACCGCCCGGAGTACTCCGTTGTCAGCGACGCCGCGGGTAAGTTCACAATCTCGCTGACGGGCTACGAGAAAAAATCGGTCAGTTACCAGGACGGCGACGGCAACTGGAAGACCCGTATCGAGCGCGGAGACAAAATGAAAGGTTCTGTAACCTGGGCTGTAAATGCGAAAAAGCAGGGCGAGCCCGAATACAACGATACAATCTCCTTCCGCACCGGCTACGAGGAATACTGCGAATTCTATCTGGTCAGGCCCGATGAAAAGCCGAAGAAAATCGGCTATATCAACGCCTACGTCGCCTGGAAAGCGAGTTCAGATTTCCCCGGCTGGCTGACCTATCCGGAATTACACGCCTACGCCTGGTACGGCCTCTTCGCTGCCGCCGTGGTCGCAGACTACAACCCCGGCAAGGAGGAACTCATAATGCTGCACGTCGGCGTGCAGGGCCTGGCATATGAAATGCACGCCGTCTCCGGAAAACTGTCCAGCTCTCCGAAAAAGCAGGGAAAAATGGGCTGGAAACAATGGGGCACAACGGCCCTCAGCCTCGGCTCAAAACTGCGGAGCCTGAAAAACACGATAGAGAACAAGCCCGAAGACAGCGGCAACCGCGTGCCCTCCGTTTACGAAACCATTTGCGACACGATAAAGGAAAACGTCCATCTCGGCCCGACACTGTTCATCCCCGGCGTCGACAAACACAAGACATCGGTACGGGTCGACCTGATACAGGTAGTCGGCACATCAGGCGACGACGAGGGAAAGGTGCTGTGGTCAAGCGACAAGCAGTTTTTCAGCCACACATCAAAACCCGACGACACGACGCCCAACACGCACGCGGTACATTTCACACTGCCGAAAGGCCTTAACATCCACAGGGTGCAAACAGTGGTTTACCTGAAACTGCAAAAACTCTCACTGGACGGCAAAACCCCCACCGGCCCGGTGCCCTTCTACACAAACCAGTATATTAAACTGGTATGGGACCCCGGCAGAAACAAACTGAGCGCACATTACGTGGCGGAATACAAGTATCTGCAAATCACGGGACTTACGTTCGAGTAAAAAATGACCGAACACCCTGAACCGGTACAGAGACTGATAGACGCCTTCAAGCGCTTCCCCGGCGTGGGAGACAGGAGCGCCGAACGCTATGCTTACCACGTGCTCGGAGCGCCGCGCGAGGAAGCGGAGAATCTGGCCGGGGCGGTGCGCGATGTAAAATCAAAGGTAAAAAAGTGCAAGGAATGCTATAATCTTACCGATTCAGAAGTCTGCGCCGTCTGTGCCGACACCGCACGGCGGCGCGACACGGTCTGTGTCGTAGAAGAACACGCGGCCGCCGCCGCAATCGAACGCACCGGCTCGTACCGGGGCCTTTATCACGTCCTGTGGGGGCACATCTCCCCCATCGACGGAGCGGGCCCGGACGACATCACGGTCGAGGCCCTGGTGCGCCGCGTGAAAAAAGGAGAAATCCGCGAGGTAATCCTCGCACTCAATCCCAACATCGAAGGAGACGCAACCGCGTTGTATATTGCAGAGAAACTGAAACCGCTCAAAGTAAGCGTGACCCGGCCGGCCCGCGGCGTGGCGACCGGCGCCGACCTGGCCCGGGCGAATATCACCGTGCTCACGGACGCCCTCGAAGGAAGGTCGCAGTTATGAAAATGGAGATAATACTCCGGCAAAGACTGGAGCAGAAACTTAAACTCGCGCCGCAGATTATCCAGTCGATAGAGATACTGCAACTGCCGGCCCTGGACCTGCAGGAACTTATCACCCGGGAATTGCAGGAAAACCCCGTCCTGGAAGTCGGCGAACCGGTAACGGACGAACAGCCGGAAGCCGAGCAGCAGCAACCCTCCGACGCCGACCTCGAGCGCGGCCGGGAGGAGCCGGAATTTGAGCGCGTCGACGACTTCGAAATCGCAATCTACGAAGGAATCGCGCCGCCCCGCCGTTCCCGCCGCGGCGACGACGGCGGATACGGCAAAATGGAAGCGATGAAGGACACCCCCGGCAGGTCGATGTCGCTTCAGGAATACCTCCTCGAACAGTTCAACCTGCTCGAACTCCCCGAAGACATCCGCCAGATAGGCGAAGAGATAATCTTCAACATCAGCAACGACGGCTACGTCAGATACAGTCTGGAAGAAATCGTCGAATCAATAGATATGCCCGTGCTCTACGTGATGGCCGACAAGGCGCTCACGGCCATCCAGTCGCTGGAGCCCCTTGGCGTCGGCGCGAGGAATCTGGCCGAATGCCTCCTCCTTCAACTGAAGGAAAATTCCCCCGCCACCGCCTTCAAGCGGGAACTCATCGAAGAACACCTGAAAGACATCGAACTCAACCGCTTCCCCAAAATCGCCAAAGACGCCGGCCGCACCATCGAGGAAGTGAAAGACGCCATCGAACAGATTCGCACGCTGCACCCGCGCCCCGGCTCGCTATACTCCGCCCAGACGGTCCCTTATGTCGTGCCCGACGCCGCCGTCGAATGCATAGACGGACAATACCAGATAAAACTCGAAGACCAGTACATCCCCCACCTCTACATCAACGACTCCTACAAACATCTCCTCAAGAAAAACAAGGATAACCCGAAAATAGCAGAGTTTGTCGGAAAGAAACTCGACTCCGCGCGGTGGCTCATCGACGCCATACGCCAGCGCCGCACGACCCTTTACAAGATTGTCGGCAAAATCGTCGAGATACAGACCGAGTTCCTCGACAAGGGCGTCGAGCATCTCAGGCCGCTCAAGATGCAGGAGGTCGCTGAAGCCATAGGAGTGCACAACTCCACCGTCTCCCGCGCAATATCCAACAAGTACATCCAGACCCCGCGCGGCGTCTTCCCGCTAAAATACTTCTTCACCGGCGGCACCGCCGTCACAGACGGAACCGTCGAGTCACGCGTCAGCGTCAAGCAGCGCGTCAGCGACATCATCGACAACGAAGACAAAAGCAATCCGTTAAGCGACGACGACATTGCGAAAATGCTCAAGCAGGCCGGCCTCGACGTCGCGCGCCGCACAATCACAAAATACCGCCGTATGATGCGCATACCCTCCTCGCGACAAAGGAAGGAATACTGACAACAAAAGGTAGCAAAAGGTGACTGTCACCAATTACGGAGTCGAGGGAGCGCTGCGACCGAGACTCGTAGATTGGTGACTGTCATCCTTTTGCAATGCTAAACTCGATTCGTAGAATAGAACAGGTCCTGGGATGCTCCGCGGACAGTCCCCTGCGCCGAGACTCGTAGATTGGTGACTCCGCCTGCCCGCCCGAGCCGTAAAGGCTCGGTCTTTACGGCCAGGGAGGCGGATAAATGTCACCGCAAAAAGTCACGTTTCCGGACGGCAATAATGTCTGAAGCAACAAAAGAAACCACCGCCGACAAACCCGCCGGACGGCGCTCAATTTCGCGCACGCTGTTCCGACTCTCTGTTTACGCGGCCGTCATATTCGCCCTGGTAAGGGTCTTCATATTCCACGACGTCGAGGCCTTCCGCGTCTCATCCTCCTCTATGGAACCGACCCTTGTCGGCGGAGAGGACTACGGCGACAACATACTGGTCAACCGGCTCTCCTACACGCTGGGAGACCCGGAACGGTGGGACGTCGCCGTCTTCCAGTTCCCCCCCGAGCGAAAAGGCTACGAACAGGAAGAAGGAAAGATATACGTGAAGCGAATCGTCGGAATGCCCGGCGAAACGCTGTACATCCAGTCGGGTGACCTCTATGTCGAACGCGGGCCGAACGAAAATCCAGCAATCCTGAAGAAACCGGACTCCCTGCAGAAACGCCTCTGGCTCACCGTTTACGAAATGGCGCGACTGACCGGGCCGATGCCGGACTACTGGGACACGGGCACGCGCTTCTGGAGCGAAAAAGACGGCGGCCTGGAATTCGACGGCTCTGACGTGAAATCCGAGACGAGATTCCTTCACACGGTGCTCGACAAGGCCGCGCACACCGTCGGCGACTTATACATCGGACTGGACGTCAGGGTGGAGGAAGGAACGGGAGGGATTTCCATTTTCCTGCGGGAAGACGAGTACACGACATTCGAAATCAGGCTCGCCTCCGAAGGGACTCCCGCGCGTATCTGGACGCCGGTCGTGCAACTCTCCGGCATAAACAGTATTCTTACCGGCCTGCCCCGCCTCGAGCCCGGCACCACTCACCGCATCGAAATCAGCAACGTTGACGATACGGTGACCTTCAAATTCGACGACAAAGTAATTCACACATCCGACTATACCGAGGACCGCCCCGATTTGCCCGCAGAGCCGGAAATAAAAATCAGCGCAAGAGGCATCCGCACGCGCATCGAGAACATCACCATCAAGCGCGATATCTACTACACCGGCGACCCGCCCGAAGGCCGCTACGCCGACGGCCCGCACAATACGGTTCATGTCCCGGAAGGCTCATACTTCATGCTGGGCGACAACAGCGCTTTCAGCGCCGACAGCCGCGTGTGGGGCTGCGTGCCGCGCGAGAATCTCATAGGCAGGGCCTTCCTCATCTTCCACCCCTTCAGCCGCATTTCCCTCATCCGCTAAGTAATTCAAGTTGACTGACTTTGCGCTGGCATCGGTGACCGTCACCAATTACGGCGGACCTGTTCTATGTACAACGCAAAAGGTGACTGTCACCAATTACGGAGTTGAGGGAGCGTTGCGACCGAGACTCGTAGATTGGTGACTGTCATCCTTTTGGATTCGTAGAATAGAACAGGTCCTGGGATGCTCCACGGACAGTCCCCTGCGCCGAGATTCGTAGATTGGTGACTGTCACCGCAAAGTGATAGTGTGTCCGTTTACCGTCGCTTGATTTGCGGTCGGTATTGTGATAATCTCGGCTTTGTGTTTTTAAGAAACACCAATTTCGAAAGGATGACAGTCACCAATCTACGAGCTGGGCTCACTGCGTTCGCCTTCGCTCCGTAATTGGATGACAGTCACCTTTCGAACCGGCCGAGCAAACAGAAATGAACACGCGGGAAAAAATGCGGGAAATCCAGCGCGAGGCCGACGAAATCGGGCGGCTCATCGTCGCCACCGACTACCCGCGCATCGACATCGAGATAAAGAGCGCCGTGCTGCGCGAAAAGGTGGAAGGCTATTTCCCCGACACCGTATATCTGTACGATATGATATACGAAAGCCGCTTCGAACGCCTGTTCGAGCAGTGGCGGCCGGGATGCGGCAATCACCTGACTTAATGCACCCATAGCTCAACTGGACAGAGCGCTGGCCTCCGAAGCCAGAGGTTGCAGGTTCGAGCCCTGCTGGGTGCGCTTTTTATTTCCGGTCGTCTTTTTGGTGACCGTCACCAGAAAACCCGCCGGGAAACGGCGGCAAAAAAAATGGCGGAGAGAGAGGGATTCGAACCCCCGGTACCCTTCCGGGTACAGCGGTTTTCGAAACCGCCCCGTTCGACCACTCCGGCATCTCTCCGCTTGTGCGCATACCTATATTTTATTCCACCGCGCGGAAAAATCAAGCCCCTCTTGATCCTCCGGCCTTTCGCTGCGATTTGGCGACACCGGCCGGGAACCGGAAACCCCGGCGGGCGGAACCCCGCTAAAGACAACAGGTGCTCACCATCCGCCTCCGCCGCCGCCACCGCCTCCGCCGCCGGAGAAGCCGCCGCCGCCGCCACCGCCTGAACTGAAACCGCTTATCCCCGAGCCGAACGACGTGGTTCGCGTGGCGGATGAGACTCCCGACAGTATGCCGCGACTGGTTGACCGTATCGTAAAAGTTGAAAAAGAAACGCCCTGCGTGCCTTGCCGGTATCCTGAATACCAGGAGGGATATTTTTCGTATACGTCGCTGAACGCGGCGGAGAGTTGTAAATCGACGCCGACGACCATTGCATAAGGCAGCAATTTTTCAAACACCATTTGCTTTTCCGCCTCTTGAATTGATTCTTTCTCCGCCCGCAGTATGAACTCCTCCAATCCCCGTATATGTTCAACCACCTTAACGCCCTTGCGGGTTTTGCGCGGCATCAGCCTTCCTGAAAGAAGCACAAGAACGCCGGCAACGGCAAACGCCAACACGTGCAGGGCGGAGCCGGTAAACGCTTCGACAAACAGCCCGGCAACAGCAACAACAATGCCGGCTGCAAGGTATGAAGCGCGTATCGACGCCGGATTGCGCGAGAAATAGCCGTTCTTCACAAGGTCTCTATATGTTTTTTTTCTGAGGGCACGCACCGAAAGAGCGAACGTGCGGGGCAAGTCCAGCATCTTTACACTGGGACCGGACTCAAAGATTTTGCGGAGAATAAATATCTCGTGTTCCGCAAGCGAGCGGTCCCCCTCGAAATCACGGAGTTTTACGAAACGAATGAAGTCAACGGACAGCCCGTATTGTTCAATGCGAAGATACCCTTTGATGGCAAGTTGGACAATGCTGGCGGTAATGTCGCGAGCGTCGAGTTTTTCATCGATTATCGCGCCCGCTTCCAAAGGAGTGACGCCCTCGGGAGGTTCGTATTGAACCACCACGGTGCCTCGGCCTCGCGGGTCGCGGCCATATGCAAGCCACAACAGCAATAGAACAATTACCGCCGCAAAAGGGACAAACAGCGGCCAGTTGTCGGCGGCAAACCACAGAAGTTTTTGCCCCGTCCCCGGCTCCTGCACTATTCCCGGCGGCCACCCGACGAGTACGGTCATCCCTTCGCCGCTTCGGAGCGGTTTTGTCGTCTTGAAAACTATCGCACCGTCGGCGGTGATTTCGCCGGTGCACTCCCGGTTCCGGGAACCAAAGGGACCGGTGTAACCGGCGATAGAGATGCCCGCTGAATCTATCTGTTCGGGCAAATGCACGGTGCAAATCCCGGACTTTATCGTCACCGGCCACCCGTCGCCGATGGCATTCCAGTACAATTCGTCGTGGTCGTCGAAAAACCCCACGCCCCGCTGGACCCGGTATTCTATTACATACACCTGCGTGTCACTGAACATGCGGTTCTTGTCGCCTATCTTCAGATAAACGGAATCACCCTTGCGCGACCTGCTGTACCACCAGGATTCGCCCTCTCCGTTCGTCACGGAAATCACCTGAAGACGCAAATTGAGCCGGATGCCCGCGG
>JBDRIB010000056.1:0-15270 GCA_043816375.1 Planctomycetota bacterium | reverse complement strand
CCTTTGAGATGCTGGTTGCTTTGGGGCTGGCGAAATCGACGACGTGCCCGCCGAGGCGCTTCATCGCGGAGTCGAAGGAAAGCCGCGTTCGCGTGGACGGTTCGAAGAAGAGTGAGGACATAACCTTGCCGTCCATCAGGGGCGGCCGGGGTTTTTCGTGCATAGTGCGGGCGCAGTCGAGAATATAAAGGATTTCCTTGCGCGAGAAGTCGCGGATTGAGATGACGTGAGTGCCTTTAAGATTCATACGCGTGTTTTGAAAGTGCCCTCGTTTTGGGGCAATATAGCGCGGGGCGGGGATTTGTCAAGAAAAATTAAGGCAGAAGTCAGAAGAGGTTCACAGGTGCAAAGGTGCAGAGGTGCAGAGTTGTCGCTTGCCATTTGAATATTGACAAACTCCTAACACCTGATATGCTAATAGTCATAAGCGAGAGAGACCGGAAACAATGAGACATAGTCAAAACATATTCCTTTCACGAAAACAGCCAAAAGACCTGAAGCCAATTCTAACAGGGACTTGGAGCAGACTGCATCCGACGGAGCCGCCGGGAGCGCCAAGGACTCAACGCCAAAAGCAAAATCCGGTCGTCCAGTTTTTCCGGCATCCAGAATCCGGTTTTTGACTGCTTATCGGTTTTTTCTTTAGTTTGATGGAGGAAAGAAACATGAAACTTACGTATCCGCATGATACTCGGGATGAATTGGAAATCATTTCTTGGCCTTTCGTCAAGAGTATGTTTCAAGGCTACGGCCGTTTTTGGCAGGATTTCATAGGCGTATATAAGGAGGATGGCCTGCTTTGGCCTTACGGCTTGAAAAAGGACGAACAGGAGATTTCCAAAAACGCGGGCCTCTACAAGGCATACTACCGGATGTGTATGGTGCACTATTCAATCCTTTGCGACCTTATGGCAACTCACGTCTTGATTGCAGACTTGATCAGAGTAATTACACTCCGGCCGACAACCGTATTCAGTCTATGGCAAATATTTGAACATATTTACTTCAGATTAGGTAGCGCAAGGTTAAGATGGGAAACCCTTCACGACACGGTGGAAGAAATCGGATGCTACGCCAAGCAGTTTCCCATCGAGAAAGTTGCCAAGAAAGACTTCGAAAAGTCCTTCAAACGATTTCTGAAGGACGAGAAAGATGAGAGTGCCGTGAAACTATATCACAAATACAAAAGTAGTTGCTCGGCGACTAGAAATAATTTGGTTCACTTTGCGAGACAGGGGGGTAAAGTGTGGTGTGGAACAATTTACGTTCCGAAAGAGGTCGTAAAGAATCCGGTATGGTTTCAAGAGTTTGATATTCTACAAGATGGTATTTCTATTGAAGAAAAAGCTAGATCAGATTTCATGCTTGCGCTGAAATGGCTTCCCGGGTTGCACGAATTCGTAGCCAAGAGGTTCCAAGAGATTTTGGACGAGAATAACATTGAAATCTGCTATGAGAAAGGGCAACAACTTTTGCAAAGGAACAACGAGAAAAATGTAGGGAGCATAGATGACGGAACGCAGGTCGCGGATTATTTGCAGACAAGTTTGCAGAAAAGCTCGGCATACGATGCTTCTAGTTGGGGGCCTTGTCTAACCGGAATGGAAAGCACTGTTGATAACGTGATTCAAATCAACGAGCCGGCGGCTTCTGGCACGTTTTTCACTTCGCAAGACATGACTTTTCGTGGCGTGAGCCCTGTGTGCGATTTTGCGGAAAAACTGCAACAGGAAATGTTACAATACAAAGATAGAATGGCCAGTTCTGGGAGCAAGTTGCCTCCTCCTCAAAAAGGAGATGTGTAATGGAAGCAGTCTCGGTGCCGAAAAATATCACGCTTTTCAGGGAGATTCTTAAAAGAGGAGAGTGAAAAAATGAGCGACAATGAGATGAGCAAAAAATCTAACAAAAAGCAATGAGGCAAGAATGTCTTTAACTGTTTTCTTTGATGAGTCGTATGACCAACCGCACAAAGAATTCACTATCTTCGGGATCTTGATATGCCGGGAAACGAAAGCGTTTTTGCACAGCCTCAGGAGTGCCAAGGAAAAGCACGGATACAAGAATCCGGACGGGTCTTACAAGGAATTGAAATACACCAACTGTATGGACTGGCGATGCCGCAAAGTTGCTAAGGATGCCATAGACTTTTTCTTCGAAACAGATGATACCAGTTTCGCATGCATCGTGATAGAGAAGAAGTTGGTCGATAGAAGTCGGTTCGGGAAACCTTACGAGCCCGAAGCGCTCATAAACGCGAGGATATACAAGAAATTCGCCGAAATGCTCATTCGCCGAAACCTGCAAGGAAGGAAAGGAATCGTTCTGCTAATTGATCACGCAACTCGTTGTCATGGGGATAGATTGCTGGAGTTGCTGGGCGAAGAATTTAGCGGTTCGGGACATAAAGACAAGCCATTTATCAGTCATCTTCAGGAAGTCCATTCACACCTCGATGCGTACCAACTTCTGCAGATATGCGATTTGCTGTGCGGGTGTGTATTGAATCAGAACCGCCCGGCGAAGAAGTGGAATAGCGGCAAGAACAAGGTCAGACGATACTTGGTGAATAAACTGGGCGTTAAAAACCTTTCCAGTTCGACATGGACAGGAATGAGTAAGACATCAGCACTGAAACGGAAATTTAATGTGTGGTATTGGCGGCCAAAATAAAAATGCTTAGGTGCACGGTGTCATTGGTAGTCCGGTTGACCCTTCAAGAGTCATGGACACCTCGGCCGTACCTAAGCATCCATATTATACCACATATATCGGACTTTGGTGGAATTTTCTTCCATGTCACTTCCCTTGGCTTCTTAACGTCTTGAAGCAACAATGATTAGCAAGGCCACTTTTTTTGGAATATTTTCTTTTTCCTTCTCTTGACTACTTGCTTACCGCTATTCTGTCTCCGGTCCTCTGCCCCTCTGCCACTCTGTCCCTTTGCCCCTTTGCCTCTTTGCCTCTTTGTTACTTCGCGCTGACCTCTTCTTTTTTCGCGTCTCTTGCGGAGCGCCATTCCTCGACCTGCTCTATCGTGACGGGCCACTCGACCTCGTCGGGCATCACGTCGATGAAGCGCTCGCGGTAGGACGGCGTCTGCATACGGCAGGTCATATGCCGCTTGCAGAAGTCCGGGTGCGTGACCATCTTCTGCCATATCATCTGGATGGGCAACTCGCGGACGTTGCCGAACGTTATCGGGTTGAAGTCGCACGGATTGACGTCGCCGCGCGCGGTCATATAGTACTGCGAGTACGCGCCGAAGCAGCCCGCGCCTATCGGCGAGTTGATGAGCGCCTGCGCGCAGATTCCGACCGGGCAGGCGGGGTCTTCGAGATATTTCCGGCTGAGTTTGATGACCGCTTTCTTGTCTTCTTCGGTCAATATCAGGTCGGTGCGTTTGAGGAACTTGCCCGACGGGACGCAGTCGAATATCGTGACCTCGTGGAAGCCTTCGTCGATGGCCTTGTTGATGAGTTTCTCCAGCGAGCCGTCGTTGACCGATTCGTGTGTGGCGTATGTGGAGACGCCGGTCAGGATGCCGGCCTCGCGCGCGGCCTTTGCGCCCTCGAAGGCCTTGTGGTAAAGCCCCTTGACGCCGCGCAGTTTGTCGTGAATCTCCGGCTTCAGGTGGTCGACGCTTATGTTGAGGGTGGCCAGTCCCGCCTTTGCGAGTTTTTCGGCGAAGCCCGGCTCGCTCAGTTTGATTCCGTTGGTGAAAATCATACACATCGCCTTGTCTTTGGGCACGTACTCGATGAGTTCAAGTATCTCGGGCTTGAGCGTCGGCTCTCCGCCGGTGTAGATAACCAGGTTCGCGCCCAAATCAATCGACCCGTCAACGATGACTTTCAATTCCTCTGCGGTCAGTTCCTCGCCCGGCTTGTTGACGAACGATGCGGCGGAGCAGTGTTCGCAGTTGCACTGGCACTTCCAGGTGATGCTCAGGTTGGCCGTCGCGGGCCACACCTGTTTGAAGATGATCTCGCGCACCTTTCTCTCGAGGGCGCGCAGGCCGGCCTTCGTCGGTTGCGGGGGGTTGTAGAGGTTATAAACGAGTTTTCCGTCTTTGGTCTTGTGGATGACCTTTATCGAGTTCAGGACGTTGGTGAACTGGTCGACAAAGGGCTGCACGTGCGGCCCGAGCGCGCCGCCGGCCTTCGCGACCAGTTTGTCTTCCGGGGTTACGTCCATCTCAAGATGCAGAAAGTCGAAAGATTCCATCGCACGCTCCGAACAGGTTACAAGACAAGATTGGACACAAATAAAAAAATACCATTCCCACTTAACCCGCCGAATTATACCGATGCGCGCCCGTTATGCAAAGGAAAACATAGGCGGCAGAGACCTGTCTTATGGCGACAGTCACTAATCTACGAACGTTCGCGCAGGGGACTGTCCCCTGTGTATTTTAGGACCTGTTCTATTCTACGAGTGCAAAAGGATGACAGTCACCAATCTACGAGTCTCGGTCGCAGCACTCCCTCGACTCCGTAATTGGTGACAGTCACCTTTTGCGTTGTAAATAGAACAGGTCCATTGTAATTGGTGACACTTGTCCGCCGACGGTTTGTGGCGGAGTCACCTATTCCCGTCACCGATGTTATCTGGCTACGGGGGCTTCCTGGCTCGCGACGGTGATGCGTTCCTGAGTGGCCTCGATAATCAGCCGCATCAAGTCGGCGTAACGCATGCCGCCGAGGCCCGCCATATAGTTGAGTTTTCCGTCCCAGCACCAGCCCGGATTGGGGTTGACTTCCAGCATTTTGATAGTGCCGGCGGAGTCGGCACGGAAGTCGAACCGGGCATAGTCGCGGCACCCGAGGCGCTCGAAGAGCAGCATCGAATAGTCCTGTAATGCCCGCGCCGCATCTTCCCCCAGGCTGGCCTTCACGTAACGGATGCGCGTCCAGTACGGCGAGTCCGGAATCCACTTGGATTCGTATCCGAGGATGCGCGGCAGATTCGGGGGGAGGTCGCTGTAATCCACTTCCAGGATGGGCAAAACCTGGACGGTTAGCCCGGGGTTGCCGATGATTCCGACGCTGTATTCGGTTCCCTCCAGAAACTCCTGCACGACGATTGGGCGGCCGGGCAGGTCGTGCTTCAGCATCGCGATGTACTCGACGAGTTCTTCGGGATTGTGCACGACGGCGTCCTGGGTGATGCCCACGCTGCTGTCTCCGAAGTTGGGTTTTACAAATGCCGGGAAAGTCGCCGGCAGCGTGGCCGACTGGTCGGCGGGCGCGAAGAAGGTTTCGAGCGGGACGGGGATACCCAGCGCCTCGGCGATAGCCCGGACGAGTGACTTGTCGTAGCAGAGCCCCAGACAGGTGGGGGCGGCACCGGAGTAGGGAACGCGAAGCATTTCCAGGTAAGCCGGCACGTGGAGTTCCAGGAAGGCGTCGTTGTTATATCCCTCGTCGCACAGGTTCAGGGCGAATTGCGGCGGCTCGGAGCGCAGGCGGCTGAGAAACGCCGCGTGGTTGTCGAAATAGTCGAATTCATAGCCGTCGATTTCGGACAGGGCCCGCTTGAGGCGGCTGATTGTATCGAAGTCTTCGGGGTTGAACTGGCCGTTCAGTTTTACGTCGTCCGGCAGGCGCGGGTCACCCATCAGCACGGTTACGCGCGGGAAGGGAATGCGTTTTGCGGGCGCGGCACAGACGACTCTGGGCGAGGAAGCGGTCAGCAGAATCCGGCGTCCCATCATCCCCAGGTCCTGGTTTCGTTCCGATTCCGCCTGAATCTCCCCGTGTACGCGAACCGCCTCGAATCCGACCTGCTCCAGCAGTCCGTGGATGGTCTTTGCGTCGTAGAGCCGTTCGGCGTAAAACTGGTCGATGATTACGCCTCGTTCGACATTGATGACGACTTCGCGGGAAATCAGCCGCTCACCGTCACCTGACATCGAGCGTTCACGGCAGACCAGGTGGTTCTGGTCTATCCATTCCCACGAACGCGGTTCGAAATTTGCCCGCATCCAGTCGCCGTCGGTGATGTCGAGAAAGAGCGTTCCGCCGGGGGCCAGCACGCGCCGGCACGATTTCAGGACCTTCAGGTCTTCCTCCACTCGCTCGAAATAGCCGAACGAATTTCCGAGTATCAGCACGCAGTGGAAAGACGCTCCCGGCAGGCGTATCTGGCGGGCGTCGCCTTCGTGAAAAACGACGTTGAGGCTGCGCTCGCGGGCGCGCTGGCGCGCCAGTCGAATCAGGTAGCGGGAACGGTCCAGACCGGTGACCCGCGTGAATCCGCGACCGGCCAGTTCCAGACTGTGCCGTCCCTGGCCGCAGCACAGGTCGAGAATTCGGTCGTTAGGCTCCAGGCCCGCCAGGCGGATGGTCGTGTCCGCTTCTCGAACCGTGTTCTGGTAGTTCTCGACCACATCGCCGTCGGTCTTCAGGTAAACCGAGTTGAAGAGCGTTCGCCACCAGTCGGCGGGGAGATGACGCTCCAGGTCGGATACCGGCCCCAGTGCGCGCTGCGTAAGGGTCTTCGTTTTCTTTGATGTCATCGGTGTTGGTCTCTTGTGTTATGGTTCAAAAATATCCTGCGCGGCTGCCGCTGAATCAATATTCCAGCGAGAATTTCTCAACTGTTTCAGGGTGGAGGCGGGCCGTACGGGTTGTCGGTTGCCGGCGGGGGGGGAGGCGTTTCCCGCGGATGTCCCAGCGAGTGGTCGGGCGGCAGCGGTATCGAGTGCAGTATGCTCCTTCGAGTCGGGTATGCCAGGTTCAGCGATTCGTCCGAGTTGATTGCGTCGAGCATTTCGCGGCTCATTTTGTCCTGCGTGACGCGCCTGAGTCTGGCGTCGGTTATGTATCGGAGTGTCAGTTCGACGCCGTGTTCAACGATACGCGTATAGACTATGGGTGTGAGGCGGCCCACCTTGAGTCTCATTCTGCCCGTGAGGTTTTTGAACTTTCTTGCCGCTTCCTTTACCGGGTCCATAAGTTCCCTTTTTGCGATTTCCTCTATGATTTCTGAGCCTTTTTTCCAGTTGCTCTCGAAGGTCAGGACGACTGAAATTTCGTTCCAGATGTATTCGCTGCCGGTGGTGAAATTGTAGACGGCGTTTTTGAAGACCATGCTGTTGGGCAGGGTGATGAGGCGTCCGGTGGACTGTTCGCCCTGCTGGGGTTCGCCTATTTCCAGCAGGGTGGTTCGCAGGAGGCCGATATCCACCACGTCGCCGCGCATCGTGCCTATTTCCACGCGGTCGCCGGTCCGGTAGATACGCGAGCCCATGATGACGAACCATGCTCCGAGCGAGGCGATAAAGTCCTGGAGGGAAATTGCGACCGCGGCGGTAATGAGGCCGAAGAACGTTGCGACGTTGCCCACGCCTACCTGCAGGAGTTTGAATGCAACCAGCGAGATCGCGATTACAAGCAGGATGTAGAAGGTGATTTTGTTTGCGTAGTAGCGCCGTTCGTCGTCTTTGACGTATTTGCCGATAAGGAGCCTTATCAGGAGCAGGATGGCCAGCGGAACCGCCACTATCACTACCCAGTGGATGATTTCCGCCCAGACCTCTGACGGCCAGTCGAAGAGGCCGGCCTTTGGGGAAGCGTCTTCGGCGGCCTGCAACAGCATTGAAATTCCCGGCGTCATTTTTCTACAGCCACTTTTTCTTTCTGAAAAACATCAGCATAATTACGCCCAGGACCGTCATAACAATCAGCACCAGCGGGTAGCCGATTTGCCATTGCAACTCCGGCATATACGCGAAGTTCATTCCGTACACCCCGGCGACGAAGGTAAGGGGTATGAAGATTGTGGCGATTATCGTCAGCACCTTCATCACCGCGTTCATTTTGTTGCTGATGCTGGAGAGGTAGATGTCCAGCAGTCCCGACAGCATATCCCTGTAGGCTTCTATCGTGTCGATGACCTGTATGGTGTGGTCGTAAACGTCCCGCAGGTATACGTTTGTTGATTCGCTTATCAGCGCGGAGCCGCCCCGCTGGAGACTGCTGACGACTTCCCTCAGCGGCCAGACGGACTTGCGGAGGAAAATCATCTCGCTCTTGAGGCGGCGAATGTCTCGCAGCGTCTCCGCCTGGACGTCTTCCACCAGTTTTTCCTCGAGCGATTCCACCTGTTCGCCCAGCCTCTCCAGGATAATAAAGTAGTTGTCAACGACCGCGTCCAGCAGAGAGTATGCAAGATAGTCGGCGCCCATCTTCCTTACGCGGCCTTTTGCGCCGCGTATTCTCTGGCGCACGGCCTCGAAAACGTCGCCCGGCTGTTCCTGGAAGGAAATGACGAAGTTGTTGCCGAGAATCAGGCTGACCTGTTCGGCCTTTACCTCCGCTTCATCCTCGTCGAACATCAGCATTTTCAGGGTGAAGTAGATGTAACTGCCGAAGTCTTCCATCTTCGGTCTCTGCCCTGTGTTGACGATATCCTCCCTCGTGAGCGGGTGCAGGCCGAAATTGTCTCCGATTTTTTCAATGTTGTCCGTCCGGTGAACGCCGTCGATGTTTATCCAGGTAACGGTCGGCTTGTCCTTGAAGGGGAAGGAGTCTTCAATCCGCTCAATCGCCTTTTCTGCAAATTGCTTCTCGTCGTAGTCAATCAGGGAGATTCCGACCTCTTCGGTTCTTTTCTCCCCGATGTGCACCGGGCTTCCCGGAGGCAGGCCGACCTTGGACGCTCTCTTCTTTATGAATCTCGCCACAACTTGTCACCTCCCGGCAGGTACTTCATAATTGTTCGGCGCCCGGATTACGGGTTTTTTCTTTCCCTCCGCTTCCGCCCCACGCGAAAACCGGGCAGCCAGGAAAGAGGAAATGCCATATACCGGAATCCGCGCGCCGTGGAAAGGTTTCGCACATGTTTACCCACTTCTGCAAGCAACTCCGGAACGGTTATTCTTTCTTTAATTTTGCCGACTTCTTTTACCATTGTCAACCTGTGAATTGAATAAAGGCCTGTCAGGAATGCCGCGCAGAACAGGAAATCCCACCCACGAAAGTTCAGTATCTGGAAACTTGCCCCTCCCCCCGGCTCTGTCCATTGCCATACCCAGGACAACTCGCGCTGCAGGAAATAGTCCACAAACAGACCGCCCACCACCGGGGCGACGCCCGCGGTCAGCGAAGTCACAAGGCTGTTCGCCGCCAGATACGTCGTGGCTTCGCCTTTGGGCGCGCATTTCAGTCCGATGTTCATCCCCGCCAGCGTTACCCCGGCCAGGGAAATTCCGGTAAAAATATGTATGCCGACGAGCAGCGGCACCGTAAGCAGGTATTTCTCGGGCAGGGTCGTAAAAGTCCAGGCCAGTATGCAGAACAAAAACACCGGCCCGCTGAATCCGAGCACGGCCTTGTTGCTGAAACGGTCCGATATCCTGCCCCAGATTTGCAAAAATGCAACGTTTATTATTTGGCTCAGCACCGCCAGGGCTATCACATATTTCATCTCCAGCCCGAGCCTCACCAGCATATACACCGTAAAAAACGGCGCCGCAAGGTTAATCGCGAAATTCCACGAACCCATAAAATATATCAGCCTTCTGTAGTCCGGGTCGCGAAACGGCTTTAATATCTTTCTGAAAAAAGCCGGGTGCTTCGGACCCGCATGCATCCGCGGCTCGGGTATCCGCGAGATATAATATACTCCTATCAGACCGGACGCCAGTCCCAGAAAAAAGATAATTGAATATCCATGCAGCCTGTAATGCGGTACCGCCGCCTTCCACCAGTCAAGAAAGACGCCCGCCACGAGAATCAGCACGATTCCCAGGCCCAGGCTGAACGCCAGCCGCCTGCCGAAGAATTCACCCAGCCGGTTCTCCGGCACCAGGTCGCGCATCCACGAATTCCAGCTGCAGGCGGAAATCGCCCCGGAAAACGCATGCAGAGAAATGCCCAGCAACAGGATGTAAGGGGCCGCCTTCCCGGCGAAAAGCACGGGTATAAGGACCAGCAGTATCAGCGGCAGCCTGTTTCCCAGGGCTGCAAAAACGCAGACCGAACGCCTGACACGTACTTTCTCTACCAGGTAGATTGCGGGAATCTGGGCGAATTGTGCAAGGAAAGGTATCGCGGCAAGAAGACCGATGATGAGGTTCGACACCCCCAACTCCACGGCGAAACCGACCAGCAGCACGCCGCCCGTCAGCGTGGCCATTGCCTGAAATGCAACGCCGTCCCTGATAACCGTCCTCAGACCGGCCTCGACTTCGTCGTCCGACAAACTCTCCCTGACTTCGAATCTCATTGCTCGGATGCGGCCTCCTGTCCGGTCGATTTGCCCGGGATGGTGTGGCTGTCATATTCAGACATAAGCCGCCTGCCTGACGGCAGGCAGGTCAGTACTCCGGGGGCAGGTTGCGTAACTGCTCCTGTGTGAAGACGGGGCCTTCCTTGCAGACATACACCGAACCGACGTTGCAGCGGCCGCATTTGCCCAGCCCGCATTTCATCCGGTTCTCCAGCGTCGAATAGACGTTCTTCGGCTCGAAGCCGCATTTCTCGAGCACCGGAAACGTGAACTTAATCATTACCGGCGGCCCGCAGACCAGCGCGACGGCGTTTTCCGGCGAGGGATTGACCTCCTCCAGTACAGTCGGCACGAAGCCGACCTTGCCCGTCCAGTCCTGCGTCTCTCCGCCGGGGTCGACGGTTGTGACGAGGTTGACGTCCTTGCGACTGTCCCACTCCTTCAACTCGTGCTTGTAAACGAGGTCCGCGACCGCGCGCGCGCCGTAGATTATCGTGATGTCGCCGAACTCGTCCCGCCTGTCGAGGCAGTTCCAGATGACGCATCGCAGCGGCGGCAGCGCAATGCCACCCGCGACGAAGAGAAGATTTTTGCCTTTCCAGTCGTCGATTGGGAAGACGTTTCCATACGGCCCGCGGAGGCCGATTGTATCGCCGACCTCGCAGCGGCGCAGCGCGCGCGTTACGCGGCCCGCCTCGCGGAATGTGCACTCGATGCGGCCCTTCCGCGTGGGCGGGGAGGCGATGCAGAACGTGCACTCGCCCTCGCCGAAGACGGAGTATAGCCCGAACTGACCGGCCTTGAAACTGAAGGTCTCGCCTTCGGCCTCATTCTGGAATTCGAGTTCAAACGTTCGCACGCCGGGGGCCTCGTCGCGCATTTCCGCGATGCGCATCAGGTACGGCCTGTAGATGTTTTCGCCGTTGAGTTGTGTGTTTTCCGGTGTTTCAGACATATGAATAACTCAAGACTCGATACTGTGGATATGTGGTCTTACGGAATCTCGGCGGGGACAGTCCCTCGCCTTACAAATCGCCGTTTGCGATTCGCGCCAGGTGCTCGCTGATGTTCATATTGACCGGGCAGTGCCGGATGCACCGGCCGCAGCCGACGCACGAGACGCGGTCGAATTTCTCCACGTAATAGTTGAACTTGTGCTGGATGCGCTGCCGCCAGCGGCTTCCCTGCGTCGGGCGCGGGTTGTGGCCGGACGTGTGTTTCGTGAACAGCGGGAACTGGCAGCCGTCCCAGATGCGAATCCGCGCGCCGCCGGTTCGAGTGTGTTCGTCCTGGATGTCGAAGCAGTGGCAGTTCGGACAGACGTACGTGCAGCAGCCGCACGCCAGGCACTTGTAGGAGAACTCGTCCCACAGCGGGCTTTCGAAATGCTCCTGCAGTTCGGGGCGCACTTTTCCCAGGTCGAATTTTACCTGTACGTCCGCGTAGGGCAGCGGCTTGCCCGCGTCTTTGGTGAAGTGCGAAGATAGTTCGTCCGCCAGCGCCGCTCCCTTCTCGGTAATGATTTCGGCAAGATACCCGCCGTCACCGGTTGCGGACAGCATTATGTCGCTCCCCTCGGTATTGTGCGGGCCGCCGCCGACTGACGTGCAGAAGCAGCACTCGTCGCACCTGTTGCAGGCAATCGAGATGACGGTCGTGTTCTCGCGGCGCTTCATATAGAAGTCGTCGCGATATTCCCAGTTAAACAGCGCGTCCAACGCGGGCAGGCTGGACGCGTCGCAGCCGCGGCAGCCCAGTATGACCGTCTTCTGCGATTCGGGTTCTGCGCTGCTGACCGCCGTTTTTCCATCGGACCACGAGTAAGTGAGAAGCGGTTCGGTCCCCGGGAAGAAGAATTCCTTGATGGACAGACGCGGGTTGATTTCTTCGAGGCAGATTTCGTCGTTCCCTTCCAGGTATTTGAACAGCACGAGGCTGTTTTTTCTGACAGGCGCAACCACGCGCCGGCCCGCGGCCGACAGGGCACGGGAAAGTCCGGCGAAGTTCTCTTTTGTTATGCCTTTTGTTTGCACAAATACTGCTCCTGATATTTTCTGTGTTGCATGCGAGTTTACATCGGTGACAGTCACCAATCTACGAATCTCACTCGCCAGGCTCGTTCGATTCCGTAATTGGTGACAGTCACCGATGTCAAAGTCACCGTGTCGGCGCGAAATCGCTCAACCCGGGTAAGTCACGGATTATAGACACCTTTATTCTCCCCGCTGTTCAGCCATTCGCGCATTCGCTGCATCGCGGCCTTGCGTTCCCCGGACGGTGCGTTGGGGTCATAGGGCAGTATCTTTGTCTTCACTTCCCTGACGGCTTCATCCGAGGGTTCGTCGGCGGTGATGTCCTCGGACCGTGCCAGCGCAACGATTCGCACGATGACTTCATAGAGGCGGCTGCGTTTTGTCGGCTTTTCGTCGTCCAGCATCTCGACGAGGAAGGGCACGACGATTGTTTCCGAAAGGAGCGGACACCGCTTCGCGCGTTCGGGCGCTTCCTCGGTCAGGAATCTGTTTATTTCCGCCAGCAGCGCGGACTTGTCCTGCACGGCGTCCGGATTCTTGAGCGCATCCCGGAACCTGTCGAGGTCCCGGTTGAATTCGCTGATGTTTTCCTCTTGAATCTCGGCCATTCTTTTTTCCAGGGCCTTTGCCGCATCCTTCAGATTCCTCAGTTCGGCGGCCGGCGGGAGTTCGAGAAGAACCTGGGCGTTGTGAAGGGCGTCTTTCTCTATATCCGCCCAGGTCAGTTCCTTCCAGATGGGGCTGTCCTCTCCGTACAGTACCCTGTCCACTTTCTCCCGGTCTTCCCGGATTTTTTTCCTGTCTTCCTCGCTCGGTTCGCCGTGTTTCATTCCTTCCAGCCACAACTTGATTTCAAGGTAAAGCCGCTGGTCTTTTGCCGGTTCGCGTATCAGGGAGTTGACCTCTTCAAGGATTTCGCGCGCTTCGGAGAGGTCGTCCGCCTTCACGCCTCCGAGCAGTTCGGCGATTGCCTCGACCTTTTCCTGGTAGGGCGTCTTCGGGGGGAAGAATGTCGAGTATGCCAGTATGCCGGCCCAGACGGCCAGTCCGGCCAGCACGACAACCCACCAGTACTGTTTCGCTTGCTTGATGAACATTGCGTTACTTGAAAAATTCCTGCCTGTCGTCATGTTTGAAGTTCGCCATCACCGGCTTTGTATCCGGGTCGAAGCCCGGCGTGTATTCGAATGCATTCCTGACGACTTTCGCCAGTTTGCGGTTGAGCGCGGTAAGCGGTATGTCCATCGGGCAGGCCCGTTCGCATTCGCCGCAGTCTATGCAGCGCCCGGCGAGATGAAATGCGCGGACGATGTTCCAGGCGAATGCGCCTGCGGGATGGATGCCGGTCGGGACCCACTGCGGCTGGTTCTTTTCGACGATGCACTGTTTGCAGTAGCAGAGCGGACAGGCCTGTCGGCAGGCATAGCAGCGTATGCAGCGGCTCAACTCTTCGCGCCAGAACTCCCACCTGTCGGCGTCTCCGAGCGCCTCGATGTCCGCGACCTGTTTCATCCGCCCGGTGGCGATGTCCTTTTCGGGATATTTTTCGTCGAGCCATTTCGCGGCCTCCGCGACGGTCATCACGCCGTTGAAGCGGCATTCGGCGGCGGCGTTTCCGGTCTCGTCGCAGGATACGCTGAGCAGGAGCACTCCGTCGGCCTCGACCTGGCTCTCCTGCACGAGGACGATGACGGCGCGCATATCGGCGTCTTTGGCGACCATTGCGGGTTTTCCGAGGCGTTTGTGGTCGTCGCGGTAGAGGAACGTTGCGAGGTTGTTGCAGCAGAACGGGTCGAATATCAACTGTTCGACGTCTTCGGGTTTTGTGATGAAGACGGGCGTGGCGGCGTTGTCGCCGGTTCCGCGCGCGTACCCGAAAATCACGTCCGCTTTTTTGTTCTCAAGCAGTTCTTTCGCTTTTTCTTTCAGTTCTTGCATGTTGTTGTTGATTGTCTTGCCAATGGAGACGAAAGGATGACACTTGTCCGCCTCAGGCGGAGTCACCTTTCGTGTCGCTTTTTGTGTTGGTGACAGTTGCCAATCGTGTTTGCTGCGAAAGGATGACAGTCACCAATCTACGAGCTGGCCCCCCGATAAATCGGGGGTCTGCGCTCCGTAATTGGTGACAGTCACCTTTCGTGTTTGTATCGGTGACAGTCACCTCACGTAACTGCTCTGCTTCACCAGTTGTTTGTAGCCTTCGAAGGGGCCGAGTTTGCGGACTTTTTCGGTGACCTCGTTCACGAGTTCGGCCCACCTGTTTCCTTCGGCGGCCGAAACCCAGGAGAAGGTCAGCCTGTCCTCCTCGACGCCGAGGAAGTTGAGCAACTGGCGGAAGACCGTCCAGCGGCGCCGCGCATAGTAGTTGCCCTCGTTGTAGTGGCAGTCGCCCGGATGGCAGCCGGAGACGAGAATCCCATCGGCGCCCTGCTCGAGAGCGCGAATGAGGAACAGGAAGTCGATGCGGCCGGTGCACGGCAGTTTGATTACGCGGACGTTGGACGCGTATTTCAGGCGCGTCGTGCCCGCCAGGTCAGCGCCGGCGTACGTGCACCAGTTGCAGACAAACGCGATTATTTTCGGTTCGAATTCTTTGGCCATAATTGACTCAGTAGTCAGCCCCGATAAAAGGCGCTGGGACTCCCCCGATAAAAAGAGATACCTGTTACGAAAGGATGACAGTCACCTTTCGTGTCGTCACCTTTCGTGTCGGTGACAGTCACCAATCTACGAATTTCGTTCGCATCGCTCACGAAATTCCGTAATTGGTGACAGTCACCTGGCCACCTATTCCGAGAGCGCGCCGATTTCGGCATAGACCTGTTCGTCGTTGAAGCCTTCCAACTCGACGCTGTCCGACGGGCAGATGGCGTTGCACAGCCCGCAGCCCGAGCAAAGCCCTTCGTTGACATACGCGACCCATCGGATGGTGCGGCCCTGCCTGTCCTTTATTTCCTTCTTGTCAATCGCCTTGAACGGGCAGACGATATGGCAGTACCAG
>JBDRIB010000055.1:0-11258 GCA_043816375.1 Planctomycetota bacterium | reverse complement strand
AAGCATCCGTGTCTATCGGTGTCCATCTGTGGTTCCTGCCTTTTTCTCTGCGCGCTCTGCGCCTCCGCGGCTAATTAACTCAATCAAACATTGCGTCGATGAAGAGGTCCGGGTCGAAGGGCGCGATGTCGTCGGCCGTCTCGCCCAGACCGACGAACTTCACCGGGATGTCTATCTCCTCCTTCATTCCCATCACGCAGCCGCCCTTGGCGGTGCTGTCGAGTTTCGAAAGGAATATGCCGGTGACCTCGACGGCGGACGTGAAGAGTTTCGCCTGGCTTATCGCGTTCTGTCCGGTAGTCGCGTCGAGGACCATCAGCACCTCGTGCGGCGCGCCGTCGATTTTCTTGCAGAGCACGCGCTTGATTTTGTTCAACTGGTTCATCAGGTTTTTCTGCGTGTGCAGGCGGCCGGCCGTGTCGACGATGAGCACGTCGATGCCGCGCGCCTTGGCCGCTTCGGCCGCGTCGTAAGCGACGGCGGCGGGGTCGGCGCCGGGCTTGTGCTTGATTACGTCAACGCCGACGCGCTCGGCCCAGATGCTTAACTGGTCGTCGGCGGCGGCGCGGAACGTGTCGGCTGCGGCGAAGATGACGCTCCTGCCCCCCTGCTGGATTGAGCGCGCGAGTTTGGCAATCGACGTCGTTTTGCCCGAGCCGTTCACGCCGACGATGAGGATGACCGTCGGCGGCACCGGCGCAAAGTGCAGCGAGGTGTCCCATTCCTTCAAGTCCTTCTTCACGTAATCCTTCAGATACATCTCGAGGTGCTCATAGTCCGTGATTTTGTTCGTGTGCCACTTCTCCCTGATATGCGCGACGACTTCCTCGGTGAATTCCGGCCCCATATCGGCGGTGAGCATCGAGTCGCGGATTTCGTTGATGACCTCCTCGTCCAGTTGCCGTCCCGTGAAGGCGGAGCGTATGTTCGAGAGCAGTTTCTTTCGCGTGCGGCTCAGGCCGCGTTCGACCAGCGAGCGCTTGTCGTCTTTCTTTTTAAGTTTCACCAGCGGGTCCATAACCGCGGTGGGCGCTTTTTCTACGAAGGCGTCGTCGGACCAGTCGATTTCTTCCACATCGGCCAGTTGTGCATCTTTGGCCAGTCGCCGCTTTCGGGCGGGGCGGCCTTTTATGGCCTGCTTCTTTGCGAGCCGCTCCTCGCGCGCCTTCCTGCGGGCCTGGATGCGTTTGGACAGTTTCTTGCCGAACTTGCTCTTGCGCAGAATCGGCACCAGGACCGCCGCTCCCACCAGTGCAAGCAGCGCGACGACGGCTATCAGAGTAAATGTGTCAACTTCCAGGGACATAGGGTCAGATTTCCACGGTTCGGTTAGTTCGTTTTTTGGCGACGGTCAATTATCTATGAATCTCGGCGCAGGGGACTGTCCCCGGAGCATCCCAGGACCTGTTCTATTCTACGAATGCAAAAGGATGACAGTCACCAATCTACGAGTCTCGGTCGCAACGCTCCTCGACTCCGTAATTGGTGACAGTCACCTTTCGTGTCGCCGCTGCATCGGTGACGGTCACTTTTTGCTCTCGCGTATCCTGTCCAGAATCCCGTTGACGAAACCGCCCGAATCCCTCCCGCCGAATTTCTTCGCCAGTTCAATCGCCTCGTTAATCGCGACCTTGTCCGGGATGTCGTCGAGGTGAAGCAGTTCGTAGGCGCCGATGCGAAGCACGTTGCGGTCGATGGCCGGCATACGCGAAATCTTCCAGTGTTCCGAGACCGCGGCGATTGTCTCGTTCAACTCATCCCATTTTTCCCGGCAGCCTTCTCCCAGTTTTCGGGCGTATGCCGCGATATCGCTGCGGGATTCGCCGGCCTCGTCCCAATCCTGCCCGGCGAGGAATTCACCCAGCGTGCAGGCCGAATCGCCCAGCAAATCGAGTTGATAAAGAAATTGCAAGGCCATCTGCCTTGCGAGTGTTCTGCTTCGCATGAAATCTGGTCGGTAGTTGGTAGTTTATCGGCAAGGTGACACTTGTCCGCCGACGGTTTGAGGCGGAGTCACCTTTTGCGTTATATGCAATTTGCTCATCTTAGGACCGGTTCTAATCTACGAATCTCGCCCCCCCTATGGGGGGCTCGATTCCGTAATTAGAACCGGTCCGGTCGCAAATTGCGTTGCCTGTTGCCTGCCTTTTTATTTTTTCATTTTCGGAAACAGGTCAGCCATTTCCAGCGCGCTCATCGCGGCCTGCGCGCCGCGGTTGCCAGATTTCGTGCCTGCGCGCTCTATCGCCTGTTCCAGCGTGTCGGGCGTGAGGATTCCGAATATCGTCGGCACGCCGCTGTCCAGTCCCACCGTCGCCACGCCCTTGGCCGCTTCGGCGGCGATGAAGTCCGCGTGCGGCGTATCGCCGCGAATCACCGCGCCCAGACAGATGACCGCGTTGTACTTTCCCGACGCCGCGACCTGCTTCGCCGCGAGCGGCACTTCAAACGAACCCGGCACCCACACGACGTCGATGTCGCCATCCGCGACTTCGTGCCTCACGAGCGTGTCGATCGCGCCCTCGAGCAGTTTCTTTGTGATGAGTTCGTTGAAACGACTGACAACGACGGCAAACTTCCGGCCCTTGCCGATGAGATTGCCTTCAAGATAATTTGCCATAACGCGTCCTTTCCAGTTGCGATTTTTGTCCGGGAAGATTCTGCTTGTGAAGTAATAATACCAGCCCGGAGACAGTTGTCAAGTTGCCCGTACTGGGGAGTATTGAGGAGGCGGGTTTTTGGCTCGCATTTCTTGCCACAAAACGGGCGTGGCTCAGGGGCCAGACCCTGTCCCGCCCCCTGATAAATCGCAAAGTTCTTCCCGGCAACTCGATTTTTTTTATCCGCGCTCGTCTGCAATTTTTGATTTGAGGTTAATGCGAACCGCTTTTCAGCCGATAAGGTTTTTGTAACCTTTTGAACAGGGGAAAGCATACCAGTATGGGCAGGCAGGTTTTGAATCGTTCCGGCGAACAAGGGCGACAGTCGTTTTCGCGAAGCGTTTGTTTGTTATGGATTCCTGCTTTCGTCCGGTGTCCGTTGCCCGTTAATTCGGGTTTTCTTTTGTCTCCGTATTCCGCAACTTTTTTTGGAAAAATAATTGCATTGCAAAAACTCCGTGATATACTTCTCAATGTCTCGGGTGGACTGAGATGTTATTGAATCCCGCGTTGCAGTCAGCAGTGCGGGCGTGAGGTGAGCGGTTGTGTCGTGGCGTCGATAAGACGCCGATTAAACTCTTTAATCCAAGAGAGGAGGTGACAATATGAAAGTCACTGCTTTAATCCTTTTGATTGCAGGTTGTGTACTCGTTACCGGCTGCTACACCAGACTATGCGACTTGACCGTGGTTTCCACGAAGACGGTCCAGCTTCAGGATCTCGACCTTGAGGGCGTGGACAGGGCGATGAATGTGACCGGCACGTCGTACAAACAGGTATTCTTTATCGTGCCGACCGGCACTGCCGACATCGAAGAAGCAATCGATAACGCTCTTGACAAGGCGAGTGGAGACCTTATGGTCGACGCCGTCGTGTACTGGAAGTACTGGTATATCCCGTTAATCTACGGGCAGTTTGGGTTCAAAGTGACAGGCCATGTAGTAAAAACGAAATCGTGGACAACTAAGCTACCGCCGCAATAGCACAAAGCAAGCATTAACGTCCGAGACAAGGGGGAGTGCCTGGCCTGATTGCCTGAGCCGGAAAGAGCGCCGCAAGGCGCAAAGGCCGGTTGATATTGGGTCTTGATGGACCCAACCGCTTACCACAGGCAGCGGGCTTGGACGCTCCCCCAATCTTTTTTTTTGCGCAAATGCAAAATAAACGCCGCACCGAAATCTGCGACAGCGACGCATCACCAGACCACACATCCATACAGGCAAGGACAAAACCAGCCGTCGAGAAAAACCTTGAAACAGTGGCGTGGTTCAATTCAAAATTCAATATTCAAAAGTCAAAATTCAAAAAAAAAGCGGCGCTTGTCACGCCGCTCTGATGGCCTTTGACCCGTCTTGCTTGAATGCCCGCCTCCTGCGTCGCAGGCCCCCCAAGACGCCAACCAGCCCCGGCGCGAGGAGGAGAAGTGTGGAAGGCTCGGGTATGCACATTGAAAAGACCACGCCCTTATTATTGTCTCCTCCCGCTATAGTCATCCCATATAGTGTTGAGCCGGAAAGGATGAGCGAGCCATATGGCCGTAGCCCATCGTCCGCTCCTCCGGCAAATTCGTGCAAATGATTGTAGCCACCACCGTCGGTGCTCATCTTAAAGAGCGCGCCATAATCATCGTCTCCACCCAACCCTGTCATCCCGTAGAGGGTCGAGCCGGAAAGGGTAAGCGAACCCCAGGGCTCTGCTCCATCACCAGGTCCTCCGGCAAAGTCGTGCATTGCCTCATGGCCACTGCCATCAGTGTTCATCTTGAAGACAACGCCATCATTATCGTCTCCACCTAACGTTGTCATTCCATAGAGGGTCGAGCCGGAAACGATGAGCGAACCATGAGGCTTTGCCCCATCTTCCGCTCCACCGGCAAATTCGTGCAACAGGCCGTAGCCGCTGCCGTCGGTGTTCACCTCAAAGACCACACCCTTATTATTGTCTCCTCCCACTATAGTCATCCCATATAGTGTTGAGCCGGAGAGGATGAGCGAACCTGTGGGGGCTGCCCCATCTTCCGCTCCACCGGCAAATTCGTGCAAATGGTTGTATCCACTACCGTCGGTGTTCATCTTAAAGACTGTGCCAAAATTATCGTCTCCACCTCGGTCTGTTATTCCGTAGAGGGTCGAGCCGGAAAGGGTAAGCGAACCCCAGGGCTCTGCTCCATCATCAGGTCCTCCGGCAAAGTCGTGCAACACTTCATAGCCACTGCCATCAGTGTTCATCTTGAAGACAACGCCATCATTATAGTCTCCACCTAACCTTGTCATCCCGTAGAGGGTCGAGCCGGAAAGGGTCAGCGAACTCAACAAGGGCTGTTCCCCATCCTCCGCTCCTCCGGCAAATTCGTGCAACAGGCCGTGACCGCTGCCATCAGTGTTCACATTGAAGACCACGCCAGCGCCATAGTCTCCACCTAACATTGTCATTCCGTAGAGTGTTGAGCCGGAAAGGGCGAGCGAAGCATCGGGGTAATACCCATCATCAGATCCCCCGGCAAATTCGTGCAGGAGCGTTATGCCGAAGGCTGTCTGCGGGGCGATTGCGAAGATGGCCGGCAGGAGAAGGGAAAAGACCAGGGTGAAGATTAATGACTTTCTTTTTGCATTTGTCATGGCACTCCTCCGTTTTATTTCCGGTGACAGTCACAATCTACGAACCTCGGTCGGGAACCTTCCTCGCTTCCGTAATTGGTGACAGCCACCTTTTCGATTGAAAAACAGTCTCCCTCCATATGTATAGACACATCTCGAAGCGAAATAATCTCGAAAAAATCGGGAAAAATTCGGGGCGTTTCGCCTCGTTAGAGACAAGTGGCTGTTGCGAAAGGAATTACGGCAGAAAAAACTTTCGCGTATCCGGGGCTTGGGGGGGATATGCCTGTAAAGCCGTGGTTCCGAAGTGTCGAAGTATAGAAGTTATCTATCTGTGCCCATCCGACATACACCTCGCCGGACAAGCCTGTGGTTTCAAGTCTTCAGTCTGTTTTTGCTTTGCCCCTTTTATTTGTGTTTATTCGTGTGCATTCGTGGTTCCAGGTTTTCTGCCGTCGGTCTTCTTCAGGCGCGCCATAAAGCCACCGTCGCTGATGCCGCGGTGCGGGAGGAGTTCGTGCGATTCGTCGAGTGAGAAATCGGTGTGTGTTTTGAGGAAGGATTCGACCATCTGCGCGTTTTCCTCTTCTTCGATGCTGCACGTGGAATAGACGAGAGAGCCGCCGGGCTTTACCGCGTCCGCGGCGGCGGCGAACAACTCCGCCTGCAGCGCGGTCAACTCGCGCAACTGGATTTCTCCGAACCGCCATCGCGCCTCGACGCGCCGCGCGAGCACGCCGGTATTGGAGCACGGCACGTCCAGCAGCACCCTGTCAAACTCGCCCGCGTGCTCTTTCGCGTATTCGCGGCCGTCGGCGTTGATAATCTCCACGCAGGTTATCCCAAGCCTGCGGCGGTTCTCCTCGATAAGGCGTACCTTGTCGTGATGCGAATCGACCGCGACAAGGCGGCCCCTGTCCTGCATCAGTTCCGCGATGTGCGCCATTTTCCCGCCGGGCGCGGCGCACAGGTCGAGCACGCTCTCTCCGGGCTGCGGTGCGAGAAACGGCGCGACCTTTGCCGGGGCCGGGTCCTGGATAATCATCTCGCCGGATTCCAGCATACTTGATGAGAGGATTGAACCGCCCGTGACCGTCACCATTTCGCTCTCAACCGAGCGTACCTCGGTGAACTCGGACTTGAGTTTTTCAAGGAAGTCCTGCTGCGAGATTTTCAGCGAGTTGCGCCGGGCGTAAACCTGCGGCGTGCGGTTGTTCGCGCGGCAGAGCGCGATTGTCTCTTCGACGCCGAATCGTTTTATCCAGCGCGCAACCAGCGATTCGGGGTGCGAGTATTTTGCGGCGATGTGCGCAGCCGGGTTCTTTTCGACGGGCGGAAAAATCTCGCGGTCGAAGGCGGCCGCCCTGCCGGCGCTGATTTCGAACGAGCGCGTCGAATCGGTCTCTTTCGCTGCAAAGGTTGCGGACTGTGCGATTGCGCGCAGAACCGCGTTGCAGAAATTCCGCGCGCCGCGCTCTTCCGAGGCGGCCTCGACCGTCTCGTTGACCGCCGCCGACTGCGGCACCCGGCTCATAAAGAGCAACTGGTACGCGCCGATTCTCAGCGCCGCGAGCACGCGCTCTTCCATCCTGCTCAACTTCACGTCGGAGCATGCCGCAATCACCGCGTTCAGAAGTCCGCGCCGCCGGATGGTCCCGTAGACCAGTTCCTGCAGAAACGCGCGGTCAGCCTTTTCGGTCGGCTTGCCCGAGAGTGCATTCTGGAGCAAACCTTCGGCGAAGCGCCCGTGTTCGACGCGGGTCAGGATGTCAAGCGCGAGTC
Source organism: Planctomycetota bacterium (assembly GCA_043816375.1). GTDB lineage: Bacteria > Planctomycetota > B129-G9 > B129-G9 > B129-G9 > JBDRIB01. Next base: position 4,219 of record JBDRIB010000055.1, on the reverse strand, counting down.
TTCGCAGATTCGGCGCGCCGTGTTTTGCGGTTTTTTGGGCCAAGTTATCCTATCCGAAATTTTGCGGTGACTGTCACTAATTACGGAATCGCGTGAGCATCGCGAGCGCGATTCGTAGATTAGTGACTGTCACCGTTCGTTCGTAACCGGACGTGTCGTTATGTAAAGCGGTCGCCGACCCGGACGCGATAGCCGTTGGCGAAATCTTTTGCGGGCATTTCCTTTTTTCCGGAGGGCTTGACGGACGTGATGAGCGTTTCGCCCCTGCCGTCTTCGACCAGGATACCCTCGGGGAAAAGCGCAATAATCGTACCCGGCGCGACTTTCGCCGACGTGCCTTCCGCCGATATCTTTGTCCGACTGATTATCAGGTCCACGTTGTTCTTTGTTGCGTTGACGTGCAGTTTTGCGTGCGCGCCGGGCCAGGGGGTCATCGCGCGGACGAAGTTGTGCAGGTTGCCCGCCGACCAGTCAACCGTGCCTTCCTGCTTCGTGAGCGTCATTGTGAATGTCGCGGCCTCGTGCCGCTGCGGCGTGAATCCGGCCTCGCCGCTCCCGACCAGGTCGAGCGCATGCAGGGTCATCTCCGCGCCGATTTTCGCCAGATGCGCCAGCAGTTCGCCCGCGTTTTCGTTTTCGCCAATCGGCAGGTTCATTTGAAGAAGCACCGGCCCGTGGTCCATCTCCGCGTCGAGTTTGATGATTGTGACGCCGGTTTCTTCCTCGCCGCTGAGAATCGCCGAGGGCACGGGCGAGGGGCCGCGATATTTCGGCAGCAGCGATGGATGTATGTTGAGCCAGCCGTGCTCGGGGACGGCCAGCAGTTTTGCCCCGATTATTCTGCCGTAAAAGGCGACTACCGCGACATCGGGCGATATTTTTTCAATCTCGGCCAGGGTTTCGGGCGAGTTGACCTTTTCGGGCTGGAGCACGGGTATTCCGCGCTTCAGGGCGAATTCTTTGACCGGCGGCGGCGCGGGTTGTCGTCCGCGGCCTTTCGGCCTGTCGGGTTGCGTGAGGACGGCGCAGACCTCGTGATTCGAGTCTGCAAGCGCCTCAAGCACGAACACGGCGTCTTCGGGCGTTCCTGCGAAGATTATGCGCATACTTTTCTCCGATGGTTTTCGGGTAGATTTTACACTTGTCGGATGGATATGCAAGGCGCTGGTACGGCGTGTTGAGTATATTCTGCAACAGAACTTCTGCCCGCAGCCGATGGCAATGTAGGGCACGGTCTTTAGACCGTGCCGAACGAACGGAAGGGTCTGTTCTACAGCTGGTCTAGAACGGTGACAGTCACCTTTTGCGTTCGTAATTGGTGACACTTGTCCGCCGCGGCGGAGTCACCGTTCGTTTTGAGGCGGCAAGAAAAAAAGCCCGGCGGCTGCCGGGCTTTCCGAACTTCGAATGTTGAATTTTGAGATTCTATTATTCGCTGAGAGGTTTTTTTCGCATTAACGAGGTCGCCGCGGAGAGCCGGTTGCGGATGCTCTTGAGCGCGGTGCGGGCGGCGTTGAGGTCGCTTTCGAGCGTGGCCTTGACGACGGCGTAATTCTCGACCTGCGTTTCCAGGTATTTTGTTTTCTGTTTTTCTTCTTCGAGTCCCCCCTCGGTCCTGCTCAGTTTCTGTTCGAGGTCCTTGCCCTTGGTTTCGTGTTCTATGATTTCCGATTTCAGGTCTTCGCATGCGGTTTCGAGTGCTGCGACGTTTTCACGCAACCTGCGGCGATCTTCGGTCATTTCACCGATTTTCCTATCCAGAGCCGCGCCCTTCGTTTTTTCCGATTCCAGATGGTGCGACACCGCGTCGCGCAATTCCGTCATTTCCGCCAGGCTTGAGCATGTTGCGTCGAGTTCGGCGCGAACCTGTTTTTGCTGCTGGAAGGATTTTTCAAGACCTGTTTCGAGTTCCTTGACTTTTCCCAGTGCGAGTTTGTTTTCTTCCTCGGAGGCCTTCAGGTTGCTTTCCAATTCCTCGATTGTCTTGAGCGTTTCAACCTGCGCCTCCAACTCCTCTTTTGCATGGAGCAGTTCGTCATATTCTTCTCTAACGCGGAAAAGGTCCTCTTCCATCTTGTGCTGGATGTTCAGGGCGGAGTCGAGTTCGGCTTCGAGGTTTTCTATTTCTTCGAGCACTTCGTTGCTTTCCTGCTCGATTAGCATGGAGTTGTCGCTGGCAACCAGCACTTCTTCGCCGGGTTCGGGCGGCATGGGTGTGGAGGGAGGCTGAGGCGGGGGTTCGGGGACGCCCTTTTGTCCTTTTTCTTTTTCGGTAAGTTCGCGCAGGATTTCCCTGACCATCTTTCTGGACGGTTCTTTCGTCTCGGTGATGGACAGGAGCGGAGGGGCGTCGGCGACTGCAGCGGCGCGGTTCCCCGAATTCGTTGCGGTTTTCCCGGCTGTCGGTTTTTCTTCTTCCAGAACGTCAGGCTGGACGTCCCAGGGTCTGACCGGCTGGCGACATTGTTTGGTGGCTGGAAGTTTTTCCGGAACGTTTTCTTCGAAACCGTCAGTCATGTTTTTCTCCCGGCAAAAGAGGACTTCTTTTTTTTATGTTGTGGCTCGCACCGCCGCCGGCTGCCGGGTCTGCGACAGTTCCTCGGCGGTTGGCGGGCTGATTGAGAAGAGTTCTTTGACCATCGCGTTTATGTCGCGCGCTCCGCTGGAAGACGGAGCGAACTGTGTTATCGGGATGCCTTTGCTGGAGGCGTCGGCGAATTTCGTGCACTGGCGTATGACGGTCTGCAGCAGGTACTGGGGATAGTGTTTTTCAAGTGCGGTCTTGGACTGCTTGCAGATATTTATCGACTGATTGTAGCGATTGAGCAGGATGAATATCCTGTCGAGCACGAACTGGAAGTCTTCTTCGATACTTGCGAGAGTCTCGAAGAGTATTTTCAGCGCCTCGTATGACAGGAAGTCGGCAAGGACGGGTATGATAAGGTCGTCGGTGGCAAGGAGGGCGTTGAGGTTCAGGAGTCCGATGTTCGGCGGCGCATCCATTACGATGGCCTGATAGACGTTCCTGACGGATTCCAGCGTTCTGCTCAGGCGCAGTTCGCGCGCGTTGAGAGCGGTGAGCGACAGTTCAACCGGCGAGAGCGAGAGGTTGGCCGGCAGCAGGTCGAAGTTGCGCAGTTTGGTTTTTACTATTGCTTCGTTTATAGGCAGGCGCTCGATGAGTACGTTGTAGATGGTGTACTTGAATTTCGAGCCGTCGTAGCCGAGGCACTTGCTCATATGGCCCTGCGCATCGAGGTCGATGGCGAGGACCTTGACTCCGAGTTCGGCCAGATGGAAGGCGAAGGATGCTGCGATTGATGACTTGCCGGTGCCGCCTTTGAAGTTGAGGAACAACTGGCGTCTGTGTCCCGGTACCAGGGGCGTCATACCCAGTGCCTTGCGAATAAACGCGAGGTCGTCGGTGGTGTAGTAGCGATAGTTGGAGCCGGGACGGCGCTTTGGCTTGGGAAGGATTCCTTGTTGTTCTTTTTCGAGCAGGTCCGACTTTGAGATGCCGAGGACGACGGCCACCTGCTTGGCGGTAAAATATTGCTCTTTCAAAACATCCCCCCTCGAATACGCAGCGGATTTTTGCCGCTCCAGATTCTGTTTGAGCGAGCAATCCCCGAACAGCAGTTCAATCGGAATTATAGAGTTATTGCCATCGGTGTCAAATGGATTTTGGCATTTTTTTTGTGTTTTATACAATATTTTGTGTGCCGGCCTTGCCCCCTGCCCCATTCTCACGGATGCCGGATTTCGGATACCGGCCGTCAGGGAAGGGAAAAATCATCTCACCGCCCCTACCATACAGGCCCGTACCGGGCGGGCGGCCTGTAGTGGCCGCTGAGGCGCAGAGAGCGCAGAGAAGACGTGAAACCACAGGTGCACACTGATAAACGCGGATAGATAACTTCTACACTTCAACACTCCTATACTTCTACACTCTTGGGCTTCGGAACTTCTTTCGCAGTATTGCTGCGAAAGAGAAGAGGGCGGGCGCGAGGAGGAGAAGCGTGGAAGGCTCGGGGACGGTGGGGATTATGGTCAGGTCGCTCTCGCCGGTGAAGGCGGTGCTGAAGTCGTCTATGTCCATCAGGTCGAGGCGGAAGGTGACATCGAACATCTCGCCCATTGGGCCAAAGCCATCCATCAAATAACCTCCGGTCACGGACAGGAGGCCGTCTCCGCTCATATAACCCGCGCCGTCAACCAC
>JBDRIB010000054.1:0-21800 GCA_043816375.1 Planctomycetota bacterium | reverse complement strand
GATGTTGTCCAGCGCGAGCAGAATGATAGCCGACCAGAGGACGAGTTTGCCTATGAAGCTGATTACCTTGAGGCTGGTGGCGGTTCCGGCGTTCTCCTCCGCTTTTCGTTTTCCGTAATAGGAGACGAGAAAAACGATGATTTTATTCCCCCAGATTGCGGCCTGAATGAGTAATACGATCACCACCAATTTGCCTCTCAGACTCGCCGTCGCTCCCGGCAGGTCAACGGCAGCGGTCCCCGCATATATCGAGACGGCCAGTATGAAGAATAATCTGGTGCCTTTGAACAGGTTCGCCGCAAGGTCGTCCCACACGTTCGTCGTTTTTCGCGCCAGGCCGGCAAGGCGACCGCCTATTGCCTTCTTGAGCACCCAGAGAATGACCGCGATGGCGAACGCCACTCCCAGGGCAATCAGCCAGTTTTCGAGCGAGTTGTCGCCGAAGGTTCTATGTAGGAAGTCCTGTAAGTTCACCGTTTTTCCCCCACGGGAATGAAAGAAGCGAAGGAAGAATTTCTGCAGACTGCGTTACATCTACGGTCACGTCAGGGGGCGATACCGAAATCCTTTTTAAGGATGTCCATCAAGTCATAAAAATTCCGTATCTCGTAGTCGGGCTTTGTTTCGCCCTCGATGTTCGCGTACTTGCCGCTGCGTCTGTTGCGCACGGTTGTCATCCCGATGCTTTTGGGCGGGTCGATGTCGCTGGCCGGGTTGTCGCCGATGTACATTGCGTGCTCCGGTTTCACCTTGAGGTCGTTCAGTGCGCGAAGGTACAACTTCACGTTGGGTTTGCTCACCCCTATCTGGTCGGAGATAAATATCGCGCCGGGGCTGATGTATCTGAGGACCTTCAATCTGACCAGTTTTTCAGCCTGCTTCACGGTTAGTCCGGCGGTTATCACGCCGAGTATCAGGCCGGTTTTCGACAGCAGTCCGAGCACTTCTACCGCGTCTTCATAGGGTTTGAGGTGTCGGAACTTCGTTTCGTGGTACGCCACGACCGCCGAGGCGACGAGCACGGCCGGATTCAACCCCTGCCATTTATCACGGGGTATGCGCAGGAGCAGTTTATCGTAGTGGTGTTCGTAATTGGTGCTGAACTCCACGATGACTTCGTTCAGTTCGCGCAATAACTCATCTTCCGGCATTTTCACACCCGCCTCGATAAGCGCCCTGACGCTGTTGCGGCGCGCCATCGCTGCAAACTCGGAGGTGGAGTATAGGGTGTCATCGATGTCGAAGAATATCGCCTTGAGCGTCTTCATGTTTTTTTGCTTTCGGGTTCAGGTTTTACGGCGGCGACCACCGGGAAGTTACTATTGCTCTTTGATTGGATAAAGAACACCTGGAAAGGTGACAGTCACCAATCTACGAGCTGGCCCCCCTGATAAATCAGGGGGTCTGCGCTCCGTAATTGGTGACAGTCACCTTTCGCGTTTTCATTATCCATTCAATTTTCAATAATATATGATACCATCTGGGAGCGATTTGTCCAAAAAAAGTCCGCCGTCTGCTGTTCGGGCGGACGGCGGGACCTTTTTCAATCAGGATGATCTGCTACAATCCGGCCTCTTCTTCGTCCACGGCGATGATCTTGACGGTAACCAGCATTATCAGTTGTCGCTTGGCTTCGGACACGAGTTCGTCTTTGAAGAAGAACCCGAGGATCGGTATTTTGTGGAGGAAGGGTATGCGCGATTGCTGCTGGGTGTCTTCGGCCTGCGTCAGTCCGCCTATGAGAACCGTCCCGCCGTCCGGGACGACGATAACCGTGCGAAACTCCTGTCTGTCCTGAGTTGGCAGGTCGATAGGCTGCAATATTGGCAGGCCGGAGAAGTAGTGTGTGCCTTGCTGGAGCCACATTATCTCCATTGTCGGCGGGAAGGTAATCATCGGGCGCAGGAAAAGAGTGACATATCGCCGGTCGTGGCTGACCACGGGACGGACGTCGAAGACGGTTGATGTGGACACAAAGTCCAGTTGCGGTATGGAGATGCCATCTCCCTGCGTCTCATAGGTCTTTATATATGTCCTCTTCGTGCCCACAAATATGCTTGCCTGCTGAGTGTTGAAGCAGGTTATGCGGGGAGAGGCAAGCAGGTGCCGGTTCGAGTTCTGTTTAACGGCACGGATGATAGTCTCGAATGAGACTTTGTCCAGGAGTTGTGCCTGCACTGCGAGCCCCCCGCCGCCGTTGAGCCTGTTCAGCGTCAGTTGCGCGTCAACTGCGTGGTCTGTTCTTGCTCCGATGTCGACCCTTCTGCTGGAGTAAAAGATGCCGGAAGTAACATCATTCACCAGGTTGGGAATGAACCTGCGTATGTCTTGCAGTATTTCGACGTCCTCTATAGCCTCACCTATACCGGAAAAGAGTCCCAGAATTGGGTCTATGGGTCCCACGTCGCGCCATGAGACCCCGACGTGCTCCAGGAAGTTCTCTTCGACGGTGATAAAGCGGGTCTCGATGTTCACCAGTATTCCCCAGAGTCTACGAATCCTCTGCAGGAGTTGCTCGATTTTTGCTTGTGTATCGGGCTGGGCTCTGACATAGAGGAAGGCGTTCTTGTATGTCCAGATTGCGGCCTGGCCTGTGGTGCTCTTCAATTCCCATCGTTCCATACCCTTGCCCGGGGGGATGGTGTTCATGATGAGTTCCATCAGGTCCGGCAGTTCTCCCTTTGTTTTATCCCCGGTGGTCCCGATGTCGAACTCTATCAACGGGTTGATGTTCTCCTCCTCTTCGCCGATTAATCCCGCCGCAGCGCCTTCATCTGTTTCTCTCAGACGAACCTGGGTGCCCTTGAAGTCGCGCAGTATATGGACAATGTCGGCGACATCATAGCAGCGCATCTCCAGTTTCCTTTTTCCGGCCTCCTCGCGTTTCTTGAAGACCACGATGCCCTTGTCGATTTCCCATTCTATTTCCAGCTGGCGTGTGATATGGTTGAGCACGCTGGAGAGTCTCATCTCCCCGGGAAGGCGCAGTCTGAGTATGTTGGTTTCGTCGCCGGGGTCCCCGCGTTCTTCACTCAGGGTATCCGAAACTTTGAAATCCACGTCGGGCACGTCGGCGCGGAGATGGTTTTTTACATTGATTATGGTCGCCCTGCCGACTGCCGCGCCGATGATTTCATCGCTGTTGAAGTCCTCAATCATTTTGTCATTGAGGATTAGCATCGTGGCCTGGTTTTTCTGTGCTTCCTCTTTTTCCTCCTCCGTAATCAGAAACTTCTCCCGCGTTTTCATTGCTATGTTCCGGGCGCGCGGCAGCACATCATCCCGCCAGGATTCCTTCGATTTATACACGAACAGTCCGGTTATGGGTATCTTAAGGATATCTACCTTGCGCATCTCGCTTTCTTTTTTGAACTCGGTATCTCTCGCTATTTCACCTGACCGCCATTGGGCTCTCTCTTTCGCCAGTTCGTCTTTGAGCCTCAAATAAGATTGCCGGTTTTCCTCGTCTTTACTCATTATCGCATCGAGCACTTCACCCGCCCGGTCGTAATCGTGTTTGGTGCGGGATAAGTGGAACAGTTCGAAGAGATTCTGGATTTCCCCGGCCTCCTTTTCGCGGCGCTTCCCGATTTCCTTCTCAATTATTTCTTTGGCCAGTTTCGCCTGGACGGCGGCCTGGATTTTGTCCTCGGCGCGTTTGTTGTCCTCGGCCTCGGCCAGTTTCGCCTGCGCCTTTTTCTCATAGTCGCTTACGTCCAGAATGCGGCGGTTGACGGCGGCGATTCTAAGCACTGTTTTGAAATCTCCAATCGCTTCGGCGTAGCGGCCGTTGCGAAGGTTGGTTTCGCCTTGCGCGAAGCGGCTTACGAGTTCGCGTTTGACGAGTCCCCTCCTGGCCTGTATCTGTTCAAACGTTGCCTGAAGGCCTTCCACGGAATCACCGCCCGGTTTGCCCAGCCTGGCCCGAAGTTCTTCTGCCAGAGTCCGGGCCTCTTTGTTTTTGCTGTCGAGGACCAGTGCCTCTTCGGCGAAACTCAGGGCCTCGTCCGGTTTGCCCTCTGCTTTCAGTTTTTGCGCAATTTGCACGATTTCGGCGGCGCGTCCTCTGTCCTCGGCCAGTTTCTGCGCGGCTCTGCGGAATGCGTCCCGCACTTTGGGCGGAACACTGGACAGGTCTATACCGTCCGGGACATTTAGTTCAATGTCGGGCGGCGGAACTTCGGTTTGATTTTCTACCGCCGTTTCGGATTCCTTCGTCCCGCTCTTTTGTTCCACCTGGTCGTTGCCGACAGGTTGGCGTCTCGCAGCACAGCCTGCTGCCAGCACGGCAATTGCCAGTGACGCAAAGATAACGGTCAAAAGCCTCATTGTTGCTCCTTTGATAAAAATCGCCCTGTAACGAATAGTCGGCGTCAAAGCGTTTTATTTTTCGCAGGTCACGGACAGGCCCGCAACGTAGTCGGCCCTGTCTAATTTTCCATTGCCTTCTTTTCCGCCTCCGGGGCGACTGTTATGTCTGCCTGGAGGATTATCAGCAGCACGCTCTGCTCGGTCATCTCTCCCTTGCGTCTGAAAAAAAAGCCGAGTATCGGTATCTTGCTCAGCACCGGTATGCCCGATTCTCCCGTGGCCTCACTCAGCAGCGACAGGCCTCCGAGAAGCACCGTGCCTCCGTCCGGCACCATTACCGTAGTTTTTACGTTTCGGGAGTGAATTAACGGCATCACCAGGTCAATCAGTATCGTTGGCTGCACTATGTAAACGGCGAGGCCTGCAGAGACGAGCTTTGCGGGCGGGGTGAGGTCGAGAGATCTGCTGGTACCGGTGTCCCCCCGGGTGAAAACTGTCTTTACTTCGATTATCGTGTATTTCCTGTCCCAGGTAACGGTCGGACGGACGTCCAATACTATGCCCGTGCGGAATAACTTCATATTCGGCTCAACGGTGGCCAGTTCAGTGTTTGTTGTGTTTGATACTGATACGCCTGCCATAATCGACTGTTCGTTGACAATGGCGATGTGCGCTCTCTGGCGATTAAAGGTCGTGATTTTGGGCGCGGATAGAATAGAGGTGCTGCTGTATTTCTCAACGGCGTCGATAATGAAGTTTATGTTTATCAGGCCGGCATTGAGTTCAAATCCGGCCTGCAAGCCATCGCCGGCGAAATCGGTAATGGCGGAGGCGAGGGTCGCGTCGAGGATGTTTTCCGTCCTGAGCCCGAAGGCGTCACCCGTGGGTATCCCTGATGTGAAGTATTGCAACTGGGCATTGCCGTCGGCGTCTTCGACAAGCCCCCAGCCGTCGGAGCGATTTGTCCAAAATACGCCCGAGGTCGCCAGTACCCCTGTGGACTCCCCGCCCACGTATGGAAGGCGTTCGGCGCTTGCTGCACCACCGGGCGCTATGCCGGAGATTGTTGTCAGGTCCGTCATAAAGCCTTCGAGGAACTTGTCCGTGTAGTTCATCCCCGCCAGGCCCTGATTTAAGACGTCCCACGTCGTCGGATTGCCGCGAAAGTCCACGCCTATCTCTTCGGCGACGTTTTGTGAGACTTCGATGAAGCGTGCCGTAATGGTTACCAGCACGTCTTCGGTTTCGCGAAGTTGCATCAGCAGCGCCTGGATTTTCTTGTGGACATTCTCGGAAGCATAAATGTACATATCGCCGCGCTTGAAATCGATGCTGTTGGCCTCAGGCTCCTGGTTGGCTATGCTCCACTGGTTGACTTCGATGTAACTGGTGATGAGTTCCATCAGGCTGTCTTCGGTGGCGATGGGGTCGTCGAAGTCTTTGCGCCCGTCGGTGTCCCTGTTACCTTCTCCGAAGACATCTACTTCTTCGAATTCGCTGCTGTCGGTATCTTCAAACAGGTCTTCGGCGGAAATGTCGATATCCGGCGGTTTGAAATCCTGCAACCTGCGCAGCAGGTCCTGCACGGGATATATCTGGAGTTGACGTTCCTCTTCTTCGTCTTGTATTGTGATGATAACGGCTTCGTCGCGGATGGTGTAGGAGTATTCCGGGCCCAGCGAGTCGGTGAGCCAGCCAAGCGCTTCCTTCAGGGTGAGTTCTTTCCGTATGTCGATGAACACTTTTTTGTCGTCTTCCTTTACCTTGTCCATTACCGTGGGCGAAACCACAATGGGAACGACTTCGTTGAAGGCCAGCATAATGTTGTTGATGGCCGTGGCGAGGTCCAGTTCGTCAGGGAAGGTGAGCGACGGCACCGTTACGGTATCAAGCAATCTCTGAATATCTATCTCTTCCTGGCTTCTTTCAAACACCTTTTGAATTTCCTCGATTCTGCGCTCGCGTCTTTTGGTCATTTGTTTCCATGCTTCTTTGGGGGGGAAGTTCATTATGCCGGAGGGCGGCAACGCGGCCTCGCGGATCTTGATGAAGGTGTCTCGCCATTCGATGCTTGTTACGAGGGCGGTTTCCTCGCGCTCGACTTCTCCCCATTCCGCGTTGATTCGGGTTTCAAGTGCTCTTGCTTCCGCTCTGACTGCTTCCTCGTTGTGGGGGTCGTCGATGACCTTGCGACAGAGATTCCTGGCCTCGGCGAAATTTTGCCTGCTCATTTGCTTTCTGGCCTGTTCCAGGATTTCCCGGGCGATAGCAAGCCGGTGTCCGGCCTGTCTGTGGATTTGCTCTTCAATCGTGCGCTGTGCTTTCAGGCGTTCTGCTTCCGCTTCGGCCTGTTCCAGTGCTTTCTGCTGGCGGCGGGCCTCTTTGAGTATTTCTTCGGCCTGGGTCTTCCTGATGCCGAAGTCGATGTTGTAAGGTTGCCACTCGATAATATCCAGCGCCCCTTCCAGCAGCCGGATGCATTCTTTGAAATTGTTTTCCGAGTAGAGCGCGACCGCCCTGTTTATGCGGTCGTTGACGTCCCGTCTCATGGCCTCTTTTTCTGCGGCAAGCTGTCTGCTTTTTTCCCTGAGGACATCGGCTCTTTCGCGAGGCAGTTCTCCCATTTCGATGCGGACTCTGGTTAACTGCTCGTTGGCTTCGATATAGTCCGGGTTCAGTTTAAGTGCCTCGCGGAAATATTCTGCGGCTCCCTCGAGGTCGCCCGCCTGCTTTCTCATCATTCCTTTACGGTACACTTCTCGCGCATCTTCGGCTCTGGCCTCTTTTGCCGCTGTCTCCCTGGCGGCCATTTCGTCTTCCGGTACTTTTTGAGTTGTCGACGGGGGCTTTTCGGCGGTATCAGCGGCGGGTGGAGCGGTCTCAGCAACGGGCGGAGCGGTCTCAGCAACGGGCGGAGCGGTCTCTTCGTCGACCGTGGTTTCCGGTGCATCCGCGCTATCCTCGGCATCGGCGGCAGGAACGCCGTCCGGGTTCGATACGCCGGTCGGTTCGTTACGGCCAATCACTCCCGTTCGAACACAGCCGCCCGCCAGCAGAAGCAGTATCGGCAGGGAGATTGCAATCAAAAAGAAGTGGGTTCTGTTCGCCCTTCTCATCGCTTTGCCCTCAACTGAAAGTTTGGTGTTGCATGGCCAATGCGTTATCGGTTTCACCCGCCAATTGCTGAGTTCGTCTGTCTGCCGACGGCGTCAGGGTGATTCAACTTTGATAACGATTTTGCCATTTACGACGTAAATAATGTTGTAGGGTTTATCTGCTTTTTTAAGCTGGTCGTTAAGCGTCTTGATTATCTGATCAAGCAACTGCTTGCCGGTTGTTTCCGGCGACTGGAGGCTCAGTGAGAACTTTATACCCGTAATGTCGTCGATGTCCTGGACGCTCTTGTCGATAATTATCTTATCCTTCAATTTCCACAGGCCGGCAAGGTAATCAATGTGTTCGAAGATGTTTTTCGGGTCGATTTTGGTGATGTTTATGTTTATTTTTTTGTCCAGGGCGTTGAGGAGAGCCGTTTTTTCTCCAGGCACAAAAGGCGGAGGTGCTTCGGGTTCCACAGCCTCGGACGGCACGATGTCGATATACGGCTTTTCCTCTTTGTTGTCGAAGTAGTGCAGGTACGGGCCGGCAGGCTGGCCTGTCAGTTTGTCGAGAGGATAGAAGGCCGTCGCCCGGCTTTTGGCGTTGCCCGCAGACGTGAGCTCGGTCTTGGGTCTGAGCTGATTTTTGATATTCTCTAACGTCACATCCCCAATTTTTTCTCCTATGTCGTTTTTGACAATCTCGAATAGATTGTCCACAGTTCTTTCGCTCCCATATTCGGCTTCGAGAACATATTCGTACGGTCCAATGATGGTGTCATTGGTTTTCTTCCTTCCTTGTTTCCTGTGCAGAACATAGTACTGGATTGTGTTCTTTTCCTCCACGTCCTTCGGAGCGATATAGACTATTACTGTCTCGGTTGCCTTATTTTCGCCGGAGAGGTCGTTGAACTCCCTGACGAGCATCGCCCTGTTTTGCCAGGGCCCTGCGGGCTGTTTGTAGGCCGGTATGGGATTGTTGAGGGCGTCTTTCAATTCTTTCGGTTCGCGCAGGTTCTTGAGGCTCAGACGAGCAGCAAGTTTCAGGATGTCCTTCATCAGGTCTCTGCGAGGATGGAACCTGGCATTGTCCGTTCCAATTTTTTCAAACTCTTTTCTCAACTTTTCCGTGGCGGCCTCAATCATCTTGTCGTCAGACCTCGGCGTGAGCAACGGGTCGTTGAATTCACTAACAGTAACTGTCATCTTGTTGTCGGGAGAGGCTGCGTTGTAAACTTTGAGCATGATGCGGATTTGCTCTATGTTGCCCTGGTCGTTGACGATGACGCGGCTTTCAGGGTCTATCGTAACGATGTTGAGGATTTGGAAGTCCGTTCCATCTATCATCTCGCCAGCGGGGAGTGGCTTCGTCACGGAAGTTTCACCTTCCCGGTTGTTGATTACCTTGATGCTTATTTTGTTGCCCGTTGAAAAGTCGAGTTTAAGCGAGAAGATTCGTTTCGTTTCGGCGCGGACGTATTCCGTTGTTAATACTCTTCCCGGCGTTTCGGGGTCATCCTGGGGGGCAGCGACCACGACTTTGGTGGGTGGTATCACAGTTGTTCCGTCTTCATACTCGCTGTTGCCGATTTTCTTTGCATCCGGGAATTCGGCCTCGGCCTCGGCCCAGTAAAATCTTTCTTCCGCGCCGCTGGTCTTGATTTCGTCCTCAAATATCCACTCTCCGCGTCCGGACTTCCTGGGTATGTACGGATTCTGGTTCCATTCTATTTTGTCTTGTGCCATTCGGCCGCCGTAAAGGCGCACTGTAACATTGTCGTCATCGACGTGGTCGTATTCCTGCTCCTTCAGGGTCATCGGGTCCCTGGCAATCTTGTATTTCGTGTCGAGGTCTTCGAGCGTGATTCTGACGGTTATTTTTCCGAAGTCCGGTTCGGCAGTAACCTTGATTTTTCCCAGGAAATATGCCAGCACGTTCTTGCGCTCAATCTGTACGGAGGGGCGACGATAGAAGAGCCACTTTTCCAGGCGGGGAATCCTGGACGGGTCGCCGGGTATTATGTATTTATCGAAGATATTTTTGTAGTCCCTCGCCTCGGGTATTTTGATTTCCCGTTGCGTTTTTCTTTTGTACCAGAGTTCATAATCGTTCATCACTTTGTTTCGCTCGACGGGGGACGTGGATTCTATGGATGTAAGCGTAATTATGCAGACGGCGACAAAGACCGCGACGGCGATAACGGCGAGAATGACTTCAGGGTTTTTGGTGAGAAGATTGGGCTTTTTTGCAGCCATTAACTGAGTACTCCTTAAGACTAAGACTTCAAGTCAGACAACGCTATCTCAAGCAAGACAGGTCAGAGAAACGCCTGCAACTTGCGTGCCGACGACCGTCGTCAGCATCAATATATCATCTTGCATAAACAGGGGTTACGCAAAACATTTCGACGGAATACCTGTCGGGCGTGGATTTTCTCTACATCTGTTGCACCTCTCAACACAAAGGTCAACCGCCCGTACGCATTCCTACCGGTATCTTCAGCGTTTTTGCCAGGTCGATGACCGTAATTACGTGTTCCCAGATTACGCTGTTACCGGGTGCGACAATCGCCCTGGCGTCGGCCAGAAGGTTTCCATCTTTGTCCGTATTCCTTTCACGGTATTCTTCCAGTTCTTTCTCCAGCGCCTCCATTTTATTTTTGTCCCTTACATTATAATCCTTGTTTGCATAGTACACAATGGCACCGTCTTCACCCTCGGCGTATACGTTCATAAGAAACGGCCTCGTGGGTACGCTCTCGGCAGTCGTCCTGCCGGAGGCGCTCAGGAACACCGGCACGCGCATCTCCGGCGGCACAAAGCGCGCGGTGACCACAAAGAATATCAGCAGTGAAAAAACAACGTCCACAAACGACGTCATAGCGAATTCCACCCGGTCGCTGTCGCGTGCGCGGCGTTTCACTGCGATTCTCCTTCAGTCTTCTTTTTCGACGGAGGTGGCGTACTGCACGTTCTTTATTCCGGCGCACTTTTCCTGGAAGCGGAGTACGTACCGCGCATACACGCTCCTGTCGGCGCGTATTACCAGGCGGCCGTCTTCGTTGAATTTGTCTTTGAATTTCAGCATTTCATCAACCAGGTCTCCCATATCCCTGACATTCTCGATGTCAACACCCGCCGGTGTTGTCAGGGTGCGCATTTCACGCGGCAGTCTTTGCATCTCCTCGGGACCGAACGGCATTCCCTGGTATACATACACCGCCGCTTTCCGCCCGTTGAGGAGTGCCGGGGCGATGTTCACGATAAACTGCGGCGCCGGGCCCTGGCGAAAGGCCGGTATCGCCTCCCGGGCAAACGGCAGGCTAAGCAGTTCGGCCTCCTCTCCCTTGAACTTGGAAGCGAGCAGGAAGAAGATAATCAACAGCAGGACCACATCGACCATCGGGGCCATTCCGAAGGCAACCAGGCGGGTTGTATCCCCCTTGCGTTTCAGGACTTTTTCTCCCCCCTGTGGAAACGCGCAAACAGTTCCTCGCATCGCGCGTTCAATTCAATCGCGAGCATACTCACGCGGCTGCGGAAGAAGAAGAAAAACGACATTGCAGGAATCGCCACTGTAAGCCCCGCAACGGTCGTCCACAGCGCGCTCCGGATGCCGCCGGCCAGATGACTGGGACGCGGGTTGTCTATTTCCGCTATCACATCGAACGCAACAAGCATTCCCACGACCGTGCCCAGCAGCCCCATCATCGGCGCTACGGTACCGATAAGGTTGAGCCAGCCTATCCGCTGTTCAAGTTTTATCTCTTCCTCTTCACCGGTCTCTTTCAGCGCGGTATTAATCTCCCCGTAATCGTCTCCCGATTTGGCGCGTGCCAGTCCGGACGCCACGATGTTGGTCAGGTGCGTCGGCGTGGTGCGGCAGAAGTCCATCAACTCGTCGTATGACTTCTTGTCGAGCAGCTTATTCATCTGGTCGACAATTTCCGTCGGGATAACTGCGCTTACGCTCAGCGACAGGAAGTACCATATCACCAGTCCGATGAGTATTATGCTGACGAGGCCCAGGAGAGAGAGTATGACGTAATTGATGATGTCGCCCAGTGAGCCGCCGGTCTGTTGTTCGGCGATGATACTGCCGTCGCTAACGGCGGCGCGGGCCGATTCGACTGCGACGAATGCCAGAATCGCCATAGCCAGTATGGTTGCGATTCTCCAGTGCTTCGTGGTCATCGGCTTCTCCATATATAATGTGTTACACGGCTTAGCCCGCCGCTAATGAGCGAATAGTATGCTTTATGAACGCCTGTCATGCAAGAATTATATCCGCGTGTTACGGGATTTCTTTGAGCATTTCCTCCGCCTTTTTCTTCCATACCTCGTTGTTTCCGAAACGGGATTTCAGCGTGAGGAGCAGTCTTTTGGCCGCCGGCCGGTCGTCGAGCAATATGAACGCCCGGGCGCCGAGCAGCAACGCGTGCGCGTGTTCGGCGACCGTATCTTCCTCGGCGGAGTACAGCAGCGGGATTCTCAGGTACGCGCCCAGGCAGTTTCTGAGAAGGAGCACTTGCTGAGGCGCTTTTTTCGGCAGGCCCCGCGCCGTATCGAAGCAGGTATCCGCTATAAGCGTGTACATCCGGACGATGAGTCGGGCGGATTCGTGTTCGTCAATGACGGTGGAAGCGGCGATTTCCTCGATAAGTTCGCGCGCCATCCGCCTGGCTCCATCCCGGCCTTCTTCTTTCAGTTTCGCCATTTCGAATTCACACTGCACGCGCCCGGCGCGGACCTCGAAGTAAACAGGACTTTCCACGCCGATATCCTTTGCCGCCAGTTCGAACTGCCGTGCCAGCGTTTGATAGTCCGAGATGGTGCCGTCTTGCAGGCGCAACGCAAGTTTTCCCGCCCTTGCGCGCGCGCTCCAGTCACGGAGGTCGTTTTTCATCTGCTCTCTTTTCAGCAGTTCCGGGGCGGACTTTTCAAGTGCGCTGCAGGATTGCCTTGCGGCCTCGCGCATTTTTTCCGCTTCCTCGCGGGACGCCGCCAGCGCCGCCGCAGCCGCATAACAACGGCCCGCCCGGTGAAGCGCGATTAATGCGAACTTTCCTTTCTCATAGTCCTTGCGAAGCCGTTCGTACGTCTTCGCGGCGGACTCGACTTTTGCGGCATCCCCTTCGAGAAGGCCCCGCAGTTGCAGGCAGCGCGCCATCTGGTACAGGGCGTACTGCGGCACCCAGGTTCTCTGCTCTTCCGGATTGTAGTTTGCCAGGGTTTTTTCGAAGCGGTCATATGCCCGGGCGTAGTCTCTTTTACCCAGGTAGCCCAGGGCGACCCGATAGTCGTCGGGGTAATCGTGAAATTTTATGGACTTGACCGTGTTCTGGAAAATCTGGATGGGAAGGCTTCCGAACTTCTCATACCTCAGGACTCCGGCCTCCTCTTCCACCACCACGCCGTCGTCTCTTGATGTGCCGTCGTTGAAATAAATCACGTCCGGGTCCCCGGTCAGCGCCTCCGCGCTGAGGCAGAGGGTCAGTGCGAGCACCGAGGTGAAAATCAGTCGTTTTATGCCCGGGATTGCTCTCATAATGCCAACACCTCATTCGGCGGATAAATTCTGTTTCAGTTCTGCGAACAACTGCCTGAATGTCTTCCCTTCCGGCCCGGCGCGCAGAGCGCCGCTGCCTTCGCTGAAGTTTCCCGTAGCGGCATCCAGGTTGGCGATGAATCGAAGCGCCGTTTCCCTGTCTTTCTGCAGGTAGAGGCCGCAGGCAAGCCAGTACTGCATTGCCCACCACCGGTCGGAGTTCGGTTCGACCTGTCCGGCGGTCCCGGCCAGGACCTTAACGGCTTCGGCAAGCAGGTCGAAATCGGGAACGGGCCCGGCGGCTTCCTTCTCGATGCGAACGTCGCATATCGCGCGCTGCGAACGGTATCGAAGGAGTTCGGCGTCGTTCTCAAACGCCTGCTGAAAATCGCTGGGAGCCGGGTTTTCGCGCTCCAGTTCCCCGATTTTCTTTTCTTCGAGTTTTGCATAGAGGGCCCGGGCGCTCTTCGGCTCCCCTTCGAACAGCGAATCGGCAAGTCTTTCCGTCAGCGCGTCGAGCGATTCTTCGGCGGCCGTTTTTGCTTCTTGCGATTCAAAGCCGCCCTTCTTCAGTCTGTCCTCCAGTCCTGCGACGGCTCTGCGTAGCAGCGGCGTCGCCTGGCCATAGCGGCCCGCGTCGTAATAGTAGTTTGCCATCCTGATGTAGTCGGACAGCGTCATATGCTCCTCAAAGGCCGAGAAAAATCTCTCCGCCGCCGTTATATAAAGCGCCCCGAGTCCGGGCGCGGCTTCCGTGTCGCCCTCTTCGAGCGCTTTGATGTACCGGGTGTAGTAAACATCCCGCAGTCGAATAAGAAGGCTGCGGTACATGTCGGGGTTGTTCTTTTCGAGTCGGAGGAGTATTTGCTCGACTTCTTCCGTTTTGCCGCCCTGGAGCAGCGCCGCGGCTTTAAGGAAACTCGCCGCCGCCTCGAACGCCGATGACGGATATTTCTGGTCGAAGTCTTTCAGAATTTCCGCCGTAAAGGAGTACCTGTCCTTTCCTTCGGGCAGGATGTCCTTCAGTTGCTCGTCCCCGGCGGAGAAGACGATAGCCGCCCGGTAGTAAGTCGCCTCGGCGAGCGCGGCGCCGAAGTCGTCCCTTTCAAATTTCTCGAGTTCGCCTTCGCCTTTGATATTCAGCATATCGCTTACCGCCGTGAATCCGTCCTGCAGCGCTTTCCAGGCCTTCAGGATATCTTCCGGGCGGGGCGCGGCGGACGTGCGTTGGGCGTGATACAGGCATACACCAATGCGGACAAGCGCAAGGCGCGACTGATTTTTTGCGGAGTGGACCTTTTGATAGGAGCCTATCGCATCGTCGTATTTTCCTTCTCTTTCGAGGCTGACCGCGCGGAGATAGTTATCGTCCGGCACGCCGTGAGAGTTGGGGAAATGCCGGTTGAAGGCCTTGAGTATTTCGCGCAGACGCGCGGAGTTTTCATCGGTGCTGCTGAGACGAACGATATCGTTTTGCCACTTCAGCGCCAGGTAGAGTGAGTTGCGAACGATTTGCCTTGTCGAAGAATCTTCCGAACTTTCGTATCTCGGTGTGAGTTTTCCCCAGAGGATATTCACGGCCTGTGCCAGCGACAGGGCGAGTACAGTGCGGGCCTCATCATTTTTGCCGAGCGCATCGAGTTCCCTGTTTTTCCGCACGCCGATGTGGTAGTGGCAGTATGCGGCCTGGAAGAGACACTTCGGGTCCCAGGCCGGTTCGTCCCTGCCGGCGGTTGCGCTTTCGATGCTGTTGAAAATCTCAAGCGCGTGCTCAAAATCTCGCGCGCTATAGGCCAGCATCGCCATATCGAACTGCGTCGTAAAGGGAAGGGACGCGGTAAGCGCGACGTCTTCGCGCGTCCATTCGGACAGGAGCTGCTTTGCCTCGAATCGGAACGGGCCTGCGCTCTCGGCGATTTTCGACAGTTGCTTTATTCCCTCTTCGTGCTCTCCTTTCAGAAACAGCGCCCTGGCATATTCGATGCACGCGGCGTCGGATGCGTTGACTCCGTAACCTCCGCCCATCACCTGCGCGGCGAGGCGCAGGGCTTCGCCGTGCCTGCCCAGGTCGTTCAGGAGACGCGCCTGTGCCAGCCGGAGGCCGGCAAGAGAGTATTTGACGGGACGTTCCTCGATTCTGTGGCGCTGTTCGACAAGCAGGCGGGTCGTCTCGCCGATGATGCGGTCCAGCGCTTCCTTGTTTTTCTTCAACAGGCGCATGCACTGGGCCATTTCGACCAGTGCGTCATAGGCCGTCTGGATATAGGGAGTCTTTCTGTATTCGGTGAAGAACTTGTCGAAGCGGGCGATTGCGTCGTTAAGAACGTTCTTTGTCTGTGTCGTGAGGCCCTCTGAATCGGCCAGGGCCGAGCCCTGCTGATAGAGGCAATTTGCGGCCAGGTAGCGGCAGAAGATGATGTATTCGCCTGCCTCCGTCAGTTTTCTTCCCAGCTCATCGATGCGGCGTGCAATCCTGTCGGCGGCCGCGCTGTCTTTGACGGGGGTTTCGCGGAGTTCCTTCCGGGCTGCGCCAATCTCCGATTTTATCTCGTTCTCTCGCTTAAGGAATGCTTTTTCAAGGTCTTCGTATCCGGCCAGTGCGCCGGCGAAGACATTGCGAGCCCTGGCCAGGAGCGAGGCACGGACGGTACTGTCCGTCTCGAAAGGCGCGCTCGCGGCGAGAGCGCGACCCAGAAGCCTCCCGAGGAAGTGCAGTTCGAATTGCGCGTCGAAGCGTTCGGGGCGCGAGGAATATTTTGCCAGGAACCGGGACAGGATATCGCGTGCCTTCATGATGAGCGCGGTTTGCTTCTCGGCGTCGAAAGTAAGAAGCGCCGCGTCTTTTGCCAGGCGGGCCTTTTCCAGCAGGAGTCCGACGCGTGTGTCCTCATCGAGTTGCGGGTCTTCCAGCAGACGGTCCGCCTCCTGCTCGGCGACTTCCCAGAAGCGTTGCTCGCGCAGCATACGGACGTATTCGACGTCACGCTCTGCTAGGGCGGCTTCGGTTGCGCACGCCGCAATGATTACGACGGTAACGAACTGGAGGAGATTCTGCTTCATATGTGGAGCACGTGTGCCTCTCGCTTTGGGGGTACCGTTATTGTTTTGAGAGGGTACAGTCACGCACGTTCGGGGGCGTATTTACAGCGGTGACAATCGCCGGGAGCAATTCCCGGTCCGCCTCAGGCGATAACACCTTGTCGCGCGCTGCGACAATTTAATCACCGGAATGCATTATCCAGTTTATTTGGGGCGTTTTTGGCCGCGGTGCTGGTTATAGTCGAGTGCAGCCAGATAAAAATCGACTTCTATGAGTCTGCTCGGCTGTTCAATGACGCTGGGGGGATCCGAGCCGGGTTCTGCCTTTAGCGGTGCCGGATTTTCGCCGACGACTGCCGCGTCTTTGTACCGTGAGATTTTGACGTTCTTGACGAGGAAAACGATGCCCGTTTTCGGGTTTCCAAAAGGCTCTTCTTCGAGTGCCCTGGCGAAGTCTTTGAGTTCGCTGTCGGGGCTTTCGGATTCCCGGATGCCTTTGGGGATTGTGCTTTCGTCGTTCCTGTTGTGTGGTGTGTAGGCGCGGAGTTCGTCCATCAGGTACTGAAGGTTTCGCTCGTCGATAAGGACCCTGAAGTATACCGGTATTTCAAAGAACATATCGGCATTACTGGGGTAGGCGTCCGGAGAGTCCTGTTCTTCCTGGTCTGATTCGGTGAATTTTACTAATATTGGAGGGCCGTCGCGCCCGAGCGGGGGCAGGAGTTGTTTCACCAGCGGCTCACGCTTATCGCCGGGGGCGGGTTTTAGCAGCGTGTAAATTATGCGCTGCAGTATCCAGACCTTCTTCTGCGTGGCTTTTATTCTCGGTATCTGTCCCTCGTCCAGTTCCTTTTCTATCTCGATTATTTCCGCCTTGGGGTCCATGAAAATAATCCCCCTCGGCAGTTCTTTCAATCCCTCGGCGCCGGCGACCTTCCCGTTATATATGGAGATGAAGTTGTAGATTTTGCCGGCTCTTTCGACGAGTTCCTTCCCCTCGTAGAGGAAGTACGATTCCAGTCTATTGTCTCTAAGTTCAATTTCTTCTATGATGTCTTCTTTATGTTCTTCCAGTTGCGTAACCATGTTTTTGAGACGGACAAGGGGAGTACCGGGCTTATCGCCCCACCAGATTTCTGTCGTTTTTTGCAGTCTTTTATACGTGGCCTCGTCTTTCTCATAGCGCACCTGGTCGTCTTTGCGCTTTCTGGCGGGTGCGGTCAGGTTCCAGGAGACGTAACTCACTATTATGACAATAGGCACAAGGGCGAGTATTGCTAAGATGAATATTTTTCTGGCCTTCAGGTCCATCCGGGTGCCTCAACGGTTATTATTTTGGTCGAGCAATTTGCTCGGGTCAACGTTCCATTTAATCAGAAAAACAAGGAAGTCGCCGTTTTCGTTTTCCGTACCCTTCGCATCATCCTCGATTTTTGTGTCTTCGTCATCTTTGGAATCCGGCGCGGGGAACTCGTATCCCCTTGTGATAAAGTTGCTGGTTCTATATTGTTTTCTTTCCATGTATTCGACCGGCTTGATTTCCTCTCCTTCGCCCCCTTTCAGTCCTTTGGCTGTTAATTCGCTGTTTTTCAGTATCTCGACGAAGGCGTCTTCCTTGCCTTCTATACCTTCCATTATGTACTTTTTAGTATTCGCGAGATCTCCCTGCATCCTCACGATACCGGCTATCCTGATCTCGATGTAGGGAACGGTCTCCTGCGCCACGGTGGTTGTTCTTCTTGATCTCCCGCTGGTCCTTGGTCTCTCGTCCGGCGTCACTTCTTTTGCCCGTATCTGAACCTTTATCAGGGTGATTTCGTCGCTCTGGTCCCAGGCGTATTGGTCGATGCCTGCTTTGTCTGTCTCGCTCCTTTTCGGATTTTCAGTGCGCTTTAACGCGGACTGAATGGTGTTGAGAATCTTGACCGGTTGGTCCAGCGACATAAAGTGAACCAGGTATTCCTTCCTGATTTCCGTGCTCCTGTTTTTTTCGTTTTTCTGGAGTGTCGCTGCCTCTGTTTGCCAGTTGTCAACCTTGCCGACGGATACTGCCTCCGCGCTGCCGGCATAGATTAGGGCCTTTTCCGCCGTGGCATCCGCGGCCCAGACCGAGGAGAGGTACGAGACAAGCAGCCCGAACAGGAGGAAGAATACCGAACCCACAAGCATGGCCGTCTTGCCCGGAGAAATGGTTTTGTGGAAGGTCTCCGGCAGCAGGTTTACCTTGCACCGGCCTTCTGCGAGACCCTGCAGCCCCAGCCCCAGTGCGACGCCCAGCCCCGGCAGGTGCTCCTGCAGGGCGTTGAGATTTATCGAGCGCGAAACGCGAATGTTCGACAGGCCTCTGACCATCTGTATCTTGTACGGGAGGTTCTCGCCGAAGAATTTCTCGAAGCCGGCCAGTTTGGTGCTGTTGCCCAGAAAGAAGACGCGGTCGAATGTTACGTCTTTTGACATTGATTTGTAGAAGCCTATCGTGCGGTGAATTTCGCCGACGAGTTCCCTGAGGACCGGCCTTATGACGGCGAAGATTTTCGCAGAGTGTTTCGACTTGCTTGCGTTTATCTTGAGCATCTCCGCTTCGTCGAAGGGGATTTCAAATTTCTCCGCCAGCGCCTGCGTGATATTGCGTCCTGCGATTCCCAGCGTGCGCAGCCAGAACCGGCCGCGGTCTATGATGACCAGATACGTGTTTTCCGCGCCGACGTCGATGATTACGACGTTGCCGTCGGGGGACAGTTCGTATCCGGCGAGGTTGAAAAGCGCTATCGGCGCGGACTGCAGTATGCCGACGGGTATGCCGACCTGCTCGAAGTTGGATGCGAAGCCCTCCACGATTTCTTTCCTTATCGCGACCAGGTTCACCTCGACTTCCTGGCCGGGCATATACTCCCCGCCGCACCTGTAGTAGTCCCATACGATTTCGTCGATGGGAAACGGGATTTGCTGTTGCACCTCGTAACGCACAAGTTCGGGCAGGCGTTTTTCCTCGACGGGCGGGAGCGTGACGAGTTTGCTCAGTGTTATTCGTCCGGGAAGCGAGACTACGACGGTGGAATCCGCCGGGTTGTGAATGCGAACGAATTCTTCCAGCGTGTTAATCAGGCGGACCTGGCGGTCTGCGCCGCTTTCCTCTTCTCCCGCTGTTCTGCTTTGCAGCGGCAGGACATCGACGTCGATTATTTCAACGTAATCTCTGACTCTGGCAAGTTTGAGTGCCTTGATATTTGACTCACCTATGTCAAGGCCCCACGCTGTCTCTAAAGGCATTTTAGCCCCCGGAATTCAGTTCAAGTCAGATGCGAAACTGCAAATGAAATAACTCCATTTCCGTCTTATGAATCGAGAAATATAGCACAACAAATTCTTCTGTCAACACCGATTTTCGCCTGGCGGTTCACAAGGGCGACCGCCGTCCCCGCGCTATGGCCTTTGCCTTATCCCGGTATCGGCTTGCCGAGGACTTCCATAATCTTTTTTACGTCTTCCCAGACCATGCGTTTGCCCCCGGGATTGCGCAAAAGATAGGCCGGGTGATAAGTGGCCATTACAAGTATGTCGGGGCTTTCGGGGTAGCGGTGGAAGATGCCGCGCAGTCTGCCGATGTTCGTGTCCGTCTTAAGCAGCGTCTGTGCCGCCGGTCCGCCCAGCGCACAGATGACCTTCGGCCGTATGGTTTCCAGTTGCTCGACAAGAAACGGGTGGCACATCGCAATTTCCTGTTTTGTCGGGGTGCGGTTGCCCGGCGGCCTGTGCTTTACGACATTGGTGATGTAAACCTCCTCGCGCTTGAGACCCATCGCGGTAATTATCTTGTCGAGCAACTTGCCCGCCCTTCCGACAAACGGCTTGCCCTGCCTGTCCTCGTCGAATCCCGGTCCCTCGCCGACGAAGACAAGTTCCGCATTCGGGCTGCCATCTCCGGGTACGCCGTGTGTTGCTTCCCTGCACAGTTCACAGCGCTCGCAGGCGCGCACCTCTTTGTCGATGCGCTCCAGCACTTTGGCCGCGTTGCCTGCGGAGGCGGCTTTTTGCGCGGGCTGTCCTTCGGCGCGGCTGACGTAAAGTCCGTCGATGCCGAAACTCTTCTCAAGCCACGCGCGTTGTTTCGCCGCGGAAGTCAGGCTGTTGCTGCGCGAGTTCTTCGTCTGCTTATTGTTCTTTCTCATTTTGCCTTTGAGTTTCAAGTAGTTTTTCGACCACCGGAAGAACGCCTTTGTGTGCATGTTCTATCGAACCGTCGATTGTGCAGCCGGCCGCGCGCTTGTGGCCGCCGCCCCCGAATTTCTGCGCGACTGCGTTCATGTCAATTCGTCCCTCGCTGCGCATGCTGACGCGCGTTTTTCCGTCTTCGGCGATTTCCCTGAAGAGCAGGGCGACCTCGACTCCTTTGATTGACTTGGGCATATCCACGAAGTCGTGCGTGTCCTGATATTCGGTTCCTGTCTTTCGGTGCATTTCGGCGGCGACATCTATGCAGGCGATTTGTCCGTCCGCGCTCAGTTCCAGCGTCGCCAGCGCGAGTTGCCTCAGGCGCAGGACGTTGCTGCGTTCCGCGCGGTAAATCCGTCGCGAGATTTCCGACGGCGACGCACCGCGGCGAACAAGTTCCGCAGCCGCCAGATGCGTTTGCGAAGAAGTGTTTGAATAACAGAACCGCCCCGTGTCGGTAATTATCGCCGTATAAAGGCACGTCGCTATCTCCGGCGTTATCGCGATGCCGTTTGCTTCCGCGAGGTTGAATATCATCTCGCCGGTTGAACTCGCCTCGTGGCCGACCCAGTTGATATCTCCATATAGTGTATTGGAAATATGGTGGTCGATGTTTATTATTTTCACGCCTTTCGGCAGTCTGTCTTTCACTTTTCGGAGGCGCTCCATGGATGCGCTGTCGAGCGATACAACCAGGTCGAACTCGTCCTGCCGTCCGTCGGAAATTTTGTGAATTTCCTCCGCGCCGGGCAGGAACCCGTATTCCTCAGAAATCGCTTCGTCGTTTATCACGACGCATTCCACGCCGACGCCGCGCGCCATAAGCATTAACGCAAGTTCCGAGCCCACCCCGTCGCCGTCCACGCGCTCATGCGACGTTATCAAGATGCAGCGGGCGCTTGTGATTGTCTTCCATATTTCTTTTTCGATTGACATATCTTCTCCTGATTTTCTGGCGGTATTCTGACCCCCACGATGTTGCCTGCTTCTGCATTCAGGATGCGCGCGTTTACGATTGTGTTCGGCTCGACCTTTTCTCCTTCGAGAAAAACCTTTACGTATTCGCGGCTTGTCCCGCACGGCAGGCCGGTTTTCGAGTCGCGCCTGTTTTCCACGAGGACCTCGACGACCTTTCCGACGAGGCCCCGCCGGTATTCGCGCGCGAGTTCTTCTTCCAAATCACGTAGCCTGCCCAGGCGCTCATTCACGGCCGCCCTGTCGGGCCGGCCCGGGAAATCGACCGCGCGCGTACCCGCTCTGGGGCTGAACGGAAAAATATGCATCTTCACGAAACGCGCGTCCCGACAGACCCTCAATGTGTTTTTGAACTCTCTTTCGCCTTCGCCGGGGAAGCCGACGATAACGTCGGTGGTAATCGCAACGCCCGGCAGCGCCTCCCTGATGTCTTTGAGGCGTGCGAGAAACTCGCCCGAGGTATATGGCCTGTTCATCGCGCGCAGTATGTCGTCGTCGCCGCTCTGCAGCGGGATGTGCAGGTGACGGCAGAATTTCCCGCTCTCCGCAGCCGCCGCGAGCAGTTCGTCGGTGATTTCCCCTGTCTTCAGCGAACTCAGGCGCAGTCGTTCCGGCCT
>JBDRIB010000053.1:0-3354 GCA_043816375.1 Planctomycetota bacterium | reverse complement strand
TTGAGGAGTTCTCGATAACGGGCAGACCGATTCTCGAATTGCCGGATACAAACGCGGCGTACGTTGCCGCAACAGAAATTTTTTCCAAATACCTGAACTGACAACGATGCTGACTCGGTGACTGTCACCAATTACGGAGGACCGGTTCTATTTACAACGCAAAAGGTGACTGTCACCAATTACGGAGTCGAGGGAGCGTTGCGACCGAGACTCGTAGATTGGTGACTGTCATCCTTTTGCAGGGATGCTCCGGGAACAGTCCCCTGCGTCGGGATTTGTAAACCTGAAACGGGCGCTCTGCGAAAAAACATTACAGGAGTCGAATAATGCCAATACCGGACGTAAAAGAAACGAGTAAACATACGGTAAACAAAGTCGTCATAGGCGCTACAAAGGAAGAAGGCGGCACGCGCAGCCACACGATAACCATAGGCGGCGCGGCGACACTGCCCTTTATGAACAGCGACGGCGATTCAGGCGGCAGGCCCTGCATCGCAATCGACGTGCCCGACAGCCGGCCCGAAGACTGGCCGGAACTGCTGCTCGAGCCGTGGAAGGACGTGGCGGACGACCCGGGTAAATGGGCAAAGAAGGCCGTTGACGAGTGCGGTGCGGATTTGATTTGCATCTGTCTCGACGGCATTCACCCCGACAAGGGAAACCGCGACGCCGACCACGCCGTCCGGGCGGTCACGACGGTCAGGGATGCGGTCGGCGTGCCGCTGATAGTCTGGCGCAGCGGCGACGACGACAAGGACAATGAAATCCTGCCCAAAGTAAGCGCCGCGCTGAAGGGCGAGCGCGTGCTCTTCGGAAGCGTCGTTGAAGACAATTACAAGCGGCTTACCGGAGTCTGCATGGCCGACGGGCACAGCCTCGTCGGACAGGCGCCGCTGGATATAAACATCGCCAAGCAGGTGAACATACTCGTGACCGAGATGGGTTTCCCGCTCGACCGAATGGTGATGTTCCAGACGACCGGCGCACTGGGCTACGGCATCGAGTACGCATTCTCGATTCAGGAGCGGGAACGCATTGCGGCGCTCCAGGGCGACAAGATGATGTCGCTGCCCGTAATCGGGCTCGTCGGCTACGAAGCCTGGCGCGCGAAAGAGACGAAAGTTCCCGAAAGCGATATGCCCGCGTGGGGCTCGCAGAAAGAGCGCGCGGTGATATGGGAGGCGATGACCGCGCTCGCGCTGATTCAGTCCGGATGCGACATACTCAGAATGCGACACCCGGACGCGGTGGCTGTCGTGAAGAAGAATATCGAACGACTGCTGGCAGAGTGAATCGGATGCAGGGGCCGTACGCGGCACGGGACAGGCGGGACAAATTCGGACTGTGCCCTGCATAATTTCTTTTACCTGTAACTCGAAATTTATTCGCCGACCCTTGCGGCCCCTACAGGCCGCCCGTAGGGGCGGCGGACCCGAAAAACAAATTTGAGGAGGGCCCGGAGATGATCCCGATAGGCGAAAGAATCAACGGGATGTTCCTTGATATGAAAAAGGCTATTGCCGCCAAGGACAAAAAGGCTGTACAGGAACTGGCGCTGAAGCAGAAGGAGGCCGGCGCGGCTTACCTCGACTGCAACGTGGGCACCGCCGCCGAAGACCAGGAGGCCGCGATGCGCTGGTTGGTTGAGACTATTCAGGAGGCCACCGACACGCCAATCGCAGTCGACAGCCAGAAACTCAAAGTCGTCAGGGCAGGCCTCGACGCAATCGACAACCCGAAAGGCTGCCTGGTCAACTCCTGCAGCGGCGACGAGGACAAACTCGACTTGTACATCCCGATGTGCCTCGAAAAAAACGCCTCGCTCATCGCGCTGACGATGACGAAGGAAGGCGTGCCGCAGAGCGTCGACAAGCGCGTCGAGATAGCGGCGAACATCATCGGCAAGGCCGCCGAACACGGGATGGAAAGCCCGAGGCTCTTTATCGACCCGATTATCCTGCCGATTAACGTGCCCGGCGCGCAGGCCCAGCCCGGTTACATCCTGGAGGCGCTCAGCCAGATTAAAATAATGACCGACCCGCCGGTGCATATAACCTGCGGGCTGAGCAACCTGAGCCAGGGCACGAAGGAGCGTTCGCTCATCAATCGCACCTTCCTGGCGATGGCCGCCGCGGTGGGGCTGGACTCGGCAATCGTGGACGTGCTCGACACGGAATTGATGGACGCCTGGATAACCGCCGACATGCTTATGGACAAGCAGATATACAGCGACTCCTTCCTCAAGGCCGCGCGAATGAATATGTAGAAACGACGGCTGTCACCGTTTTGGAGCAAACCCAAAAGGCGGCCCGCAGGGGCCGCCTTTTTTTCTTTTCTTGACAACTCGACAACTCGGCAACTTGACCCGCCACACACATTGGCGGGCAGGCAACTTTATCAGCGCTTGCGCTGAACGACGTAGGCGGCGAGTTGCTCCAGGGATGTCCGGATTGGAGAGGGCTGGACTGCTGTGAGGAATGCCTTCGCCTTTTCGGCGTGCCTTCCGGCGACGGAAAGCGCATAGTCTATCGAGCCGGCTTTGAGAAGGCTGTCCCTGACGGCATCCAGCGCCTCGGGCTCGCCGGCCGCGCGCTTTAACAGGTCGGCCGCGTCGCCGGTCGTTCGAAGCAGGTGCAGCAGCGGCAGGGTGAATTTTCCTTTACTCAAATCCGTGCCGAGCGATTTGCCCGTTTCGCTCTCGTCGCCCGCCAGGTCAAGGCAGTCGTCAACTATCTGGAATGCCACGCCGAGATTCTCGCCGTATTCCGCGAGGCTCCGAATTAACTTTTCATCCCCGGCCGCGCACAGCACGCCGAGTCTGCACGCGCAGGAACAAAGCGATGCGGTCTTCTTCCTTACTATTTCTATGTACCGTTCCTCGCTGAGTTCGAAATTATTCCGCTCCCCTATCTGGAGCAGTTCGCCCTCGCACACAATCGACGACGTTTCGGAAAGCAGTCGCGAGGCCGGATTGTTTTCCGCGCGCGCCGCGAAGCGGAACGCCGCGGCAAAAAGATAATCGCCCAGAAGGACGCTGGCCTCGTTGCCCCACAGTTTGTTTATCGTGGGCGCGTACCTGCGCAGCGCCGCCTCGTCCAGCACGTCGTCGTGCACGAGCGTCGCAGTGTGGATGGATTCCACCGCCATCGCAAGATGAATATGCGCGTCATTGAGGCTGCCGGCGGCCTTTCCCGACAAAAGCAAAAGCGCGGGTCTGAGCCTCTTGCCGCGATAGCGTGAAACGTGCGCCAGCAGTTCGGCGACGAACGCCTCCCCCGCCGAGAATTCCTCTGCAAAGCGCCTGTCTATCTCTCGCAGTTCCTCGCGCACCGGCTTGTAAATTTCGTCGAGCGA
>JBDRIB010000052.1:0-4129 GCA_043816375.1 Planctomycetota bacterium | reverse complement strand
GCGCGCAGTCAGGTGCGTCTGCTGGCGCCTTACTGCAAGCGAGTGATGATTTTTCTGGACGAGCCTGTACTTGCGGGATTCGGTACGTCCGCTTACCTGGGCCTGAGCGCGGACGATGTTGTGTCGATGTGCAACGAGATAATTGAAGCGATTCACGACGAGGGCGCGGTGGCCGGGGTGCACTGCTGCAGCAATACCGACTGGTCGCTCGTGATGTCCGCAAAGTATGACGTGGTGAACTTCGATGCCTATGGCTATGCACACACGGTTGCGTTGTACACCGACGCGGTGCGGGATTTTCTCGGCCGTGGCGGCGTGCTTGCGTGGGGCATTGTACCGACCACGGATGAGATTGATGTTGCAAACATCGAAACTATATGGTCAAAACTCGAACAGGGTATGCAGTTGCTGGTTAAGAAAGGCTTCGCGCAGGCCGACCTCCGGCGGCAGTGCCTTCTGACGCCCAGTTGCGGCGCCGGCGGCCTGCGGCAGGACCAGTGCAAAAAGGTTTTTGATTTGCTCGCCCAGACCCGCGAAAGACTGAATAATTAGAGCAGGACTGATTTTTCCTTGCTCGAAGTGCTGTTTCTGCAAAGAGTTACCTTGCAGAAAAATTAGTCCTGCTTTGATTTTTCCGAACGATTGCTTGAGTCAATGGAGGGTTCGATGGATTTCCCGAAAATAGTTACGAAACTTCCCGGCCCAAAGGCCAAACGCGTAATTGCGCAGGACGAAAAGTATATGTCTCCGTCGTACACCCGCTCCTACCCGCTGGTGGTGGGCAGGGCGCGCGACTGCATGGTGGAAGACGTTGACGGCAACAGGTTCCTCGATATGACCGCCGGCATTGCGGTCGTCTCGACGGGACATTGCCACCCGAAAGTCGTTGAGGCAATACGCTCGCAGACCGAAGACTTCCTTCATATGTCGGGGACGGACTTCTATTATTCAGCGGAGAGCGAACTGGCCGCGAGGCTTTCGGGACTTCTGCCGGGCAGATGGAAGGTGTTTTTCAGCAACTCCGGCACCGAGGCCGTAGAAGCGGCGATGAAACTCGCGCGATACCACACCAAGCGCCAGCGCATCATTGCGTTCGCCGGGGCATTTCACGGCAGGACATACGGGTCTCTCTCGCTGACCAGCAGCCGCCCGGGACAGCGCATGCATTTCTCTCCGCTTGTGCCGGGGGTGACTCATTCCATCTTTCCCAACATGTATCGTCCAATACTCGCCTGCCGCAAAGGCCGGGACCTGGGCCAGGTGTATCTTGATTTCCTTTCGGAAGTTGTCTTGAAAAAAATCGCGCCGGCGAACGAAGTTGCCGCGATAATCATCGAGCCGATTCAGGGCGAGGGCGGTTACATTATTCCGCCCAAGGGTTTCTTGAAGGGATTGCAAAGGATATGCAACGAGCAGGGCATTCTTTTTGTCCTTGACGAGGTGCAGTCCGGGATGGGCCGGACGGGCAAGATGTTCGCGTTCCAGCACTTCGGCGCCGAACCCGACATAATCTGCCTGGCAAAGGGAATTGCCTCCGGAATGCCGCTCGGGGCGATGCTTGCAAAGGCGCAACTTATGGACTGGCCGCGCGGCGCGCACGCAAGCACGTTCGGCGGCAATCCCGTCTGCTGCAGGGCCGCGATAGCGACGCTTGACCTTGTCGAGGGAGGTCTTATGCGAAATGCGGCCACGGTGGGAAGACGCCTGATTGCGGGGCTGGGGAAATTGCAGCGTTCCGTTGCCATCATCGGCGATGTGCGGGGGTTGGGACTGATGGTCGGTGCGGAGATTGTCCTCGACAAGAAGTCAAAGACTCCCGCTCCGAAACTCGTTGACGAAATCATACAACGCTGCTTCTACAAGGGGATGCTTCTCCTGTCGTGTGGCGAGAGCACCGTTCGTTTTTCTCCTCCGCTGACTATCAAACGCGACCACATTGACACGGCTCTGCGCATATTTGGCGCGGTTGTGAAAGAAGTCGCGAAACAGGCCAAAAGAAAACACTGATGCCGGAGAAACAAACAGAGGTTGAGATATTAATCAACCGCGAGTGGTGCAAGTGCTGCTATCTCTGCATCGCGGCCTGCCCTGTCGGGGTATATACGCGTTCCGGAAAGGTCGGGGCGAAGGGCCTTGACGAGTTGCTTGTTGCATATCCCGAAAAATGCGTGAAGTGTTTCCTGTGCGAACTCTCCTGTCCGGATATGGCGATATCGATTAAGGAATTGCCCGCCGCAGAAGACAAGAGGACTGCGAAAAAATGAGCCGGCTCAAGTTCGGATACAACACAAACGGCTTCGCACATCACTCGCTTCAGGACGCGATTGAAATCATCGCCGCCCTGGGATATGACGGCATCGCCGTAACGATTGACGTCAATCATCTCAATCCTTTTCTCTGTGAAGCGAGTGACGTTACGCCCTACCGGAAACTCTTGCGAAAGCATTCTCTCGAAGCGGTAGTTGAAGGCGGGGGGCGCTACATCCTGGACCGGGTGCGGAAGCACGAGCCTTCCTTAATCAGCAGAAAAGGCCGCAATCGCCGGCTGGAGTATTTGCAGCACTGCATTGCAATAGCGTCGATTCTTCATGCGAAAGTTCTTTCGTTCGCTTCGGGTTTCAAAGACCCCAATGTTTCGGAGAAGACAGCCCGCAAGTACCTTGTGGACGCAATACAGCAGTTGTGTTCTTATGCGGATGAACACGGAGTTGTCCTCGCGCTCGAACCCGAACCGGGGATGTTTGTCGAGACGCTTGCGGATTACGACAGCATCAAGGAAGAATCCGGCAGGGATGATTTGCGCCTTACGCTGGACATCGGCCACATTTACTGTTGCGAGAAAGAACCGGCTGAACGCATAATAGATATGTATAAGGACGAGATGGTAAACGTGCATCTCGAAGACATCAAAGGCGGCGTGCATCAGCACCTTCCCCCGGGCGAGGGCGATGTTGATTTTCCCGCCGTTCTAAAGGCGCTCAAGGCAATTAACTACCGCGGTCTGGTAAACCTCGAACTCAGCCGCTCCAGCCACGACGCCCCCCGCGTCGCCCGCGACGCGCTGGCATACCTCAAACGCATCCGCTGACTTCTCAAGAACAGATTCGTTCTGTTATTCCGCGTTCCCCGACAAAATCGGGGCAGGCTTTCTGCGTCTTCTGCGTTTAATTGATTGAGGAAGCCGACGGAGCAACGGCCCGTTTTCCGCAACTTTTTTTCGCTTTTTCTTGACATCTCTTGCGGCGCTGTGATAGATTTCCCCGCTTATAACCGGATGAGGGTGGTGGGAAAGCGTCCCGGCTTGTGAGTCGGAACCACCGAAGGGGCAAGCCTCCCGAGAGTCGGGGGGTGAAACTCTCAGGTCTTTTGACCGCCACCGGACGGACCTCTGGATTGTGTCCAAGACAGGGGATATGATACGAGATATCATATCCCTTTTTTGTTTCGACACTTACCGGGTCAGGGGTTAAACTCTTCCCGATTTGCCCGTTTGTGTTGTTCCCGGAATGGTGGCAGTTGCCGTTCCATACTTCATCTTTATAAAAGGTGCTCGCAATGGCGAAGAAAGAGAATGCCGACTTCCTGTTCAGGGATGACCTGGGCGCAATCGACCCCGAGATTCAGCGTCTCATAGATTTGGAAGAAGAGCGTCAGGTCCGCAAAATCATAATGATAGCCTCCGAAAGCACCGGGCCTCTTGCGGTGCGCAAGGCCCTCAGCTAGGTGTTCACAAATCTCTACGCCGAAGGATATTCCTCGCTCAAGATGTGCGCCGACACGGAAGAGATGCTCCTCGAGCACAACCACGAACTGTCGTACCTCCGCCGCTATTCCGACAGGCGCTATTACAAGGGCGTGGAGAACGTCGATTTCGCCGAGTTGCTCGCCCGTAGAAGGGGCGCGGAATTGTTCGCCGCGAATGGCGTGCCCCCGGAGAACGTTTACGTTAACGTTCAGTCACTTTCGGGCGCGGCCGCGAACAACGCCGTCTATCAGGCATTCCTGAAAAGCGGCGACATGGTGATGGGCCTTGACCTGGCGCACGGCGGGCACCTGACTCACGGCAGCCCCGTCAACCGCTCCGGAATGTCGTACAATGTTGTCGCCTACAAAACCAGCCCGACGACCG
>JBDRIB010000051.1:0-4316 GCA_043816375.1 Planctomycetota bacterium | reverse complement strand
CTGTCGGCCCCCCCATCGCTCGACGAACCGGCCGACGTTTTCATCGACCATCTCGATGCACTTCGCAAGTTCGCGCCGGCGCGCCCCGGCGTTCGCATCGACAACTTTCCGCAGGTCGTCGATGTCGTAGAGATGCACGTTATCTATTTTCGCGACTTCCGGGTCGATGTCGCGCGGCACGGCGATGTCGATAAGGAACATCGGCCGCTCGCGCCTGTCTTTCATCACCTCGCGCACCTGTTCCGTTCTGATTAGCACGTGCGGCGCTGCGGAGGAGCCTATTACGATATCCGCCTGTTTCAGATTCTCGATAATTTCGTCGAAGCGCACCGCCCTGCCGCCGTATCGCGCAGCCAGTTCCACCGCCTGTTCGTACGTCCGGTTGGCGACGATAACGGCGCCCAGTCCTTTTCCGGCGAGGTGCGAGAGGGTCAGTTTGCCCATATCGCCCGCGCCGATTACGAGTACGCTTTTCCCGGCAAAGTCATCGAATATGCTCTTCGCCAAATCTACCGCGACCGAGCCGACGGAGACTTTTTCCCTGCTAATGCCGGTTTCGGTGTGAACGCGCCCTGCCAGATGAAAGACGGCCTGGAAGAGATTTTTGAAGAAGCTGCCGACTTTTCCGTGAGATGCGGCGGTCAGATATGCTTCCCGCACCTGGCCGAGTATCTGCGTCTCGCCGAGCACCATCGAATCCATACCGCACGCGACGCTGCACAGATGCCTGACCGCGTCTTTCGACGTGTAACAGTAAAGGTGCGGCATAAAATCTTCGGGCGGGAGTTCGCGCAACCCGGCGAGGGCTTTCGCTATTCGGTCCGGTTCCGGCGCGGCCTCGCGTCCCCGCGCATAGACCTCGACGCGGTTGCAGGTGCTGAGTAGCACCGCCTCGTCCGCGTCCGCCTCGCGGCACAGCGCATCCAGCACGGCGGGCGCCTCGGAGGCGGCAAAGGCCAGCCGTTCGCGCAACTCGACAGGCGCGGTTTTGTGGTTAAGGCCGACTACTGTGAAATTCATATTTTTTGCTTTTGATTCTTACGGTAACATTTATCCGCCACAAGCGGAGTCACTAATCTACGAATCGCGGCGCAGGGGGCTGTCCCCGAAGTATTCCCCGATACGGGCCTGTACTGGCAGGAACTGTTTTATTCTACGAATGCAAAAGGATGACAGTCACCATCTACGAATCGTGCTCGCATCGCTCACACGATTCCGTAATGGATGACAGTCACCTTTTGCTTTGTAAATAGAACAGGTCCTTCCGTAGATTGGTGACTGTCACCGAGATTATGAGCAGAACGTTTAATCTTCGTCCCCGAGTTTTCTCAGGATATACGCGCGCGCGGCCGCCCTGCCTTTTTTGAGATAAATCGCGAGTCCGCGCCCGTCGAGCAGTCCGCGAAGGGCGCGCCGTTTCTCCGCGGCCGAAATCGGGCGCGCAAATACGCCTTTGCGCAGTTCGCCGAGTAAACTTACGTAACCACTGTACGCTTTCGGGAAGTATTTTTCCAGTTCGCGGCGGACCTTTTGCGCGAGAAGCGGCGAGGAGCCGCCGGTAGAAACGCTTATCGTGAAACCGCCGCGCCGCAGAGTCGAGGGGATTATCACATCGCTCAAATCCGGCACATCGACCACGTTTACCGGGATGCGCCTGCGCCGCGCGTCGCGCGATACCCGCGCGTTCACCCTGGCATCACTCGTCGCGGCGACGACGAACGCGCAGCCGCGAATGTCCGCGCCCGTGTATCGTTTTCTGAGAAGTCTGACTTTTCCTTTGAGTTTCCGGAATGCCGCATCGAAGCGCGGCGCAACGGCGACGACCTCCGCGCCCGCATCGAGGAGCGCCCTCGCCTTGCGCAGCGCGACCCTGCCGCCGCCGACGACAAGGCACCTGCGTCCTTCCAGTTTAAGCGAGACGGGGAAATATCCGGGCAAAACATTCTCCTGTTGATATTCGGGTATCTTCCAGGTATGCAAAGATTATATACGCAGCCGACGACGGGGTCAAAATAGTTGTCGAGTTATCGAGTTGTCAAGTTGCCGAGTTGAAGACCGCAGCCCTGGCGAGACGGGCTAAATCTTGCCTTTCGCATCAATGCAACTTGCTCATCTGAGGGACTGTCACCTGAGCATTCCCCGATACGGGCCTGTACTGGCAGGACCGGTTCTATTCTACGAGTGCAAAAGGGTGACAGTCACCATCTACGAATCGTGCTCGCACCGCTCACACGATTCCGTAATGGATGACAGTCACCTTTTGCTATGTAAATAGAACCGGTCCGCAGCAGCGGGTATGCCCAATAAAAAACGGGCGGACTGCTAGAGTCCGCCCGTGGCCATTTTTTCCTGATATTACTGCTCCCGGCTGCTTACTTCCGCCTGCGGAGGATTACGCCGAACATACCAAGCGCACCCGTTGCCAGCATTCCGATTGTCGCCGGCTCGGGGACGACGGTGTATTCGTAGGTAATCGTTGCGCTGCCATCGTTTCCGAACTCGGTCACCACCAGTGTTGAATTGCTTACGCCCGAAATTGAAAAGGCGCCGCTGCCCGCGATGTCAATGCCGATTGTGCCTAAACCGATGAAGGACGATACATCATCGGGCGGATCAGCGAGCGTGTTATTGGCACTGTCGGTGTCGGATATGAATCCGAAGTCGTAGAAGTCCGGCCCTGAGCCGGAGACTGTGTCTGTTGGCCCGACGGCGTAAGGTCCGTCCGAGGTGGAAAGAAGCGCAATAACCAACAGCCCGCCTCCTGTCGCCGACACCGTTCCGACCAGGTTCGCCGAGATACTGCCCGCAGCAGTGGTGTCGTTTTCGCCGGTGACATTGGCGCCCTGTGTGGCATTGAGTTCCAGAGTCACCTTTGTCAGCGTCCCTAACGAGGAGTCAAACTGGGCGAAGTTCAACGTCTGGCCGCCGGGATTGTCAAAACTGAAGGTCAGCGTCTGCGGCGGGAGCGACAGTCCCATTGCCGGGGAACCGAGGACCAGGATGGTCAGCACTACAGTCAATGCACCGATCTTCTTCATAATCGGTCTCCTAAAAGAATGGTAATGAAAATTTTATTCGAAACTGACGGTTGCTGCAAAGAACACGTTTATGTCACTATTACTTTGCTCACGCCGATACGGTTTACAAGCCTTTTGCGTCCTTTTCAGTTAACTAGACACATGAGAGGCAAAAAAGTCTCGGTTTTTTTTGGGAAAATTTCATCTTATTAACATTTTTCTCTGAGACTTCTTCCGACCCGTGAGACCTGGTAAAAGGGTTTTGCTAAAGTTGACTGACTTTGCGTTAACACCGGTTACTTTCACCGTAAGCAAACGCAAAAGATGTGCCGATATTCAATGTGTTGTGGTGTATGTTGTTAGGTTTTCGCGAGGGGAGGTTTTC
The DNA here is from genome assembly GCA_043816375.1 of Planctomycetota bacterium. GTDB lineage: Bacteria > Planctomycetota > B129-G9 > B129-G9 > B129-G9 > JBDRIB01. The sequence goes on along the minus strand of JBDRIB010000051.1, from coordinate 914 downwards.
CCCAGTAAAGCGATACATTTCCCACCCGTAACGCCTCGGCAGGGCCCTCCAGACCTCCCGGCCCATTCACGAAGGGAAAGGGTCTGCGCCCCCGGGCCGGGTCGCTATAGTGGTGAGAAATACAGGCTAAACCTCTGCGGTGAGAATCAGTTCTGCTTCAGTTTGCCCGTGACGCCGAGCGGGGTGGGATATTTCAATACGACGATGTAGGTGGAAATGACCATTGTCAACAGGCAGGAGACGGTGATTATGTTCCATTCGCGCTGGTTTATCTGCCCGAGTTCAAGCGCAAGCGCGGCGATAATAAGGCTGAACTCGCTCCACTGTCCCAGGCGAATGCTTGCCTCTTTCGCCAGCGGCCTCTGTCCCGCCCGCAACCTCAGCAGGATATTTATGACCGGCGGCTTGAGAAGAATGTAGAGCACCGCTATTCCGGCGGCATACGGCAGTATCACGGCTATCTCGCCGAGATTAAGCATCGCCCCCAGTGCGAAGAAGAACATCACGATGAAAAAATCGCGCAGCGGGATAACCTTCTGAGATATGTAGATTGCCAGAGGATTGCTGGCCAGGCTGATGCCCGCGATGAAGGCCCCTATCTCCCTCGACAGCCCGAGGACCTCGCAAAGTTCCGCCATCCCGAAACACCACGCCAGACTGGTCACAAAGATTAACTCGGCATAGCGCTCGACCATTGCAAGCAGCGGCCCCAGAGCATATTTTGCGAACAGGAAGGCGAACACAATCAACCCGATGCCCGGACCCAGCGTTCGGGCCAGGCCGGGAATGTCCAGCATCCCTTCGTGGTAACCGCGCATCCCCAGCAGGACGAGCACCGCCAGCAGGTCCTCGAATATCAGTATGCCGACGCACAGCGTGCCGATGGGCTGACGGTGCAGTTTGCCGGCGGGGAG
>JBDRIB010000050.1:0-6197 GCA_043816375.1 Planctomycetota bacterium | reverse complement strand
GAAGAATGGCGGTGGCGGTAGTTAAAACCAGCCTGTCGAATGTGCGGGCGGATATGAAAAGGGCGCTCGACGCAATCGGGTACCGTCCCGAAAAAGAATCCTTCTTCATCAAGCCCAACCTGGTGCGCCCCTTCGCGCCGTCCCGGGGCGTCACCACGCACCCCGCCGTCGTGGAGGCCTTCATCTCGCTGTTCCCCGGCAGACAATTCGTGATAGGCGACGGAACGCCCGCCCCGCGCGATTACCGCCGCGTGCTCAGGGTTGCCGGCTACTTCTCCCTTGCGCACCGGCACGGTAACGTTAAACTTGTGAACCTGGACAGTGTCGCGCGCGAACCGGCCGGGTGCGGCGATATGACGCTTAATCTGCCGCGGCTCCTGCGCACCCACGAGTACGTGAACATCGCCAAGATGAAAACCCACTCGCAGACGCACGTCTCGCTGTGCGTGAAAAATCAGAAGGGGCTCCTCTCGCTCGCGGACAAGATGCGTTTCCACCGGAAGGGGCTGCACGAGCCCGTGAGGCAACTCGGCGAATGCGTGCGCCCGGCGCTGAACATACTGGACGGCATTGTGGCGCTCCAGGGCAACGGGCCGTCGTTCTTCGGCAGACCGCTGCGCGCCGGCGCGCTTCTCGTCGGGCGGGACGCCTTCGAAGTCGACGCCGCCGCCTGCCGCGTGATGGGACTGCGCATTGAAGACGCGAAACACCTGAAGCCGGACGTGCCCGTCCGGATACTCGGCGACGGAATCGGGAAGGCCGCCCGGCGGTTCGTCCCCGCCGAGAAGAACTGGTCCATAGGCCGCATCGGGATATATTTCGACGACCACTGCTGCTCCGTCTGCCTGTCGAACCTGCCGGCGCTGCGCGGCAGGTTTGTCAGAAAGCCGGCCAAACTTGCGAAGTTCATCTACTACGCGATAAGGGGCGGCCTTGTGCTTGTGGGCGGCGGTACGGTCCCGCCCGATATCGGGAAGAAACGCGCGATATTTCTTGGAGACTGCGGCCGGAAATGCGCGGAGGCGGCGGGCATTAAAGGCGACGTCTGCATCGCCGCGGGCTGCCCGTTCGACCCCGACGAGTTCCTGAAACTGTTTTAGCCCGTATTTCGTCGGACGATGACTCCGCCAAACACATTGGCGGACAAGTGTCACTAATTGCAATGGACCTGTTCTATTTACAGCGCAAAAGGTGACTGTCACCAATTACGGAGTCAAGGGAGCGTTGCGACCGAGACTCGTAGATTGGTGACTGTCATCCTTTTGCATTCGTAGAATAGAACAGGTCCTGGAATGCTTCGGGGACAGTCCCCTGCGCCGAGATTCGCAGATTAGTGACAGTCACCTTTAGTCACCTTGCGTTCCATTGACAGGACATTACAATAGAACTTATGGCTACCTACCTGGGATATCTCTTCTATCTCGCAGTCAGCAAATTCGCATGCGCGGCGCCCGAGCGAACCGGCTACTGGATGGCAAGGGTGCTGGGGTTCCTGCGCTATCACCAGTTTCACAGCGGACGACGCGCGGTTGACGAAAACATGAAGGTCGTCCTCGACGACCGGTACACGCCCGCCCGCGCCCGTGCGATTGCGAAAAAATCGATGCTCAACTTCGCAAAGAACGTCGTCGAAATATTTCGAATGCCGGTACTCGGGCCCTCGTTCTACAGGGAGCGGTGCAGACTCGTCGGCTCGGAACACCTCGATACCTGCCTCGATCGCGGGCGGGGAGCCATATTCCTCTCCGCGCACCTCGGCAACTGGGAACTCGCGGTATCCGTTTACGCCGCGCGCGGACACAAAGTAGCAATTATCGCACTGCCCCACGGCCACCCGAAAACCACGGAATTGTTCGTCAACCAGAGGCTGGCCAAGGGAATGGCCACGCTGCACACCGAGGTCGCCGCGCGGCCGGCCCTGCGCATCCTGAGAAAAAACGGCATACTGGGATGTCTGGGCGAACGCCGCACGGCCGAGGAAGGCGTCCGCGTGAAGTTCTTCGACCGCGAGGTCGTCTTTCCCAAAGGCCCCGCCTGGCTGGCCGTGCACAGCGGCGCGGGAATCATCCCCAGCATCTGCCTGCGCCGCCCCGGCGACAAGTTTGTTGTCTATTCCGCGCCGCCCATCTTCCCTCCCGATGAAGGCACGCCCGAGGAAAAGATGTTGACGATGACGCAGCGTTTTGCTAATTTTGTGGAGCGCAATGTGCGCAAGCACCCCGAACAGTGGGCGACTTTTTATCCCTACTGGGGCGAAGGCCCGCCAGACCTCCTTCGCGCCCAGGGATGAGTGAGTGTGAGAAACAGGTGATGGTGATGTCCCCTCGGCATAATTTAAAACTCCTCGTAGTAATACCGGCTTATAACGAGTCAGGCGCGATAGGCGGAGTCGTCGGCAGGCTCGTGGCCGACGGCCGGAACGTGCTCGTGGTGGACGACGGCTCGACCGACGAGACGGCCGAAATCGCCCGACGGGCCGGCGCAACAGTCCTTACCGGCGAAAAAAACCGAGGCAAAGGCGTTTCCCTCCGAAAGGGCTTCGAATACGCGGTGAGGCACGGCTACGAGGCCGCGATTACAATGGACGCCGACGGCCAGCACGCGGCTGAGGCGATACCCGACTTCCAGGAGGCGTGGCGGAAAGGCTGCGATGTGGTGCTCGGCTGCAGGCGGTTCGATTCCGAGCATATGCCGTTGCTGAGGGCCGTCACGAATAAATCGATGACCGCGGTTGTGACGTGGTTCTGCCAGCAGCGATTTCACGACACACAGTGCGGCTACCGGCTTTTCTCGACCCGCGTGCTGAAAAGGCTTTTCATGGACCGCAAGGCCGTGACCTCGACGCGGTATGACTTCGAATCGGAGATAATAATGGAGGCGCACGCGCACGGCTTCCAAATCACCGAGGTAATTGTTCCCACCATATACAACGGCGCGGAGAGCAGCATACGCCCGTTCGTCGACACGATGCGCTTCTTCGGCCTCATCCTCAAGACCCTCTGGCGCCGCTAGCCCCTCTCCCCACCCTTTTAAGAACCGTTCTTAAAATCGTATTTTTGTAACACTTTGTAGTAATAGTGGATACGCGTTTTCGGCCCTAAATTTTTAAGAACCGTTCTTAAAATTTCTTGACTCATTTTTTATATCATGTTAAACTGACAGTCGTTACCGAATTTCCATTTTAAGAACGGTTCTTAAACGGGCCGGGAGGTTGATATGCCGAGACCGAAGAGAGTGGTAATTGCCGGAATTCCCCACCACGTAATCCAGCGCGGTAATAACGGCGCAGAAATATTCAAGAAAGCCAAAGACTACGATACCTACCTCGGGCTTCTATGCAAATTCCTCAACGAGACCGCCTGCGACCTCCTCGCCTATGCGTTAATCCCGAACCACGTGCATCTGCTGGTAAGACCGCCGGATGAGGCAGCGTTTATAAAATTGATGCGCAAACTGGGCGTAACGTACGCGCTGTATTTCCAGACAACCTATCAGGTTACCGGACACGTCTTCGAATCCAGATTCAAATCCTTCCCGGTCGAGGAAGGAGACTACCTGTGGGAAGTAGTCAGGTATATCGACCAGAACCCGCAAAAAGCGGGCCTCGCAAAAAGCCCGCAGGGCTACAGTTTTTCCAGCGCAGCGGCACACATCGCAGGAGAAACGGACGGAATCACAACCCATCTCCCCTTCGACAAAGAACAAACCAAGGCCTTCGCGGAATATCTTGCCCAACCAGGAAGCAAAAAAGAAATGAAACAAATAATCGAGAGTATTCGCCGCAACAAGCCGTTTGGCTCTGCGGGTTTTCTGGCGGCATCAGCAAGCAAATTCGGGCTTAAATACCGCAAAGCCAGGGGCAGATTCTCCCCTCACGCCTAATCCCCACCCTTTTAAGAACCGTTCTTAAAATCGTATTTTCGTAAGCATCTACTATGACAATGGATACACGTTTTCGGCCCCAAAATTTTAAGAACCGTTCTTAAAAAATTTGGGGGTGTTTTTTATAAGACCTTGTTTTTCAGGGGATTACAGGATTTTGCTTTTAAGAACGGTTCTTAAAATGGAGGAGGGAGAGGCCCTCGTCGATGTCGGGGAGTTTGACGGCGAGGGTTTCTCGCAGTTTCGCGGTGTCGAGTGAAACGTCGGGTGCTCGCGGCGGGATAACCGGTATGTCGGCGATTCGGGCGGGGAGGATTTTGTCCATTTCAAGCGGCACGTATTTCGCCAGTCTCTGCGCGAACTCGTAGCGGCTCATGCGCTCGCTCCCCGCGCAGTGGTAAAGCCCCGTTGCATCATTGTCCACCAATTTGAGAATCACGTCGGCAAGGCCGGGAACGCATACCGGCGTGCGGAACTCGTCGGTGAAAAGGCGCAGTGTCCGCCCTTCTTTCTGCGCGGTCAGGATTACCTCGTCTGCGGCGCGCCTGCCGCTGAGGCTTTTGCCGTACATAAGCGAGGCGCGGAGGATAACGTGATTTTCGAGCGTCCGCGCGACTTCTATTTCCGCCAGCAATTTGGTCTCGCCGTAGCGGCTTATCGGCGAGGCCTCATCCGCCTCGGTGTACATTCCCTTCTTCCCGTCGAAGACCAGGTCTGTCGATATGTAAATAATTCTCGCGCCGCTCCCCTCGCACAGTTGCGCCAGATGCGCCGTCGCCTCGACATTGAGGGCGCGCGCCGAGGCGGGGTCCTTCTCGCACAGGTCGGCGTGCGTCATTGCAGCCGTGTGGATAACCAACTGCGGCTGGAATTCGCGGAACACGGCGGACGTGGCGTGTCTCTTCGTTAAATCCACCCTGGCGGCCTGGTTAAGCGGAGGCTTGTGGTGAAGCCAGGTCCCGAGGACGTCGTGTTCGTCCCGTGCCCTGCCTGCGACGTTCCAGCCGAGCAGGCCGCTTGCGCCGGTGATGAGGATTTTCATTGTTTGCGTGCCTTTTCGTTTTGCGGAGATGTTTCGTCGTGACGCGGCGTTATTATAGCATCTTGCGGTGACTGTTACCGCTTTACATTAGGGTGACAGTCACTAATCTACGAATCTCGCTCGCACACTCGCTCGATTCCGTAATTAGTGACAGTCACCGATAGCAGAGAGGGAATCAGTTGACGTAGGAGATTTTTTCGCCGGCGCGTTTTATGAGGTCGTCGTTGATTTTCAGGAATCGCTCGTCGGCGGCGATGACCATAGCGGTGTCGCACAGGGCGTTGATAATCCGGGGCAGGCCGCGAGACAGGTCGTAAACGGCTTTCTTTGCCGGAGGGCTGAATATCTGGGTGGCCGCGCCGGCGGCCTTGAGACGGAAATCGATGTACTCCGAGGCCTCGTCTTCGGTGAGCGGACTCAGGCGGTGCCTGACGGTGATTCGCTGGTTCAGCGACTCGTTGACCCTGAGGCGCGGCACCAGGCTGTCGTGTCCGGCCAGGAGGAGGGTCTGGAGGAAGCGCCCGTTCATGTCGAAGTCCAGCATCAGCCGTATCGCTTCGAATGTCCTGTCGTCGGCTATTGCCTGTGCTTCGTCGAGTATGAGGACGGGGACGGCCGGGGAGCGGCTTTTCTCGCTCTGACGCCGCATTTTATCGTAGAGTCCCTGTTCGCACAGGGGTCGGTTTTCTTCGTCTTCCAAGCCGAGTTTTCTCGCGATTTCCTTGCAGAAGTGCTCGACGTCGAGGCGCGGCGTTATCATACAGGCGGCAGGCACGCCGGCCTTGCGCATCTGGTCGGCTATGAGTTTGCAGAGGTATGTCTTGCCGACGCCGACGGGGCCGACGAGCAGCATAACCGATTTGTTTTCGGCGAAGACGTTGAGGAACTTGCGGACAGCCTCTTCCTGGTCTTTCGTCAGAAAGAAGAACCGGGCGTCGAAAGTGTTGGAGAAGGGATTTTGTCTAAGTCCCCAGTATGAGCGATACATAGCGCGTCCCCGAATCGAGTTCCATAATTCATCTATCGGCAAAAAGGGAGACGCGGCTGAAATTGATTGCGGCGGGGGGCATTAAAGAAAGGTGACAGTCACCAGTCTACGAGTCTCGGTCGCAGGGGACTGTCCCCGGAGCATCCCAGGACCTGTTCTATTCTACGCCCAGACTTTCGCATTGCAAAAGGATGACAGTCACTAGTCTACGAGTCTCGGTCGCAGGGGACTGTCCCCGAAGCATTCCAGGACCTGTTCTATTCTACGAGCTGGGCCCGATAAATC
>JBDRIB010000049.1:0-13949 GCA_043816375.1 Planctomycetota bacterium | reverse complement strand
TCGGACACGGGCATAGGCATACCCGAAGAAGAGCGCGAGAACATATTCGAGAAGTTTTATGAGGCGGGAGAGAGCCTCAGACACTCCTCCGGCACCATAGAGTTTATGTCGGGTTCGCTCGGACTCGGGCTGTCGATAGTGAAGTCAATAGTAGAAAGACACGGCGGGAGAATACTCGTCGAAAGCGAGGTTGGAAAAGGCTCGACCTTTACCGTCGAACTGCCGCTCGAAGGAGAATTCTGCAAACGGGAAGTGGATGCTGCGCTTCGATAAAAAAGATAAGATCATACGAGGAGAAAGCAAATTATGAACCTGAAGAAAGACCAGGGAAATTCAAAACGAAGTATCAGCAAAAAACTGCTGGCTGCGTTTCTCGTTATCGGCCTGATGCCCCTTCTTATCGTCTCGATAATCAGCACTCTGCACATCCTTGGAGCACTGGAAAAGTCCGTCGGTGCCAACTTACAGGAAATCGCCGCGCAGACGCGCGACAAGACCGATATGGCCCTGGAGAGAGAAATCGAGGGCGCAACCCGCCTGGGACGCACGGCCGTTGTCCTGAGACAGGAAGTGGAGAATGCTAACGCCCGGTATGCGGGCAAAAGCAAACCTGAAATTCTCGAGGAGATGAAACGGATTGACAAGCGCTGGACTCAAGCCCCGGATGACGACGACCTTGTCCGCCAGTGCCTTGAAAGCGAAGCGTCCTCCAGACTCAACTCCCATATGGCATCCAATTCGCAGCGATTCGACGAGATTTTGCTCACGGATAATCAGGGAGCGCTCGTCGGCGCGACTGGAAAGACATCCGACTACTACCAGGCCGATGAAGAGTGGTGGCAGGAGGCGTTCGACAGAGGCAAGGGTGCAGTATATGTAAGCCCTCTTTACTGTGATGCAGACACCAACGTTGTCTCTCTGGACATCGCCGCGCCGGTATGGGACGAGAAAGGGGAATGTGTCATCGGTGTGATAAAAACGGCACTGAATGCGAGGGTCCTTTTCAGCGCCCTGACAGTAACGCGCACAGGGAAAACCGGTCATGCACACCTGGCGGCTTCCGGCGGAAACATCCTTGTTGATGAGAGGGGTCTTCTCTCTGGCGAGAAAATATCCGCTGATGTCGTGGCGAGATTGAACCCGGCCCGGCCTGCGTGGCTTGTCGGCAGTTTGCATACAGGGCGTGAGCAATCGCCCAATAGCGCAATCGTCGGTGTCGCTCCGGTGGAGACGATGAACCGGGTCAGCCCCGGAAGTTTCGGCGGGGAGAGGTGGTACATCCTGGTGGCCCAGGATACCGACGAGGCCTTTGCGCCTGTCTATCATCTTGCTGCCATCCTGGCCTTGATTGGCGGCGGGGTTGCGATAGCAATTGTCGTGACGGGCCTCTGGCTGGGCCGCAGAATAGCCCGACCGATAAGAGCCCTCCAGGAGGGGGCCGAGTTGATAGGAGGCGGGCAGTGGAATCACCGGCTGGACATCAAGACGGGGGACGAATTTGAGCAACTGGCGGACGAGTTCGACCGCATGACCGCCAGACTTGCCGCATCCCATGAATCGCTCGAACGACAGGTAAAAGAGCGCACAAAAGAACTCCGTTGCCTTCATGCCGTTGCCTCACTTGTTCAAGAACCCGGCAGCACGCTGGATGATATGTTCCGGAAGACGGTCGACTTGATGCCGCAGTCTTGGCAGTACCCGGAGATAACGTGCGCCAGAATCATCCACAAAGAAAAGGAGTTCAAAGCGCGAGACTTCACGGAGACCGAATGGAAACAGTCTTCCGATATCACGGTATCGGGGGGAAAAGTCGGGGCGGTAGAAGTGTTTTACACGGAAGAGCGACCGGAACTCGACGAAGGCCCTTTTCTCGAAGAAGAAAGAGAGTTGATAAACGCCATAGCAATGGAAATGAGAAACGCAATAGTACGCAAGCAGGCCGAGGAGGAGTTGCGGAAGGCTCACGCACGCACCGAGATGCTGCTTTTCTCTATCTCGTCCATTCTTATCGCGACGGATGTGGACGGGAAAATTACGGAATGGAATGCCGTAGCGGAGAGCACCTTCAACATCTCGCGCACTGATATTCTGGGACGACCGCTTACCGAATGCCATATACAATGGGACTCCGACAGAATTCTAAAGAGCATTTCAGACTGCATAAGCACGCGCAGGCTGATACGCGTTGATGACGTCGCGTTCAGGCAGCAAGATGGCGAGGAAGGTTTCCTCGGCATCACCATAAATCCCATTAAAGAGAAGGGAAAGTCGGCAGGGACTCTCCTGCTGGGCAGCAACATCACCGAAAGAAAAAACCTGGAGAAACAACTTCTCCACTCGGAAAAAATGGCCAGCATAGGACAACTGGCGGCCGGTATCGCCCACGAGATTAACAATCCGACCGGCTTTGTCGCCAGCAATCTCAACACCCTCGGCGAATACACAACCGACCTTGCCGCGGTGTTGAAAAATTGCAGGTGCCTGATTGACGCCTGCGGCGGAATGGAAGGCGCCGGCGGCGAGGCCGCAGGAAAGGCAGGCGAACTGTGGGAGAAATATGACGTCAACTCCATTATGGAAGACCTTGACAAAGTCGTGAAGGAATCGGTGGACGGGATGGGCAAGATTAAAAAAATCGTCGATGACCTGAAGGATTTCGCGCACTCCGGAGAGAAGGTAGTCGAGGTCGTCGACTTAAACGAGATTATAGACAAGGCGCTTACCATAGCCTGGAACGAAATCAAGTACAAGGCCGAGGTCGTCAAAGAATACGCTGCCCTGCCGCCGGTTGCGTGCTGGGCCGGTCAACTCGGACAGGCCTTTCTGAACATTCTGGTGAATGCCGCCCAGGCCATAGAAGACCGGGGCACAATCATCATAAGAACCCGCACAAAAGGGGGAAATGTATGCATAGAAATCAGCGACACGGGTACGGGCATTCCGCCCGAAGTTCTGGACCGGATATACGACCCGTTTTTCACGACAAAACCCGTCGGCAAGGGAACGGGGCTGGGACTGAACATAACCTATAACATCATCAAACAACACAGCGGCGAGATAACCGTTCACAGCAAGCCCGGAAAAGGCACCACGTTCAAAATCTCCTTGCCCGTCGACGGGGGACCACAACTTCAAAACAAGGCGGACAGCGAGCAACTGGCGGCGGGCGTGCTCGAAAGTTGATGGCACAGGAACACATCCCGGCATCCTTTTTCTGCCGGAGAACCGGAAAAAAATATGATAGAGAAAGACAGGAAACACACTTTGCTGTTCGTTGACGACGAGGCGAACATCCTGACCGCTCTCAAGCGCGTCTTTCGAAAAAGCAATTATAATATCCTCACAGCCGAGAGCGGGGAAGAGGGTCTTGAGATTCTGAAAGAGGAGTCGGTGGACCTCATAATGTCGGACCAGCGCATGCCCGGTATGACAGGTATGGAATTTCTCAAGCGGGTCAAAACCCTTTACCCGGAGACCACCAGATTAATCCTGAGCGGCTACAGTGAAGTGAGAACAATTACCTCGGCAATAAATGAGGGCGAGGTGTATCGCTTTATCGGCAAACCCTGGGACGACAAGGAACTCAAGATATCGGTGGAGCGTTCACTGGAGCGGCACGATTTGATTCGGCAAAACCGCCTGCTTTTCGAAAAGGTCCAGGAACAGAACGAGAAACTGAGAGAACTGAACGAGGACCTGGAACGCCTGGTCCAGGAAAGAACGCGGGAGTTGGAGATGTCGCAGCAGATTCTGTATTATCTCCCCTTCCCCGTATTGGGAGTGGATGAGGAAAACACGGTCGTCTATTCAAATAAATCGGCACAGGAGAAAACTGAGACCTTCGTCCCGGGTACTCCGGTAAATCAGGTGTTCGACCCGGAGATAGGCAAACTTGTCGAACAGGCCCGAACCTCCAGGAAAACCTGCCGTCTGGAAAATCACCGCTGGCGTAATAGAGTATTTAATGTCGCCTGCAAAGTCGTAAATCCCGATGACGCCCAAAGGGGAGTAACCATCCTTCTCGAGGAAAAACAAAATGCTGGCTGAAAAATTGCGCGAACTGACCAAATCAACCGAGATGCTGCCCCCTCTCCCGGCGGTAACCCGGCATCTGCTTGAGGTGGCGAAAGACCCGAAATCCTCCGCGGAGAATATGGGCGAGGTGATTTCCACCGACCTGGGCTTTTCCGCCAAACTGCTCAAACTGGTCAATTCTTCTTTCTACGGGTTCTCCAAACAGATATCAACCATCTCGAGAGCGGTGGTTATTCTGGGATACGATGCCGTGAAAAGCCTGGCGATGGGGGTCAGCGCTTATGAAGTCCTCGCAAAGAAAATGAGCGGCGGCCCGCTGGACCACCAGGAGTTCTGGCGGCACAACCTGGCTGTGGCGGCCATCGGGAAATTACTGGCCGAGCGCAGCAAATACAACCCGGTCGAAGAAGGCTTTGTTGCGGGTCTGCTCCACGATACGGGAAAACTCATTCTCGGCACTAACGCCGCGAAAGTCCTGGAGGCCGTTCTGTTGCAGGCCAAGAAGGAGCCGGGGCGCGACCTTGCGGAAATAGAGCAGGAACTACTTGGGATAGACCATTGTATTCTGGGCGGGAACGTCTTTAAACAGTGGAAATTCCCCGACGAACTGGTATGGGCAACACGCAACCATCACAGTCCCGAGACGGACAGCACGGGAAAGACGGCGCATCTCGAGGCGGTTGCCTATCTGGCAAACTCCCTGGCAAAGATTCGCTGTGTCGGCTCCAGCGGCAATGATGTCTTCCCCAGTATTTCCAAACAGATGATGGACAGGCTGAAGATGGACGAAACGGATCTCTTGCGCGTTCTGCTGGAGTCCGACGGCGAGATTGCGAAGGCCGCCTCGCTGCTGAACATAGACTTCACCCCGCGCGAAGCAGGCGGCGAAACCGGTCAGGAGCAGGCCGCGAAGATTCTGCTGCTCGGCCCGACTCCTCGCCAGGTCAGAACGACGAGACTCGTTCTCGAGGCGGCGGGTTACAACGTAAGCGTTGAGTTCTGCAAATCTCTCTCTCCCGATCGGGTCAGAGACGAAAAACCCGGCATTCTGGTTGTGGACACAAGGGACGCTTCGCTTGACTTCGACGCACCGGAAGATGGAGTCTGGACCGGTCAACCGGTGCTGGTGCTGTCCGGGCCGGACCCACGCGGCACAAACCTGCCGGCGCAAAACGTTACCACTCTTGTTGCACCCTTTACCGTTCGGAAACTTCTCGACACGGTTCACTCTCTGAAGGTGCCCGGCAATGGATAAGAAACACAATATACTGTTTGTGGACGATGAAGAAGGCATCCTGAGTGCCCTGAAACGCGCCTTCCGGAAGGAAGACTACGAAATCAACACCTGCACAACCCCTGAAGAGGCGCTCGCACTGCTCGGAAAGCAAACCATAGACCTCATTATCTCCGACCACAATATGCCCCGGATGACCGGGACCGAGTTCCTCGAAAAGGCAAGCGAGATACAGCCTGATACCATAAGAATCCTGCTCACGGGTTTCGCCGACGTCAACATAGCAGTGGACGCCATAAACAGCGGGAGAATCTACAAATTCATCCTGAAACCCTGGAACGACCAGGACCTCAGGGTAACCGTCAAGCAGGCCCTGAAACAATACCTGCTGCTCACCGAAAACACCTGCCTGAACAACCTTATCCGCGAACAGAACCAGGTACTCAAGAAACTCAACGCAGACCTGGAAAACACAGTGCAGGAACGCACCGCCGAAATAAAGGAGAAAAACAAGGAATTGCTCTCGGTGAACCAGAAACTGGAAAACAACTTTCTGAACGCAATCAGAGTGTTCACAGGTATGGTCGAACTGAGAAACTCCGAAATGGGCAATCATTCCAAACGTGTCAGCGAACTGGCAAGATTCATCGCAGACGAAATGTGCGAAAGCGAGGAAGAGGCAAAAGACGTGGAAACCGCCGCCCTCCTGCACGACATCGGGAAAATCGGCATCCCCGACAGGGTCTTCGCGAAAGGCGTCAGAAACCTGACCAGGGAAGAACAGGAATCCCTGAAGCAGCACCCGATGCTGGGATGCTCCGTGGTTTCATCCTTTGAAGGCCTGTCCCGCGTCGCGCTCTTTATCAGGCACCATCACGAGAAGTACGACGGCACAGGCTATCCCGACGAACTCGCCGGCCAGAACATACCGCTCGGCTCGCGCATAATAGCCGTCGCGGACCGATATGACATCCTCATCAGCACAAGCCGGTTCGGAGCAAGTGTCCCTCCCTCGAAGGCGCTGGACTACATCGCCCGGCATGCGAACACGGAATTCGACCCGGAGGTCGTCCAGTCCTTCATAATAGCCCGGGAAAAAGGCCAGGCCGAAGTCAAAGAAGAAATCGAAACTGAAGTAACGGTAAAAGACCTGCGTCCCGGAATGGTCATCTCCCACGACATGCGCACGGTGAGCAGACGCCTGCTGTTGCCGGGAAATTCAAAAATAACCGAAGAGAATCTGAGAAGAATCAGAAAGAATCAGCAATACGACCCCGTCATAGACGGCATCTTCATCTACAACCCGGAACACGCAAGCCATATGTCCCCCTGAGCAGGTGTCCATTATTCTCAAGTTGCCCGTTTTTTCGCATCCTTGGTGACTGTCACTAATTACGGTCCCGACATTCATTTAAAATACTGCGAAAGTCGGGGCGTAGATTAGTGACTGTCACCGTTCAGGGCGCTTGTTGCACAGTTTAGCGGGCACACTTGCTTGCCATGCAAAGAACAACGAGGAAAAAAACGGGCAACTTGAGTAATCTCGAACCGTTTCTTTCCTGGTGACGGTTCCCCGCACTTCCCTCTTAGATTGCAACCTGCTGTCTTTTCAGGCATTACGCCGCGTCGGGTGCAGAGCGCAAATTTTTGAAAAAAAACGTTAAAAATTAGACAAATTGCGTCCGGGCGGGGTAAAATATTAAATTGGTTTTTCGGACAAGGGGGGCGGGCTCTGGCAAAATCGAGGCAAGAAATGATACCGACTTCTCTTATTCACCGTCTGCCAAAATATCTGGCCCATGTGCAGGCCCTTCGCAAGGATGGGCAGAAATGGGTCTCCTCTCAAAAGCTGGCCAGGGCGCTCGGACTCACCAGTTCGACTGTACGTCAGGACCTTTCACACCTGGACTATTCCGGCACGCCGAAGCGGGGATACGAAACCGAAAGCCTGGAGAAGATTCTTGCCGAAGTGCTCGGCTCGGATATCAGCCGCGGTATGTTAGTTGTGGGTGCCGGGAATATCGGGCGTGCCATAGTGTCGCACCAGGATTTCTATACACGAGGGTTTAAGATTCTGGGCATTTTTGACTCGGATCCCGCTCTTTTCGGCAGCAAGGTCGGCGGTCTTGTTGTGCGGAGCATGGACGCTTTGCCCGGCGTCGTGCGAAACAGGAATATCGACATTGGTGTTATAGCAGTACCGGCAGCAGCGGCCCAGAAAGTAGCCGACCAACTGGTTAGCGCGGGAGTGCGCGGATTGCTGAACCTCGCCAGCACACATATCCATACACCGGAGAACGTGCCGGTAGTGGAAGTGCGTCTGATTGCGAGCCTGCAGGAACTGGCATATGCGATCAAAATGCAGGACCTGTAACCATTCCTGCCCTCATCCTGTCAAGAAATTGCCCATTGCGCCGCTCACGCCTCACACCGGCCAACCACACATATCTAAGCAGTTACGCGCAAAGAATACACTTGAAACCCTCGTTGTCATTCTGATATTATTCCCCCTTCGCGAATCCTAAGTTGTCGCGTCCCTGTGTCACGCTCCCTGTAGCGGCGATAACTCTTGCGTTGGAGACACCCCTGTGCACGAGCGGAGCATAGCGCAAAGCGCTGCCAATCTTGTCAGAGAAAAGGTCGGCGGGCGACTTCAACGGCAGGCCGGCGTGTGTGCCTGGCCGCCCTGGGAGATTCCCGTGGGAGAGTTTATAATGGCGGGCGAAAACAGATTCGTGTTCAAAGTGACCAATACCCTGCACAACCTCTTTATGTGCGACCCGAGAGCCTCCGGCCGGATCGCCTCAATCCGGATCGAAACATATTAAATCAAATGGAGGCTGCAACAATGAAAAACGCCGACATCAAGCGCTTTCTGGCAGACATTAAAAATCCATCGAACGAATTCCGCCCGGCTCCTTTCTGGTTCTGGAATCATCGCCTGGATGAAAAGGAACTCCTGCACCAGATAGATGAAATGGCCGAACAGGGACTGGGCGGCTTCGTTATGCACGCCCGCCACGGCCTGCACACGCCTTATCTCGGCAGCGAATGGATGCAACTGACGGAAAAGTGCTGCGAGAAGGCAGAGAAAATGGGCCTGTGGGCGTGGCTCTACGACGAGGAGAACTGGCCAAGCGGAGTGGTAGGCGGCAGGCTTCTGGATGATTTCCCCCAGTTCCGAATGAGCCAGATTTTCATATCGGACCAGACACGCACCGAGGGCGGAAAAGAATTCTCCTGGCAGCCGGAGAGAGGCGAGGGCCTGCTCTACATCCTGGCCTGCCGCGATGACTTGGATGACTGGGAGGAGCGCCTTGAGAAGATGATAGACCTGAGCACGAGTTACGAGGAGGGAAAAGGGCTTGTCTGCAGCCTGCCTGCCGGTATGTGGCGGGTGATTGCGTTCGGCAAGGCGATTTACCGCGGCAGCTTCGCCGGCGGCTACCTGGACGTGTTCAACCGCGCCGCCACGGAAAAGTTCATAGAATACACCCATGCGGTCTACACCGAGCGAGTAGGCCGGTTTTACGGGCGCTGCCTGAAAGGCGTGTTCACCGACGAACCATCAATGTACCGTTCTACCGTCGAGCGCTCTGTGCAGTGGACCGATTCCCTGCCCGAAGTCTTTGAGGAGCGGCATGGCTATCCGCTTGCTCGGGCGTTGCTGGCTCAGTTCGAGGAGACGGGTCCCCGGATGGTGAAGTACCGCAACGATTTTTTTGAGACGGCGACCGTGCTTTACAGGGAGAACTACTTCCGCCCCCTCTTCGAGTACTGCGAAAAGCACAACATCCTCTCGATAGGTCACGTCGACTTCGAGGGCGAGTATTTGAGCCAGATACGAGAGCAGGGAGACTTCTTCGAAACGGCCAAATATATGCACTGGGGTGGCTGTGATACCCTTACTGACACCACGTGGCCGCGACCCGGGTATTCGACTAATAACCTGTTGGGGGTGAAGTTCGCCTCGTCAGCCGCACATTTGCTTGGCAAGCCGCGCGTGATGGACGAGGCCTTTGGCGTTGCCTCCGGCTGGGACCTGAACCTGTCGACAATCAGGTGGCTGGCCGACTGGCAGGTCGCAATGGGCGCCAACTACTTCATCCCGCACGCCGCCTATTATTCGCTGGAGGGATTCCGCAAGTGGGAGTGCCCGCCGGACGAGTTCTATCACAATCCTTACTGGAAATACTACCGTCTCTTCACCGACTATTTGTCGCGGTTGTGCTATTTGTTCAGCAACGGGCGGCATCGCGCGCGCGTGGCGCTGCTCAGCCCGGTGGCCGCAGCGCGGGGACTGCTCCAGGCAAGAAAACTGCCTCATTCCACCGCCTACCCGTCAGAAGACACTTCCGCGGCCGGTCAAATCCAGAACACGCTGGAAAAAGTTTCCGAAGCCCTGCTGAGGCACCAGTTCGATTTCGACCTGCTTAACGAGGAGATTCTTCAGAAGGCGGAGATTCACAAAGGCACCGACGGCATAACCCGCCTCGCCGTCAAAGGCAGGGACGGCGGCGTGCTGGAAGATTTTGAATTGCTTGTGCTGCCCGCCGCAAAGGTCATATCACGGAAGACAATGGACAAACTCGGCGAATTTGCCCGGCTCGGCGGAAAGATTGTCTTCGTGGGCGGTCTGCCAGAGGCTTACACCGAGACCGGCATTGATTCCTCGGCCTCAACCGCCGCGGAGGGCCTGCTGCGGGACTTTCCGGATACCGTTGCAAATGTGAAGACTGTTGGCGAAGAATTTATCCGGGCGCTCGAGAGCCGCGTCGTCCGGGACGTGGAGGCCGGAGCGGCGCCCGATTTTATTTATCTGCGATACGAGAAAGAAGAAGGGACTTGCTTCCTTCTGTTCAACACCTCGCGCGAAGAGTCCTTCGAGCCGCCGGAGATAACACTGCGCGCCTCGGGTTTTCCCTGCCTTGTTGATGCTGAAACCGGCGAGATAAATCCGCTGGAGGCATTGCCGCATAACGATAACGACGTGACCAGACTGCGTCTTGCTTTTGCCCCGCAGCAGTCGCGAGTGGTTCTCATTAGCAAGAGGCAACCGGATATTCCTGCATTCGCGAAAGCACAGGCCGCCAGACTTCAGCCGATAGAATTCAAAGACAACTGGACGTTCCGCCTGGACAGCGACAACTACCTGCCCCTGGCGGACTGGTCGCTGAAGACTCGTGGCTGGTCCGACGGACACGGCTGGCTGAATTACCATCATTCCTACGAAACCGATTTCAACGTGAAAGACCTTCCCGAGAGTCTCTATCTGCTGGCTGACGGCGTTATGCGTCAGGAAAGATACCATGGTTATCAAATCTCGCCCGCCGAGATTGAGGTAAACGGCCGGAAAATTGATGAATTTCGCGAAGGCACGCATTACGACCGGCTGGTTCCGGAGGCGGAAATCGCCCACCTCATCAATCTCGGAACAAACACCATCAGGGTGCACACCCGGGGAGGAATGGCGGAGGCTGCGGCAATGCGCCAGCCGCTGGTTCTGGCGGGGCGCTTCGCACTCGAGAAGGAAGGGGAAAACTGGCTCATTGCTGCGCCACGCACGGCGCAGACCACCGGCTCGTGGGCCGAACAGGGCTACCCGTTCTTCTCCGGCAGCGCTTCTTACGAGCAGACGCTCACGATTCCGGACGAATACTCCGGAAAGCCGCTGCGTCTGGTCTTTGAGGGCATCGCCGACCTCGTGGATGTGCGGGTAAACGGACGGCAGGCCGGCGTGCGCGCCTGGCCGCCCTGGGAGATTCCCGTGGGAGAGTTTATAATGGCAGGTGAAAACAGATTCGCGTTCAAAGTAACCAATACCCTGCACAACCTCTTTATGTGCGACCCGAGAGCCTCCGGCCTGATTGCCTCAATCCGGATCGAAACATATTAAATCAAATGGAGACTGCAACAATGAAAAACGCCGACATCAAGCGCTTTCTGGCAGACATTAAAAACCCATCGAACGAATTTCGCCCGGCTCCTCTCTGGTTCTGGAATCATCGCATTGAGGAGAAGGAATTGATGCGCCAGATTGACGAGATGGCCGAACAGGGACTCGGCGGGTTCGTCATAAACGCCCGCTTCGGCCTGCACACGCGTTATCTTGCCGATGAATGGATGCAACTGACGGAAAAATGCTGCGAAAAGGCCGAGAAGATGGGCCTGTGGGCGTGGATATACGACGAGGAAAACTGGCCGAGCGGAGTCGTGGGCGGCAGGCTTCTGGAAGATTGCCCACAGTTCCGAATGAGCCAGGTCTTCATATCGGACCAGACAAGCACCGAGGGCGGAAAGCAATTCTCCTGGCAGCCGGAGAAAGGCGACGGCCTGCTCTATATCCTGGCCTGCCGCGAGGAGCCGGATGACTGGGAGGAACGCCTTGAGCAAATGATTGACCTGAGCGCGAGTTATGAGGAGGGAAAGGGGCTTGTCTGCAGCCTGCCCGCCGGGACGTGGCGGGTTGTTGCTTTCGGCAAAACAATTTACCGGGAAAACTTCAGCGGCGGCTGCCTGGACGTGTTCAACCGCGCCGCCACCGAGAAATTCATAGAATACACTCACAAGCCCTACACCGAGCGGGTGGGCCGCTTCTACGGGCGCTGCCTTAAGGGTTACTTCACCGACGAGCCATCGATGTTCTACTCCAGCAACGAGCACTCGGTGCAGTGGACCGATTCCCTGCCCGAAACCTTTGAGGGGCGGCACGGCTATCCGTTTGCGCGAGCGTTGCTCGCGCAGTTCGAGGAGACGGGTCCCCGGACAGTGAAGTACCGCAACGACTTTTTCGAGACGATGACAGCGCTATACAAGGAAAACTACTTCCGCCCCCTCTTCGAGTACTGTGAAAAACATAACATCCTCTTGATTGGTCACGTCAACTCCGAGGGCGAATATCTGAGCCAGATGCGCGAGCAGGGAGACTTCTTCGAGGCGGCCAAATACCTGCACTGGGGCAGTTGCGACTGTCTCTTTGAAAGCGGGTGGCCTGTGCCTGAAGTGTTTTCGGATAACGTGCTGGCGGTGAAGTTCGCCTCGTCGGCCGCGCACCTGCTGGAAAAGCCGCGGGTGATGGACGAGGCCTTCGGAGTCGCTTCCGGATGGAAACTGACCCTGTCCACACTGGAGTGGCTGGCCAACTGGCAGGTCGCGATGGGCGCCAACTACTTCATCACGCACGCCGCCTTTTATTCGCTGGAGGGATTCCGCAAGTGGGAATGCCCGCCGGACGAGTTCTATCACAACCCCCACTGGAAATACTATCACCTCCTGACCGGCCATCTCTCGCGCCTGTGCTGTATATTCAGCAACGGACGGCATCGCGCGCGCGTGGCGCTGTTCAGCCCGGTGGCCGCGGCACGCGGACTGCTCCGCCCCGCGGAACTGTATTATTTCAGAACCAATCCATCAATAGACAACCCGGAGGCCTTCCGGGTTGAGCAGACTCTGGACAACGTCTACGAGACCCTCTTGAGGCACCAGTTCGATTTCGACCTGCTTAACGAGGAAATTCTCCAAAAGGCTGATATCCATAAAGGCCCCGACGGCATAACCCGCCTTGCAGTCAAAGGCAAAGACGGCGGCCTGCTGGAAGATTTCGAGTTGCTTGTGCTGCCCGCCGCAAAGGTAATCTCCCGGAAGACAATGGATAAACTCGGCGAATTCGCCCTGCTCGACGGAAAGATTATCTTCGTGGGCGACCTGCCCGAAGCCTATACCGAGACCGGCATCGATTCCTCGGCTTCAGCCGCCGTGGAGAAACTGCTGCGCGATTTTCCCGACAACGTTCTCAGCCTGAAGACGCACGAGGAAGAATTCATCCGGGCACTCGAGAACCGCGTCGTCCGGGACGTGGAGGCCGGAGCGGCGCCCGATTTTGTCTATATGAGATATGAGAAGGAAGAAGGGACTTACTTCCTTCTGTTCAACACCCTGCGCGAAGAGTCCTTCGAGCCGCAGGCGATAACCCTGTGCGATTCAGGCAACGCGTACCTTGTGGATACAGAAAACGGCGAAATTACCGCACTGGGGACTCTCCCCGCCGAAGAAAGCGGCCAGACGAGGGTGCATCTCGCTTTTGCCCCGCAACAATTGCGCGTGGTGCTCATCAGCGAGAACAAACTGGACGTCCCCCCTGCTATGCAGGCACATCAAGAGACGGGGCTTGCGCCGATAGAATTCAATGACAAGTGGACATTCCGCCTGGACAGCGACAACTACCTGCCGCTGGCGGAGTGGTCGATGAACACTGAGAGCAGCCACGACGCGCGCGCCTGGACGAAATATCATCACAACTTCGAAACCACCTTCCACGTCAAAGACGTGCCGGACAGCCTGCTTCTTCTGGCGGACGGGATAATGCGCCAGGAGCGGTGGCGCGGCTACGGCATCTCCCCGGCGGAGATAGAAGTAAACGGCCGGAAGGTTGAGAAATTCGGCGAGGGCAGTCACTATGACCGCCTGGTTCCGGAGGCCGAGATTGCGCATTTGATTAAGCCGGGCGAGAACAGAGTGCGGGTGTACACAACGGGAGGCCTGGCGGAGGCTGCGGTACTGCGGCAGCCGCTGGTTCTGGCGGGCCGCTTCGCACTCGAGACGGAAGGGGCGAAGCAGGTCATCGTTGCGCCTCGCACAGCGCAGACCACCGGTTCGTGGGCCGAACAGGGCTACCCGTTCT
>JBDRIB010000048.1:0-8527 GCA_043816375.1 Planctomycetota bacterium | reverse complement strand
TGCCGGATTACAACAAGGTTGACAAATGGCCCATATTCGACGCGGAAAAGGCGAACGAAATCGACGCGGAGAAATATCGCCTGCGCATTGACGGGCTCGTGGAGGAGCCGTTTGAAATGTCGCTGGAGGAGATTAAAGCGCTGCCCCGCGTCGTCAAGAACCTGCGCCTTACCTCGGTATCGGGCTGGTCGGTCCGGGCCGACTGGGAAGGCGTCGTTTTTTCAGACGTGCTCGCGAAGATAAAACGAAAACCCGGCGCCGGGTTCGCAAACTTCCACAGCACAGGCGGGAAAGACAAATATACCTCGTGCGTCGCGATGAAAGATTTGACGCTGCCCAACACGATGCTCGTCTACGGCGCCAATGGCCGGGCGCTCAGGCACGAAGAAGGCGCGCCCGTCCGAATGCTGATACCGCACCTCTGGGGCTACAAAGGCGTAAAATGGCTCGTAAGAATCGAGTTCACCGACAAATCGGTCGAAGGCTACTGGGAAACGCGCGGCTATCCGAACGAAGCGCCGATACAGCCGGGCCGCATCTTCGACGTCAACTCCCGGCAAAAACGCCAAATCAGCGGCGGCGAAATCACCGAATTTTAAGGAAGAAGCCTGCGGCCCCCCCCCGTATCTCCTCCCGCACGCGCATCACAAAATGTTGTGTAAGAGGACGCATTTTTTGCAAAAATTGTTGACATATCGTGTTCTGAGGCATAAAATTCCGGCGTAATGTAGAGTGCAGAGAGGGGAAGCGTTACGATTGCACCACGTCTCGCTTCGTAAGGACCTGATACACTTCGGGTTTCATTTCCCTTTTCCGCACTGAATCCATTGTGCCCCCGTTAAGAAGCGACAAACTTCAGGGAGGTCGCCATGATCGTTCCAGCGCTTTCTACCGCGGTGTCGTTTCCTGCATTCAGCCCTTCCGGCACATTGTTGGAACTCAGCCCCGTGGGATTCTGGATAGCAACGGTGCTCGGTGCTATAGCGTTTATTGTCGTCATTGTTTGCGGCATATACATTTTGCTGGAGTCCCGCCGCAAGCGAAGCAAGAAGATTCACATACTCTCCCCCGGAACCTCGGCAAAGGCAAGACAACACCAGGCGGCAGTCCGTTCCAAGGCGTTCAAGGAATACTTCCGCCCTGTGCAAATCACCGGACTGGAGCCGCATCACCTCAACATACCGAAATACGACGCATTCTATCTGCCCCGTACCGCCGAGGAAGACAAGGTGGTGGACCTGCTCAACGATGGAGCATACGTCGTGCTGTCCGGCAAGAGCGGTGTGGGTAAGAGCCGAACAATATTCGAGATTCTGAATCGATACAACGAGTTCAAGGGCTTCACGCTGCTGCGTCCGCCCGGCCTGCTCGTAGAGCCGCTGCTCAGCGAAACATACATCCCGGGCAACAAATACGTCCTGCTGCTCGACGGGCTGGAGAGATTCAGCGAAACGACCGGCGCCGTCACGCAGATGCTGGAAGCCGTAAGCAGCGCCGCGGAGCAACTCTTCGTATTCGCAACCGTCCGCAAGAATTCCGAAGACGACCCGGTATATCTCGAGGCCACATCCAGACCGGAACTGTGGACGGACTTCAAGGAAATCGAACTTACGCCTTTCAATGAAGAAGAAATCGCCGAGATTATCGACACCTGCGAGACCGGCATAAAACAGAACGAATTTGTCGACGACACGCCGCTAAGCGCCCTGCTCTCTTTCGACATACTCAACAGGGAATACAAGGCGCTGGGTGACTACGACCAGCCCGAAGGCCTGAGAACCATACTCGCCGCCGTGAAAACGCTGCATATGCTCGGCCAGCCGCTGGATATAGTCTCCTTGAAAAAACTCTCCGCCGTGTCGCTGAAACAGTCGCAGGTGCTTGATGAAGAGATTGCGCGCCTGGCCGAGTCGGGATTCTTCGAGGTCGTCAATATGGACGTCATCTGCCACGAGCGCGTCATAAGCGAAGTCCTGGCCGGCGAGTTGCCGCTTGAAGAAAACGCCCTGCAGATGCTCGTTGCCGAGGGCGCGCCGGTTCCGCTCTGGTGGGCGGGCGTGGAACTGTTTAAAAAAGAAAAATACTACAAAAGCCTGCGCTGCTTCGAAGAACTGGAGAACCGGCACTGGACCGAAGACCATACAGAACACTACCTGAAAGTGCTGCGAGACAAACTCAACCTCACGCCGCCCGAAGAAGCCGAAGCCCCCGCGGCTGCGCCGGAAGCGCAGGAAGAATCCGCAGGAGAGGCAGAGCCGGCGGAAAAAGTAACCGCTGAAGCAGGCGCTGCCGAAACCCCGCTCGAAAAAGCGGAACAGCCGGCACCGGAAGCAGCACAAATCAAAGAGCCCATTGGACCCGCCGCAGCCGAAACTGAAGAAGACGACCAACCGAAACGCGAGCGACGCCGCGACAAGATTGAACTCCAGCGCGACAAGGAAACGGCAAACTACATCGAAAACTGGCGCAAGGAAATCGCCCACCAGATCGAAATGCGAAACTATACCGGCGCAATGCAGAACCTTCACAGATTGCTTGCAACAAACTACAACGACCCCGAGACGCACCTCGCGCTCGGCACCGTTTACGCCAAAATCAGCAAACCGAAGCGCGCGGACTATCACCTGCGGAAAGGCGTTTTCATGGACAAAACCAATCCGAAAGCGCACACCAAATACGCCTGCTTCCTCGAATCACTGGGTAAAAAAACGGCCGCGCTCAACGAATACTTCATCTCCGGAATGCTCGAGGTTATCAAGGGCGACGTGAGGCTGGAAGCGTTCGGAAAGTGCAATGAACTGAGCCGCGAGGTCAGCAACCAGTACATCAACTATCTGGCCGCCGCATTCTACACCTGCATCCTTTACTCCCTCGGCGAACGTGGCGACGCCATCGAGTTCCTCGAGATGCTCGAGGCGGGCTACGGCCAGTATCCCGTCGTCGATTTCCTTATCGACACGCTTCGCGGCAACCAGCCGCAGCCGCTCCAGGGCGACGACCTCGAAACGCACGCCGCCGGCCGCATCGCACAGTTAGTCGTCACCGAAATGGACAAGGCCCGCGTCCCCGCCCGAAAATAATCGGGTCCTAAAACCAAAAACCAAAAAACCACCCCAGGGGTGGTTTTTTTAATCTGTAACTCCTATCGTGACTATATATTGCATCACAAAAAAACTACCCCTGGGGTAGTTTTTCAAGGGCGGGCTTTTGCGGGAAAGAGGAATTTTGAGGCGAGGAGGCAGATGAGAAAGAGGACGCCCTGAGTGAGGACGATGCACGCGCCGCTGGGGATGTTCAACCAGTAGGAAGCCAGGAGACCTGCAAACGCGGTGGCCACGCCTATCTCCACGGACAGCCACGCCATCGTCGAAAACCGCCGCGCCGGCAGACGCGCCGTGGCGGCCGGTATGACAAGGAACGCCGAGACAAGCACAACCCCCACCAGTTTAACCGATGTCACGACACTGACGGCAATCAACACCGAAAGCAGATAATCGTCCCTGCGAACCGGCACCCTGTCCGCCGCCGCCATCTCCCTGTCAAACGTGGCGTATGCCCATCGACCCCAGAGGGGATGCAGCAGGATTGCAACGAGAACGACGAAGCCAATCACCCACAAATCCGTCGAAGTGACCGCCAGAATCGAACCGAAAAGGTATGTGAATGCGTCACGGGTATAGCCCTCGGTCAGGGAAAGAAAGACGATGCCCAGCGCCATCGAGACTGCGAAAAATATCCCTATGACGGTGTCGGACCCCAACTTCGTCCTCTCGCGCACCCACGTTATGGCGATTGCAACGAAAACGGTGAACGGAACGGCAATCCAGAGGGGCTGCGCGCCCAGAAGCAATCCCAGCGCCACACCACCGAAGGCCGCGTGGGCCAGGCCGCTGCCCATAAAACCGAGGCCGCGCTGCACGACGAAAACGCCGTAGTAACTGGCCAGGAACCCGACCATCACTCCGGCCGCCAGCGCCAGTTGCATAAAATGTAAATCTATTAAAGCAACCATCGTTCTCTCGATTTCTAATCAAACGGTGACACTTGTCCGCCTCAGGCGGAAAACGGTTCTAATCTCAACGCAAAAGGTGACTGTCACCAATTACGGAATCGAACGAGCCCGGCGCGTGAGATTCGTAGATTGGTGACTGTCATCCTTTTGCAATGCGAGAGTCGGGGCGTAGATTAGTGACTGTCACCGAGATAAAAACGTTCCTCACTCGAATGCGCGGGGGACAGTCCCCTGCGTCCGCCTCAGACGGAAGGAACTGTTCTGAATCTACGCCAAAACCAGTCCCGTCGGGACAGAGTGAGAAACGGTTCTATTCTACGAGCTGGCCCCCCGACAAATCGGGGGTCTGCGCTCCGTAAATAGAACCGTTCCGGTCGTAATTCAGAACAGTTCCGCCGTATTTGGTGACTTATCAAACTTTGTTCCCTCAATGGTCGGATGCACCCTCATCGTGCAGCGGGGACATCATCCCGTGGCCCATATGGCTGTATGCCTTTTGCAGATACTCGTCGCGCAGGGCATCCGCCGGCGGACCGAAACTTATCACCGAGCGATTGAGCACCATAACCTGCGCCGCGTGGTGGAGCGCAACGCCCCAGTCGTGCGTGACCATAATTATTGTAGCGCCGTTCTCGCTGCGGTACTCTTCAAGGATGATATACAGGCCCCTCTGCCCAACCGCGTCTATTCCGGTCGCCGGCTCGTCCATGATGATAAGACGCGGCTTCCGCACCAGGCTGAAGGCGAGATACGCGCGCTGCAACTCTCCGCCGGACAATGACGCCAGCATATGCCCGGCCAGATGGTCAACATCGACCTGCTTCAAGGCGTCCATCGCGGCCTGTCGCTCTCTCTTCTTTATTCGTCCGGGCCAGCGGTGGCGTATCCCGCTTACAACCAGGTCGATGACCGGCGCGGGGAAACTGCGGTCGAGCGTCTTAATCTGCGGCACGTATCCAATCCACTCCGCCGGAACGCGGCCCGGCGGCCTGTCGCAGATATGCAGCGAACCGACATCCGGCTCTATAAGGCCCAGAATCGTCCTGAGGAAGGTCGTCTTTCCCCCGCCGTTGGGCCCCACTATCGCCAGAAAGTCCCCTTCGTTCACCCGGCAGTTGATGTCCTCCAGGACGGGCTGGCCGTTCAGGCTTACGGAAAGATTTTTTGCTTCGACTGCGAGCATACTCACCTCAATGTTTCTAACAGTACCTTCGCGTTGTAGCGGAGCATATCCGCGTAAGTCTCGCGTCCCTCAACACCGCCGAGCGGGTCGAGAAGAATGAGTTTCACGCCCGCTTCCTCGGCGACGACTTCGGCGGGGCGCGGGTTTAACTGCGGCTCGGTAAACACGGCCTTCGCCCCGCTGCTTTGTATCAGGTGCTTCATTTCTTCAATGTACCTGGGCGAAGCCTCCTTGCCCGGAAATTCCTCAATCACGCCGGCCATCTCAAGGCCGTATCGCTTCAACAAATACTGGAAGGACGGGTGGAAGAGAATGACGGGTCTGCCTTTTACAGGTTCGAGCGTGCGGGAGAGTTCTTCGTGCAGGGCGTCCAGTTCGGCGGTAAACCGTTCGGCATTCGCGCGGTAGATTTCGCTCCCGTCCGGGTCGAGTTCGGAGAGGGCCTTTACCAGATTCGGCAGAATCGCCTTCACGGCGAGCGGGTCCGTCCAGAAATGAGGGTCGGCGACTTCCCCGTGTTCTTCGCCCTCTTCTCCGTGATGCGCTTCCCCGTGGTGCTCTTCCATAAAAAGGATGCGTTCCAAAGGCAGGAGTTTCAGCAACTCAATCTTCTTTTTCGCGGGGAAACGGGCAATCCAACCGTCCAGGTCTTCGGCCACGTACACAAGCCCGGTGGCGCGCTCAACTTTCTCCCTGTCGCGTGGGGTCGGCTCATACGTGTGCGGCGAATCCGTCGGCGACAGAAGCCGCACCACATCCGCCCTGTCGCCGACTACCTGTTTCAGGATTTCGGCCGCCGGATGGACGGTCGTTACGTAAACGATTCCCTTGCCGCCGGGCGACAGCGATGGCAGCAGGAAAAAGGCGATAACGATTCCCGCCGCGAGAACGATTGCAATCAAAATGATAACAATTCTCATTTATTCTCCCTCTTGCAGGAAGCGCACAGCCCGAAGACCTCGAGGTGATGTCCCTCTACCCGGAAACCGGTCTCGGTGGTCAGAACCCGCTCTAGGAGCGAAAGGTCGCAGCCTTCAAAATCGACGACCTGTCCGCAGGAACGGCAGACAAGCGCGTGATAATGGCCGGGACGGCTTGCGACGAACCGGCGCTCTCCGCCGGCGTCGTGGACGCGGCGCAGAAGGCCGAGTCCCTCGAGGAGGGCCGCCGTGCGATAAACCGTCGCCGGGCCGACGCCCTTCCGCTTCAGTGCCTTCGCGGCCTCGGGAATCGTCAGGCCCCTTGTCTTCCCCTTGAAAAGCCGCCAGACCGCTTCCCGCTGTCGCGTGAAACGCGCGCCGGCCTTCCTGAATACCTGGCCCAGTTCCGCGGCCGCCCGTTTGTTCTGCTTCACCATAATGAGAAGTTTTATCATTAACCGGCGGGGATGTCAAATGATGTTTTCTTCGACAAATCGGGACCACCTTCGACATTGATTAACAAAGAAAACTTGAAACCACAGATGAACACTGATAAACGCAGATAGACAAAGATACTTTCACCATTGACCCGCCACACATATTGGCGGGCAAGCCTTTCACCTTTTACCTACTTTGAACCGCCAAGGTCGCCAAGAAAACATTAACAGGGATAAACAGGATGGACAGGATTGTACTCCTCAACCACGGAACTACGGCCCCACGGAACTTCTACACTCCTATACTTCTATACTTCTACACTCCTCCTGCGGTGGAATCCCTTGACTTTTGGGCAAATATTTGTTATTATAGCGCTTAAGACAGAAGAAAAGAGATATCGTTCACCATAAGGCATCAGAAATCAATCCAAACGAAGGCCGGGAATCCGACTAAGGCTCCGGTTACGGGTACGCTTTAGTCCTGTATTTTTTTTGGGGGCACTCACGGGCAAAAGTGTACAGTGACACTGCGACTCTATAACACTCTGACCAGGAGCAAAGAAGAGTTTGTACCTCTAGACGGGCACACCGTAAAGATGTACAACTGCGGTCCTACCGTTTACACCCACGCGCACATCGGCAACTTCCGCACTTTCATCTTCGACGACATCCTCCGCCGCTGTCTCGAATACAGGGGCTGGAAAGTCAACCAGATTATGAACATCACAGATGTCGGACATATGACGACCGACGACGACATCGAGGCAGGCGAAGGCGAGGACAAACTGCAACAACAGGCCAGACTCGAAAAGAAAGACCCCTTGCAGATTGCCCGGCATTATGAAAAGGCGTTTACGGAGGATTTCGACCTGCTCGGTCTCAAGCGCCCGACGGCGTTCCCGCGCGCCACGGAGCACATTCCCGATATGATAGAATTCGTCGAGAAACTCATCGACAAAGGCTACGCATACCGCGTGGACGACGAGGTCTTCTTCGATTTGAGCAGGTTCAAGGATTACGGGAAACTGTCCGGCAACACGCTGGAGAACCTGCGCGCCGGGCACCGGGTCGCGGTGGACGAGCGCAAACGCAGCCCGTTCGACTTCTACCTCTGGAAGAGCGACCCCGGGCACCTTATGAAGTGGGAAAGCCCGTGGGGCAATCACGGTTTTCCCGGCTGGCATCTGGAATGTTCGGTTATGAGTATGAAATATCTCGGCGAGACGCTGGACATTCACACCGGCGGCGAGGACAACATCTTTCCGCACCACGAAGACGAGATTGCCCAGTCGGAAGCGCTAACCGGGAAGCCGTTCGCCCGCTTCTGGCTGCACGTGAGGCACCTGCTCGTGGACGGGGAAAAGATGTCCAAGTCCAAAGGCAACTTCCACACGGTACGCGACCTCACCGAGAAGGGCTGGCGCGGCAACGAAATACGCTACGCGCTTATGCAGGGCCATTACCGCCAGAACATAAACTTCACGCTGCAAAACCTTGAAGACAGCAGACAGGCCATACGCCGCCTGAGCGATTTCATTGCGAGTATGGAGGAAAAAGGCGGCCCCGGCACGAACGGCAAGACGGCGGAATTGATACAAAAGGCGCGCGAAGAATTCGAGGCGGCCATCGACGACGACATAAACATCGCCGGCGCGCTCGGCGCCACGTTCAACGTCGTGCGCGAGGTCAACCGCCTCGGCGACGAGTTGTCGCGCGAGGAAGGAACGGAAGCAGCGGCCTGCATTCGCACCTTTGACAAAGTGTTCAACGTAATACCTGAAGAGAAGGCGGAACTGGAAGGTGAAGTGGAGCAGTTGATCAAGGAGCGCGAGGCGGCGCGCAAGGCGAAGGACTTCAAGCGCGCCGACGAAATCCGCATGGAGTTGACCCGGCGGGGTATCGAACTGGAAGACACGCCGCAGGGCACCCGCTGGAAAAAAGTGTAATTAAAGAGGCAGAAGCCAGAAGGCAGAAG
>JBDRIB010000047.1:0-7603 GCA_043816375.1 Planctomycetota bacterium | reverse complement strand
CCTCTTTATCGAGCGCCTTTTCGTAATCCTTCAGCAGAATCACGTCCTGGCCGGCGTTGTACGACAGGAGCGAGTCCATTGCGCGGGATGCGGCGGCCATAAGGCCCCTGTCGGGATTGCTGAGAAAAGGCACTATCCGGGGCACGTCGTCGCGCGTGCCGATTTGCCCGAGGGAAAGGATGGCGTAATAGACCAGTGTGGAATCGTCGGAGCGAAGAAACCGCGCAAGAGCCTCGCGGGCGCGGGCATCGCGATAGCAGCCGAGCAGTCTGGCCGTTTCGCGTCTGGCGGGAAGGTCGGCCTTTTCAAGCACGCCGAGAGCCGTGTCCAGAAAGGCGTCCCCCGGCGAGTCGCCGTCAATGTCGTAAACGGTTTTCAGTTCCACGCAGGCCTTCAGCGCCGCGTACATCACGCCGGGGTCGGTTTCCTCCCGCAGCCATCGCGCGAGGACTGGCGGAGCCTTTTCCCGGAAATTGATGAGGATGTAATATGCGGTGGAGAAGTCTTTCGGGGTGGAAGATTTGTTTTTCAGGATTTCCAGCAGTTCCCGGAGGATTTTTTCACGCGCATCATTCTCCATTTCGCCGATTTCGAAAGGGCCAAGCAATCTGAATCCTTCTTCATTTTCCTCGTTCCCGTATTCGTGCTCTTTTTTTGACTTTTCCACCGCCCTTTCGTACGCTTCCTGTCTTTTCTCGACAGCGATTCTTCTTTGCTCATTCCTTGCCCGTTCCTCCAGGCTTGCCAGGTGGTTCACCAGCGATATAAGCGCATAACCGACCGAAGCCAGTGCGACTGGAATGAGTATTGCGATAGTGATTCTCTGGCCTGTCGTAATCATTTTACTTCGTAACGGGCCTCGGGAATATCGGAGCCGGTCAGGTGAAGCCATCTGCCCTCCTTGCGGCTCCACCACATTATTACAAAGAGTTTCTCCGGCTCACTCTCCTTGCCGTCGGCCATCCTATCCGTCTTGTGGCGCACCATTATTCCCTGGCAGGAATAGTCTTCCGAGTCGATTTCATGGACGTGGACCGGCAGTTCGTCCAGGGCGTGTATCTCGGTCGAGCCGTCCTCGCCGGATTTCTGGAACCTGCCGGGCTCGACCTCTTCAAAACCCGACTCGGTGAAGTGCGCCCGCACGGCCTCGCGCAGGCTCTCCCGTGTGGGTTCTGCGGGGGCGCTGCTGGATTTGCACGACGCGCCGAAAAGCAGCAGCACAATCGCGGCCGCGGCAAGCGGGCCTGCCGCCCTGATTCCGCGCCGGTCACGGTTCGGGCGGTTACTCGGTTTTCTCATCCTCAATGTTTCTTCCGTTCTTTTTCAGGTAATCTTCGATGGCCTTGTGCAGGCCGTCCGCCGCCAGGTTGCTGCAGTGCATCTTGTTCGGAGGCAGACCGCCGAGGTTTTTCGCGACCGCGTCGCGCGTAATCTTCAGGGCTTCCTTCAGCGTCTTGCCCTTCGCCATTTCGGTGGTAATGCTGCTGGTTGCGATAGCCGCGCCGCAGCCCAGGGTCTGGAACTTTACGTCGGTGATGACGTCATTCTCGACGCGGATTGTAATCTTCATCATATCCCCGCAGACGGGGTTGCCCACCTCGCCGACGCCGTCGGCCCCTTCGACAACGCCGACGTTGCGCGGATTGGCAAAGTGATCCATTACTTCCTTGCTGTACATTCGCTCTGCCTCGCTGGACGTGTTTGTATCCGGGCATCCCGGCGACTGCCGCCGGAAACGCCTTATTTTACAGGAGACATCGCCCGAAGTCTATCCACAATTCCGGGAAATACGTCGAGGACGTGGTTGATTTGTTCTTCCGTGGTATGCCTGCCGAGGGTGAACCGCAGGGAGCCGTGGGCGACCTCCGGCGGCAGCCCTATGGCCAGAAGCACGTGTGACGGGTCGAGCGAACCGGTCGTGCATGCCGAGCCGCTGGAACAACAGATGCGATTCATGTCCAGGCACAGCAGCATCGACTCTCCCTCTACCTTCGCCACGCAAATGTTGACGTTGTTGGGCAGGCGCTGTTTCGGATGGCCGTTGAGCCGCACGTTTGATATGCGCTCCATAATGCCCTTTATGAGCGCCTCGCGCAATTCCAGCATTTTTTCGTTGGCCTGCTGCATCTCCTCCGCCGCGATTTCGCAGGCCTTGCCGAGTCCGACGATTCCGGGCACGTTGTGGGTTGAGCCGCGCCTGCCGTGTTCCTGGCCGCCGCCCTGCATAAAGGGATGAATTCTCACGCCCTTGCGTATATACAGAGCGCCGACGCCCTTCGGGCCGTAGAATTTGTGCGCCGAGAGAGACAGCAGGTCGCAGTTGATTGCTTCAACGTCAACCGGGTAGTTGCCGACGGTCTGGACGGCATCGACGTGAAAAAGGACTTCCTTCTCGCGCGCGATTTTGCCCGTCTCCTCGACCGGCTCGATGGTGCCGATTTCGTTGTTGGCGTGCATTACCGAAATCAGGATTGTGTCCTTGCGAATCGCCTTGCGCACATCGTCCGGGGAGACAAGACCGTATTCGTCAACCGGAAGAAATGTGACCTCGCAGCCCGTTTCCTTTTCGAGAAAGCGGCACGGCTCCAGCACGGCGTGGTGCTCGACTGCGGTGGTTATGATGTGTTTTCCCTTTTTTGCGTGCGCGATGGCCGCGCCCTTTATCGCCCAGTTATCCGACTCGGTGCCGCCGCTTGTGAAGAAGATTTCCTCGGGCGCGCAGTTTATAAGCGAGGCAACCTGCGCGCGCGCCTTTTCTATCGCCTGGCTGGACAATATGCCGAGGCTGTATAGCGTGGACGGGTTGCCGAAGTACTCCGTGAAGTACAGCATCATCTCCTTCCGCACCCTGGGGTCCACGGGCGTCGTGGCGGCGTGGTCGAGATAGATAGCGTTCTCCATAGCAAACCGCTCCGGTCAAAAATCTCCTGCGCACGGCACTTTGTTAAATACAGCAGGTTTCAAATTTTCCCCCGTTGCCCGCGAAGCGAAGCCCCGACCCGTCGGGGACGGTTTTTGTCGGGATTGCCTGTTGCCTGTCTTTATATGCCAAGTCCTTTAAGTATCTTGTCGAATTGTATCTCCTTTTTGACGATTTCGACCGCACGGGCAACCTTGCTCTCGCTTCTCAGGCTCAGGTGCCCCAGCAGGGATTCAACTTTCTCCACGACGCTGGCGGTATCCCCCTTGACAACGAGTATGGGCACGGCCGCGGCGGTGGATTTGCTCAGGATGAGTTCGTTCGGATGGAGATCCCCGGTGAGTATGAGACAGGCGGTCGAGGTTTCCAGGGCGGCCAGTTGTATATCGGACCTGTCTCCGCCGACAATAACGGCCTTGTTTCTTATCTTTCTCATATAGCGCAGGGCGCCCTCGACGTTCATTGCGCCGATGGTGAATCGTTCAACCAGGTTCTCCATCTTGTCCGGGCAGCAGACAACCTCGCCGCCGAGCGAATCCTTGACTTCGCGAACCGAAACGGAAGCGAGCAGCGGGTCCTCCGGGATAACCCCGAGCACGTCCACGCCCTGCTTCGCAAGGTAAGACGTGACGCTGCCGGTTAAAAACTCCATCCTGCCATGCTTTACCTTGTTGAATACCGCGCCCAGATAGGCCTCGCCCAGCCGCTTCCTCAAATCCAGAACCCCGTCGAGGGCCTGGTGCACCCAGCGTGGGACATCAACGCTGATGGCTTTCCCGTCCAGTTCCTTCACCAGGCTCTCAAACGGAACGCCCACAAAGTTCCCGTACGACAGCCCGCCCAGGCTCTCCACCAGGACCACGTCTTTGCCCCGTGATATCTTTGCGAAACTCTCCTTTATCCTGACCGCGCAGTCTTCCGCCTCGCCCTCCAGCAGGTCTTCTATCAGCGAGTCGGTGATAACGCATGGACACATATGTTCGAGCGGGTCTTCCAGTCCGAAGACCTTCCTGAAGAACACCGCGTCCTCGTCGGTAAGTATGTTGTCGACTCTTGTCGGGAAGATGCCGAGCGGTTTGAACATCCCTACTTTGTAGCCTTCTTCCTGAAGGCGCTTGCCCAGCCCGAGCAGGACGAGGTTCTTGCCGGAATATTCACTTAAGGATGTAACGAACAGGGCCTTCATTTTTGATCACCTCCAAGAGTCAGCCTTGCGTCAAGCGCGACGACCCCCTCGCCCTTCGGAAACACCTTGAGCGGGTTTACGTCGAGTTCGAGAATCCGGGGGAAATCCATTACAAGTTGCGACAGCCTCAACAGCGAGTCCACCACGGCGTCGATATCGGCCGGCTTCTCCCCCCGCACGCCGGCCAGAAGCGGGTACGAGCGTATCTCGCGCACCATCGCGTGTGCGTCGTCCTCCGTAATCGGCGCGATGCGGAAGGAAACGTCCTTCAGCACCTCGACGTATATTCCGCCCAGGCCGAACATCATCAGGGGGCCGAACTGCGGGTCCCGGTTCATCCCGATGATGACCTCCTTCCCGCCGACTATCATTTCCTGCACGGCGACACCGCGGATTTCCGCGTCGGGCATCAATCTGCGCGCGCGCGTGCGGAGTTCATGATACGCGGTCAGCGCCTCTTCACCGCTGTTTATGTTGAGTTTAACGCCGCCGAAGTCCGTCTTGTGCAGGATATCCGGACTCACGATTTTCATCACCAGCGGATAGCCCACGCTGTCGGAGATGCGCAGCACCTGTTTCGCGGTCTGCGCCACGACGTTGGCGGGCAGTTTGAATCCATACGCGGATATTACCTCGCGGCATTCCATCTCGCCCAGTTCCAGCAAGTTCTCCTCATCGGCCCTGGCAAGTATTCTGGAAACGGCATCGCGGTCCGCGTCAAACTTCTTCGGCTCCGAAACCGGCTTGTTAACCCATATGTGGTAACGATACATAGCGTCGAACGCCCTGACCGCCCTTTCGGGGTTTGGATAATGCGGCACCTGCCGCGTCCGCAGAGTCCTTCGGGCCTCGGTCACGAGATCCCCGCCCAGAAACGCCGCCAGCACCGTCTTGTCCGTCCCGGCGGCGACATCCGAAACAATGTTGGCGATGTCGTTCGGCGGGCTCATTCCCGAAGGAGTGAGTATCGTCAGGACTCCGTCGGCGTTTTCGTCCTCACAAATCAACCTCAGGGCATCTGCATACCGGTCGGGCCCTGCGTCGCCGATGATATCCACGGGATTGTAAAATGAAGCGTGTTTGGGCAGAACCTCGCGCATGCGGTCAACGGTCTGCTTGGTGAGGCTCGTCAGGCGCAATGAAGTCTGCTCAATCGCGTCGGCCGCCATAACTCCGGGCCCGCCGGAATTGGTCAGTATCACCAGTCCGCCGCCTTCAGGCACGGGTTGCTGCGCGAAGGCAATGGCAAAGTCGAACAACTCATCGATAGAGAGCGCGCGAATAAGCCCGGTCTGCGCAAAAACCGCGTCAAATGCCCTCGCGCTCCCGGCCAGAGAGCCGGTGTGGGACGAGGCCGCCCTCGCGCCACTCTGCGTGCCGCCGGATTTCACGGCGATAATCGGCTTCACCCTGGAAATCTTTTTCGCGGCATCGAGAAACTTCCTCCCCTCCTTTATCCCTTCAATGTAGCCGATGATGACCTGCGTCTCCGGGTCTTCGGCAAGCGCGTAAAGCACATCGACCTCGTTCAGGTCGGCGTTGTTGCCGAGACTGAAAAAGCGCGAAAAACCCACGCCCTCCGACGCCGCCCAGTCCAGAATCGCCGCGCACAGAGCGCCCGACTGCGAGAAAAACGCGATGTTGCCCGGCCGTGGAAGCGCCTTGCCCGCGACAAACGTGGCGTTCAGGCTGATATGCGGCATTACCAGGCCGACGCAGTTGGGGCCGATGGCGCGCACGTCGTATTTGTGCAGTTCTTCAACCAGTTGCTGCTCGAGTTTCGCGCCATCAGGGCCGGCCTCCTTGAAGCCCGCGGTAATAATGACCACCGCTTTGATGCCCCTGGCGGCGCAATCCTTGATGGTGCCGGGCAGAAAACGAGCGGGGATGGCGAATACGCCGAGGTCAACGCCGTCCGGAATCTCGGCGACGCTGTGGTAGGTCCTTATCCCTTGCACCTCGTCGGCTTTCGGATTGACGGGATATATCTTTCCCTTGTAGCCGCCGTCGATGATGTTGTGAAGCAGACTGTAGCCCACGGTTCCCGGCTCGCGCGACGCGCCGATAACCGCAACGGATTTGGGTTCAAAAAACGGCAGAAAATTCATATGCGCCCCACTGTTTCAATTCGTGTCTGGCCGGCATTCGGTGACTGTCACCAATTACGGAATCGACCCCGACTTGCCCGGCACGGGCCTGTATGGGTCGGAGGATGTTTGTAGATTGGTGACAGTCACCGAATCCCTAAGTCGCTCTCACTCCGGTTCGCCGCCGGAAAAATCGTACACCCACGAAATGTCCGCGGGCTCCCATTTTAACAACTCTTCGGGACCGAAAAAGAGCGGCAGTTCCCGCTCGACGCTCTCGGCGCTGTCGGAGCCGTGAACGACATTGAAACTGTTGCTCATCGCGAAGTCGCCGCGAATGGTGCCGCCTTCGGCCTGGCTGCCGAACGTCGCTCCCATCAGTTTGCGGGCGACATCTATCACGTTCTTCCCCTCGAGCGCCATCACCACCACGGGAGAAGAGGTTATGAACCGGATGAGTTTGTCGTAGAAGTGTTTGCCTTGGTGGACAGAATACAATCGTTCAGCCAGGGCCTCATCAATCTTCATCATCTTCAGGCCGATGATGTTCAGGCCCTTTTCTTCGAAGCGGGAAATGATGCGGCCTGCAAGCCTTCTCTGAACGGAATCCGGCTTGAGAATAACAAGTGTCTTTTCCAAAAGATTTCTCCCCCTGTTCGCGTATGTTTGGCCCGAATGATACTACACACCCGCCGTCCAATCAAGAAAATTGAAGAAAAACGCAAACCGTGAACTAAAGGGGTCAGACCCCTTTAGTTCACGGTTTGACATTGGGGCGTTTTCTGATATTAATGAAAGTTATGCCTGATGCGGGTTTATACATTCATATCCCTTTTTGCCTGAGCAAGTGCGGCTACTGCGACTTCAACTCCGTCGTCTATGACCGTCCGACTGCAGGCAGATACCTTGCCGCTCTGGCCGGGGAAATGGCCCTTCTGCCGCGCAGTTTCCAGCCGCAGACGGTTTTCGTCGGCGGCGGCACGCCCACATGCCTGTCTGACGAGGAACTGACGCGCCTGTTTGACGCACTCCACAAGAGCGTGGACCTTTCGCAGGTGAACGAGTTCACCGTCGAGGCAAACCCGGCCACCATCGACGCGGAAAAGTTGAGCGTCCTGCGCGGCGCGGGCGTGAACAGGATGAGCCTCGGCGCGCAGTCGTTCAGCGACGCGCTCCTCGGGACGCTCGGACGCATCCACTCGTCGAAGGACATTCGCGATACCGTCGGAATCGTGCGAGACGGCGGCATCGGGAATATCTCGCTTGATATGATATTCGCGATTCCCGGCCAGACCGTTGATATGTGGCGGGAAGACATGCGTGAGTGCTGCGAACTCGAACCGGAGCATATCTCGACTTACTGCCTGACCTGGGAGCGCGGCACGCCGCTCCTGCTGCAGGCTGAAAGGG
>JBDRIB010000046.1:0-3057 GCA_043816375.1 Planctomycetota bacterium | reverse complement strand
GTCCAGCAGTTTTGCGGGCAGCACGGCGTGAAAGACATTCGAATATGCGTTCTCCATTCGCGCCTTATTGTACTCATTCTCGCCGGCCTTGCGGAAATTGAGCACGACTTCCGAAGGCCGTCTGTCCGTTTCCGAAAGGGCAACCGCCTCAATCCTGTAATCGCGCCGGAGCGCCGCCTCCGCCTCGTTCGAAACAACCAGCGCCGTGTATCCCGCGCGCGGCAGCACCGTAATCGAAGCGGTGTTTACCGGCGCGTTCAGCGGCCACGTCGCCACGGCGCCCTGCTCGCTGTCTGCGACGATGTAGTATTCGACGACTCCGCCTTCTTCGCCGGTCTTTATCGCGCCTTCATAGACGTATCCTCCGGCGTGCCTGAGCGGCACCCTGTTATAGTTCACCGCTCCCGCGTTGCGGTATGCGATTTCC
Source organism: Planctomycetota bacterium (assembly GCA_043816375.1). Classification (GTDB taxonomy): domain Bacteria; phylum Planctomycetota; class B129-G9; order B129-G9; family B129-G9; genus JBDRIB01. The sequence goes on along the minus strand of JBDRIB010000046.1, from coordinate 2,630 downwards.
GCGCGGGCCAGCGGCCCCTTGTGCGGAATGATTGCGCGGCATAAAAAGTCCTCGCCGCCCTCGATGATGGACGGCGAAAGAAGATTCTGAACAGACACGGAATAAAACGGAAAGACGCCCCTTTGCGCGAAGTCCCTTGCAATTTCCGCGAAGACGTCTTTTCCGAGAATCTTGCCCGCCGGTTCAAGCCTTCGCCTGAAGTCGGCGATTATCGTCCGATTGAGTTCCGCCAGTTCGCCCAGTTCGCTCCGGGACGATACGCTCGCGGCGCAATGCGCCGCCCCTCGGGCGAGAGGGCAGGCCTTGAGCAGTTCGACGAGTTCGCCCGCATATTTCTTTTTCTCGTCGTCCGTCTTCGCGTTTTCTATCGCCTTCTCCGCTTTCCTGTATTGCGGCGAATCGATGATTCCCGCCGCGGCGTCATACGCGAGCGCCCACTCGATTCCGTGCAGGATGTGGTCGAGTCTCTCGACGGGCCGCGCCTCGTTTCTTTCCACGAGCACCCCGCGTGCGTCGAGCAGGTTTGAACGAATCGCGGTCAGGCCTTTCCCGTCGTTTTCCGACCCGGTCGTAAAATTCCTGCCCGGCGCCTGACACAGCAGTGCGTCCAGTTTGCGGAGGGACGGCGCCAGCCCCGGGCCCGTCTCCGGACCGAAGTTTCTCACGGCGAAATCGGCGAAGAATTCTTCTTCAGTCATCTCCGCGTCCCAGCAGAAGCGCGCAAATGCGGCGGCCTGCGGCTCGACCGCGCGGGTCCGGTAGTGCGCGAAGATGACGCCGACGGCCGAGTTTTCGTGAGCGTCGCGGCATTCCTCCAGTATTTCCGCCGCGCTTCCCGAGGGCAGAAAGGGAACGGCTCCTTCGTCCGCGGTGATGACTTTCCACCATTCGCGCGTGCTGCCCGACAGCGTGTCGGGCGTGGCGATTATGACATCGCCGGGGAGAATTTTGTCGAGGCCCGCAGCTGCCTTTCCTGAAAGGGCGGCCACGACGAGCCGGACGTGCGGCGCGCGCTCCTTGATGTAGTGATTTGCGATGGATGCAAACAGGGCCGGCGGCAATGCATCGCATATCATCTCGCTGCGACTCAGCCCTTCAAAATCTTTCCCGTAAGTGTCGGCGTAAAAGCGCAGGCGCGCGCTCGCATTCGCCGTCGCGGCCTTCCTTTCGTCCGCCGTCAGTTCCTCCGGCCAGAGGCAGAGATAGTTGACGGTGGGGCAGGTTTCCAGAAGGTGCTCGACGCGTTTCAGGAACGCATCGATGTCGCCCCCGGCAGTCGGGTCGCCCGAGACGTCGAAGCCGATGCAGGTCTGCAGGCCGCGGCAGGAGGCGGAGTAGAGCGAACGCTGGAGCATAATCTGCGCGGCGCGTATCGCCTCGCCGCCTCCGCCCGCGCGGGCCGCAACATCGGAGGCGAAAATTTTCTCGGAGAAATATTTCGACGTGCCGAAGGCGAAGTCTTTCACGGGCGTCGTGTTCCCGCCGTCCGCCGGGCCTTCGCCGCCGCGAAAGGCGTTTCCGTCCCGGTATGCCGCGAAAGGTTCGTCGTCGGAAAAATGGAACGCGACCAGGTTGCAGCGCATCTTCGCAATCTGGTCGAAGCAGGCGCGATAGTCGTCGTCGTTCCAGGCGATTCTGCTCGAGGGTCCGCCCGCCAGCGGCATTATTCCGCGCACCTTGAAGACCGGACGCCGCGCGGCGGGGCGGGGAAACTCCAGTTTTTTCCCGGCGGGGACGGCGTCTCCCCCGAGAAAAAAGCCGTACCCGTAATCTTCCAGAACCGAGTAAACGGCGTGCAGGACGTCGGCCGGCTGCCTTCCCAGCAGGACCAGGTGCTGCGCGTCGCGCGCCTCGACTTTAAGCAGTCTGTGCTCCCCGTCGGCCGGTGGTTTTCCGTCGCCCTGCGGGATTAAATTCCCGAATGCGGAAATCGACGGGTTGGAGGCGAGGATGAACGAAGGAGTGCGCGGCGGGATACTGTTCGCAACGGGCAGCAGCACCCCGTCCATCTGGTATATGAAGCGCTGTAACTCGCGCGCGGCCAGCGCCTCGAGCGGATGCGCGTCGGGTGCGATGACTATCTGGCGCGGCAAGTCCGGCACGGGCGTGGGCACGGTGTCGGTCTTCCGGTCCGTCGCGCAGGAAACGCAGAATGCAGCGAGAAGGACTAGAACGAAGAATGCGATTAGCGGGCTTCTCATAATTTTTCTCCGCGCTTCACTGGGTGTGTTGTATCAGGGAACGGCCGCATTATACAAAATGAAAGGCGTGCAGGCAAAGTTTGCAAATGCGGGATTTTTGGCGACGGTTGCCGTTGCACTGGAAAGTCCTGAATTTCAGGCGCAATTTGTCCGCTTTTGGCGGAGCGAAATAATTGCGGAGATTTGCCGGATTTTCTTTGACACTGCGGCATACCAGTCGTAAAATCCGCCCCCTTCAGAAAATAAAGCGCATTTTTTTCCGGTATTAAACACTAGAAAAAGCCTGACGGAGGACAGCAATGGCAGCAAAATTCAATCCCTGGGAAATGGCGCGCGAACAACTTGACACCGTGGCCAAGAGAATCAAACTCGACCCGGGCATTCACCGGGTGCTTCGCAATCCCCGGCGCGCGCTAATCGTCTCGATAC
>JBDRIB010000045.1:0-8984 GCA_043816375.1 Planctomycetota bacterium | reverse complement strand
CCGAATTCTTTTGCCTATTCGTCCGCCTCGGTCGGAGTGCCTGTTGCCTTTTCGCCTTTGGTCTGCGGCGCTCTGCCTTTTATACGCATAATTATGACAGGTATCAGGGCAATTACAATGCAAAAGAGCAGCGTCTGCCACCAGTTTGGCTTGAACGCGCCGAACAGGGCCGCGGTAATCCAGTAGCGCGGCATTCTTCCGAGAAAGCCGGCCAGCGCCACGCGCCATCTTGGATAGGCGCGCGTGACCGCAAACCATCTTACAATTGAGACCGGCAGCGGGAAGAAATTGCATACCAGTAAAATGAGAAAAGGCGTCTGATCGAACCATTTTTTCGCTTTTCTGTAGAAGAGCGTGTTGCCGAACTTCCTTACTTTTCGCACCCGGAACACCGGCACAAGGAGGTGGTAGTCGTTCAGATTCGCAATCGTCGTTCCCGCCGCGCAGATTACCGCGACCAGGAAGAAGTCGTTCCTTTCCCAGCCACTCGTGTCCACGAAAGCACCCAGAAGGTAAATCAGCCAACCGGGAACCGTGGCGGGGTTTGACAGCAGCGAGACTACAATGGTGACGTTGCCCGGGGTGAAGGACGTGAAGGCGCTGAGCACGATAAAGCAGTATATGAGCGGCCTGTCGGAGCGCGGGACGATGAAGACGAGCAGAACCGCGAGTACGGCGATTGCTGCGTAGCAGATGAACCATCGACTGACGGATACATGGGACAGGTCCGCGAAACCGTTTTGCATTATTGCAGCGGGGGCCTTCTTTTTTTCTTTCAGGTTGAGGCTCATAGTGGTTGCATTTTTCGGTGACGGCCATCAATCTGCGAATCCTGGCGCAGGGGACTGTCCCCGGAGCAGCCCAGGACCGGTTCTATTCTACGCCACGAATTTCGCATTGCAAAAGGATGACAGTCACCAATCTGCGAGCTGGCCCCCGACTTCGTCGGGGTCTGCGCTCCGTAATTGGTGACAGTCACCTTTTCGTCGTAATTGGTGACAGTCACCGAAGTCGTCACCGGAGTCACGCAACAATCTTTCCGTCCTTCATACGCAGGATACGACCCGCGGTTTCGGCGGCTTCGCGGTTGTGGGTAATCATAAGGATGGTCTGGCCGTGCTCTTTGTTCAGGCGGTGGAAGATATCGAGCACCTGCTCGGAGTTCCTGCTGTCCAGGTTGCCGGTGGGCTCGTCGGCGAGGAGCAGTTTCGCCTTGCTGATAACGGCGCGCGCGATGGCGACGCGCTGTTGCTCGCCCATAGACAACTCGGAAGGGCGGTGGTGTTTTTTTCCGCCCAGGCCAACGCTGTCGAGCACTTCGTCCACGCCGTCCGTGGTGTTTTCGCCGCGAATCTTGAGCGCGATTTCGATATTGCCCCTGGCGGTGAGGGTCGGCAGGATGTTGAATCTCTGGAAAATGAAGCCGATGCTTTTCCTTCGCAGTTCGGTCAGGTGCGCGTCGCTGAGCGCCGTCAATTCCAGGCCGTCGAAGAAAATTTTCCCGCTGGTGGGCCTGTGCAGCCCGCCGAGCAGGTGCAGCAGCGTGCTCTTGCCGCAGCCCGACGGCCCGACGATGGAGACGAACTCGCCCTGCTCGACTTCCATATCCACGCCAAGGAGCGCCGGCTCGAAGTGCCGGCCTATCTTGTAGGATTTTTTCAGGTCAGTTGTTTTTAGAAACATCTGTTTCATTTGTCAGACTCGTCTAAACCGCGTCTTTGCGGTGCGGCTTTCATTCTATTCGTATGTCAGCGCGACGACGGGGTCCTTTCGCGCCGCGAGCGACGCGGGGTAGAGCCCGCCCAGCACCCCGCCGCATACGCCGACCACTGCGGCGTAGGCAATCACGTCGGCCGTTATCCTCACGTTGAGAAGGCTTATCGCGGGAATAATCCACGCCGCGATGAAGCCGATGACGTAGCCGAGTATCACGCCCGCTATGCACAGACTGAGCGATTCGAGAATTATCGAGCGCACGATGAAAAATTTCGACGCGCCTATCGATTTCAGGATTCCGATGTCGCGCGTACGCTCGACGACGACCGTGTACATCGTGAGAAGTATGACGAGGAAACTTATCGAGAGCGCGACGTAGTTCACGTAGTCAACGAAGTTGTAGATAATGCCGGCGAGTTTCTTGAATGTCTCCAGCAGCGTGCCGGACTTGAAGGCTATTAAACCCAGCGGCGCGCCTTTCTCTTCCACCGTGGCGAGGGTCTGGGAGAGTTTCTCGATGTCCGTGTCCGGCAGGCAGGAGATGTAGAAGAGGTCCGCCTTTTTGCGTTCGTCTTCGGGAAGAAGTTTGTCGAAAACGTCGCTGTCGGCGACTGCAAGCGCGGGTATGTTCCCGCTGAATGTGCCGGAGACGAGCCACACTTCCTCGCGCACTCTGACGGGACTGCCGGGTCTCAGGCCTGCGGTTTGGGCGGCGTCTTCGCGTACCATCAACTCCTTTGCGTCGGGTACAGGCCAGTCGCCCGTGACCCGCCTTATGCCTGTCTCGTTATCGTCGTCCGGTGACGGGATGGCCCAGAGGGTGCCGTTTTCGCCGCCGATTTGAATGTCGGAGGTGAGAACGCGAAGGGCGTCTGTTACTCCTTCTTTCTTCTCGAAGTCGGCCTGCATAGCCTTGGGCATTCTCATCCCGTTTTGCGGCCTGAGAATGATACCTTTCCTGCCGTTCGATTCGATGGGCGTCGGATTGAACTTCCACGTCTTTGAAGGCATGGTCAGAGTTGATATCTTTCCGGCGACGTCATCGATGTAGGCGCCTTCCTTGCAGTTAATCAGGAAGAGGCTTGCGTTTTTCGAGCCGGGCGCGAAAGCCATAACGCTGTGCAGTGCGTCGTATGACGTGAAAACACGCACTGCAGCGCCGTCTTCATAAATGCCGACGACTGTCCAGGTCTTGTTCAAGTACCTGACCGAGTCACCAATGCCCAGCCCGCTGTGTCCGGCGAGTTTGTCGTCTATGATTATTTCGAATTCGCCGTCGTGGAACAATCTGCTCTTGACGCCCCCGAATTCCTCTTTCATCCTGATATTGATGCGCGGCGTCTTGTCGGGGTCCAGGTCTTCCACCTTCACGCCCCACATACGGTGGTCCTGTTCTATTTTGCCCAGGTGTTTTATCGTGCTCTGCAGCACCGCAATAGGCGGTTCGATTTTGTCCCTGCCCGCTGCGTCCAGAATCCAGTCGCCGTAAACCAGCGGCATATGCTGGATGTTGCCCCAGAGGCTCAGGTCGCCGTAATAGACGAAGATGTCCGCGCCGGTGTTTACCATCCGGTCGGTCACCTCGGTCAGCGTGCCGGTGGTCATACCGTTAAGCACGAGCAACATCGCCACGCCTATCGAGATGGCGAAGACGCTGATGATGCTGCGCACCTTGCGGTACCACAGATTTGTGAGTGCGAATTTCAGCATTGCTTAAGAGTTGTCGAGTTCTTACGGTGACTGTCACTAATTACGGAATCGACCCCGGCTGGTCGGGGGAGATTCGTAGATTAGTGACTGTCACCCTCCGGATTGTAGGGCACCCACTCGCCGTTGTCGTTGAGTTCCTCTACGAGCATATCGGGGCCCCACGAGTAGCGCCAGGAGCCGCCGGTCATGGCGTCAACGCGCCTCTCGTCGTTGACGCGAATGTCCTTGATGCTGCCTGACGTGACTTCCATTTCCAGTTTGAAATTGTTTCCAGGCACGTCAATAACCATATGCGTGGGAATCTTGACCATTTTTTTCGTGTCGGTTGTTTCCACTTCGTGGTATTGCTTGTATTCCACCGTCATCTCCAGGTCGCTTGCGCCGGGTACTCCGGTGTATACATCCTGTCTGTCGAGTTGGAAAGGGCTGTGCGTCACGTGCAGGACGCGTGTCTTGCCGTTCGGCTCGCCTATAGTGAGGTTGTACTGGTGCTCGCCGGTTTCCACCGTGGCGGCCGACGGTTCGATTATCTCAAGTCCCATCGCGGCCGTGAGGAAATCCGGCTGGAAGCCGGCCAGGGCGTTGAACCTTTCAAGGTTCGCCACGGTTGCCGTGCGGCCCTTCCTTTCTTCGAAGTCGGCTATATCAACGTTTTCCCCGTCCGTCTTCATAAGGAATACCCTTTGGCCGGCCACATAGAAGATGAGCAGGAGTTTGTCCGGCCGCTTGTATACGATATAGGCGTGGCCCGACTGGCCTCGCGGGAACCGCTCATTGGTTATCGTGACCGCGTTGTAGCAGAATATCGAGGTTATTTGCGAGTTGTTCGCGTTCAGTTTAGCGATGACTTTTTCCTTCGGCCAGTTCGGAGTTTCGCCGTTGCGCGTTGGGGGGCCGTCATTGCAACTGGATGCTCCGAGAAGAAAAAGGCCCGCCAGCACGACGACTACCATCCTGCATATTGCATTCATCCTGTTTCGCGAATGCATATCGTTTCTCCTTAAATCAAAGTATGTCGCCCGGATATTAAATGCGCATTGGCGAATTAAGTTGGTAAGTATACCGGCAGTTCGCCTCCCCTTCAACTGAAATCCGAACCGTGAACTAAAGGGGTCTGACCCCTTTAGTTCACGGTTCGGGTAAGTTATTGTATGGGCACGGTATACATGCAGGCATAAAGAAGGCGTAGAAACGTATAACCGTCTACCCTCCGGTTTCTGTTGCTCACGGGAGAGCGATGTCCTGCTCCCTTATCGTGCGCTCGCAGTAGTGGCAGCGGAGTTTGAGGGGCTTGCGCTCCACGACGTGGAACTTGGAGGTGACTTTGTCGTGGTTGGTAATGCAGTTGGCGTTGGCGCACTTGACGATGTTTTCGATGAGGTCGGGGATTTTGGGGCGGATCTTTTCTTTTACCTGGTAATCCTTGATGATGTTGATTACGGCGTCGGGCGCGAGCAGGGAGATTTTGTCGATTTCGGCCTGTGTGAAGAAGCGTCCTGCGACCTTGATGATGCTCTTTTGGCCCATCTTGCGGCTTTCCAGGTTCAGCCCGATAAGCATCACGTTGTCGAAGCGCTCCAGTTCGAGCACCTGGACGATTCGAAACGCGTTCTCGCAGGGCAGGTGGTCGATTACCGTGCCTTCCTTGATGGCGCTGACTTTCAGTTCTCGTTTTTCAGCCATAAGTGGGTTCGGGGTTTAAAGTTCGTGCGAAACGGTGACAGTCACCAATCTACGCCCCGACTTTCGCATTATTTCAATATGACTGTCGGGGCCGTAATTGGTGACAGTCACCTTCTGCTTCTACATTGCGCCTGCGACGAGTGCCAGGAGCGCCTGTCGTATCGGGATTCCGTTGCGCGCCTGGTCGAAATAGACCGCGTACTCGCTTGAGTCCACCTCGGTGTCTATCTCGTCAACACGCGGCAGCGGGTGCATCACCTTCAGGTCCTTCTTCGCCGCGGACAGCAAATCCATATCGACCACGTAGGCGCCTTTTACTTTCTCGTATTCGACCGGGTCGGCGAAGCGCTCGGCCTGTATCCTGGTGACGTAGAGTATGTCCAGCCGCCCGATGACTTTGTGGATGTCCGTCATCTCGTGAAATTTCACGCCGGCATCGGTAAGTTCCTCGATGTTCGAGTCGGGCATTCTCAGCGATTCCGTGCTGACGAAGAATATTTCCGTCTCGAACATCGCCAGCGCCGTGGCCAGTGAATGAACCGTGCGGCCGTATTTCAAATCGCCCAGGAAGCCGACCTTCAACTTCTTCAATCTGCCCTTGCATTCCCGAATCGTGAACAGGTCGAGGAATGTCTGGGTCGGGTGCTGGTTTGTGCCGTCTCCGCCGTTGATGATTGGCACGCACGATACCTCGGACGCCAGCCGCGCGGAGCCGTCGAGCGGGTGGCGCATAACGATGATGTCGCTGTAGCCGTCAACCATTCGGATTGTGTCGGCCAGGGTTTCGCCCTTTGAGATGCTGGTTGCTTTGGGGCTGGCGAAATCGACGACGTGCCCGCCGAGGCGCTTCATCGCGGAGTCGAAGGAAAGCCGCGTTCGCGTGGACGGTTCGAAGAAGAGTGAGGACATAACCTTGCCGTCCATCAGGTGCGGCCGGGGTTTTTCGTGCATAGTGCGGGCGCAGTCGAGAATAAAAAGGATTTCCTTGCGCGAGAAGTCGCGGATTGAGATGACGTGAGTGCCTTTAAGATTCATACGCGTGTTTTGAAAGTGCCCTCGTTTTGGGGCAATATAGCGCGGGGCGGGGATTTGTCAAGAAAAATAAGGCAAGGCAGCCCCGACAAAAGGCGTCCCCGACACGTCGGGGCTTCGCTCCAAAGGCAGAAGAACGAAGGGCAGGGCAAACAACCTCAGGATTATCCGCAATCCAATATCCGATGAAACTACGGTTCCACGGCTACACGGAACTACGGCACTTCAATTCCTGTCAGGTCTTTGCCTTCCTCGATGGTGATTTCAATCGGCTTTGGAGCGGGCTGCTCGCCGCTCTTAACATCCCGGATATGGATGCGATGGACCTTGTATTTTCCGGGCGGCATCTCGAGTTCGAATGTGCCGTCGGGGTTTACCTTCGCGCTTGCCAGTGCAGGCCCATAGAATATGATGATCCCGTCCGGAGCGGGACTCGGCTTACCTTTGTAGTCTTTGAGTTTGCCTGAAATCTTCTGCGTCTTCTCGGGGAACTTCAGTTCGATTCCTTTCACGGGCACCCCTTCCTTGACCTCTATTTCCATCGTATAGGAGGAGACAAGCATGTCGCCCTTGGTCACGGCGACGATTACGAGTTTGCCCGGCGGGACGCCTTCCACCTTGAACTTCGCGCCGGGTTTTACGTTACGCTGTATTGCGACCGGCATAATGAACATTTCCAGGAAGGTCGCAGCCTGCCTGAACACGCTAACGGTACATAACCTGTCGTGCCTGGCGGTCAGTGTGCCTTCAATAGTGGTGGTTTTGGGCACACGGAATTTCACCTTTTCCGTCTTGTCCGCCTTGATGGTCACCTTCCACATCAGCGGGATTAGAAATATACCCATGTGCTGAGGAAGGGGGCTTATCTTGGAGAGTCTGTACACACCCGGAAGAAGACTTTCAAATTTGCACTTGCCTTCCTCGTCAGTCGTGACAAATATATTCCCCCATTCCAAATAAAAGAACTTCGTTGATGAGGTCGCCAGGAAAGGCGCAGTGGAGCCGGGGCCGGTCAGGCCTAGTTGGGCCCCGGCGAGCGGTTTGCCTTCGTGGTCCACAAGTTCAATATCGAGCGTGCCGAGTGCCTGCAGTTGAAGTGCAATGTCGGTCTTCTTGTCAGGCTCGATTTCGAAATCCTTCTCAACAAGCGGTCTGTTGTCCATGCCGAGAACGGTTATGTCCCACCGGCCTTCCCGGATGTTCGGCACATTGAAGCGGCCCTTTCTGTCGAGACGCAATACTATCGGCATTTCGCCGTAGTCGTATCTGACGCTAACGTCCGAACGGGAAAGGAGGGCGCAGAAAATCCCGGACATCGGCATAGTTGCGGCGGGCCTGATTGTGCCTGCAAGAGCGCCGTCGCGGAATTTCTTCATCTCGATGGTTATCTGTTTCTTCTCGCCCGGTTTGAACTCTGTATCAAATGTGCCGTCGTGGTAACCATCGGCCGAAGCGGAGATGGTTACCTTGCCCGCCCTGATGCCGCGGATTGTCCAGGTTGCAGGTCCGTCTTCCCTGACCGGGCGAAAGTTACTCACGCTTTCAACATCAATGACCGGTTGTTCACCGAAATCTCTCTCTGTGTATGCGCACGTGTACGCACGCGGAACAGGCTGTTTTGTGTCGGCGTCGATAATTTTGACCTTCGCCGTGGCTTCTTTTTCAAGAGTGATTTCTATTTTTTTTGTCTCGCCTTTCTTGAGCGTCACGATCTTTTGTTCGCTCACGATGTAGCCGGGCTTCACGGCGATGACCGCGACATCGCCCTCAGGCAGACCCGCGGCCTTTGCCACGCCCTTCTCGTCGGTGTCGGCCATTCCCGGCAGGTTAGGCTTTTTCTCCTGAGGATGTACGGGTTCTTCGCCGGGTACTGGCTCTTTGACGGGAGGGGGAGGGGGTAAGATCGCTTCGGCCAGTTCTGCGTTATCGTCCACGTCAGTGAATATCTGGCTCATCATGTAATGCTTGTGGCCGTCCTTCACGGCGCGGGTGATTACCTTCGCGCTGGGGACGGGCTTGCCCGCGGTGTCCCTGACGACGACTTCGAGTTCGAGTCCGCTGTCCAGTTTGATTGGTTCCTTGATTTCCCACGACTCGCCGGGCTTGGCCTCGTGCTCTTCGGTTTCGACGGGTTTGTACTTGGCCACATATATTTTGAGCGTTACGTGCCCGCTCTCTATTTCCTCGAAGAGCAGGTAACCGTCCGCATCCGTTGCGGGTTGGGTACCCCTCCATCTCTCCTCGCCGAAGGAACGACTGTATGTTCTGTCGTCTCTGCTCGCTTCCATTTCAATTACAACGCGCGTGCTTGCAAGCGGCTTGCCGTCGGGTTTGAGCAGTCTGCATTTGAAGCCCTTTCTCCGGACCATCCTGATTTTCACCTCGGTTGTCTTCCCGGAGGCAACGTCAATGGTCTGTGGCTCTGTCTCCTGCATCATCTGCCATTTCAAGACATAAACGTGGTGGCTGACCGGCGAAAGGCCTTTGATTTCAAAGCAGCCTTTCTCGTCTGTGGTTGCGTGGTTATTGCCTACGTAGACTTCGGCATCCGGAACGAGGGCATCTTTATTACCCGCATCGACCACGACGCCTTTGATAGTGCCTGCCAACACGAAACGCAGCGGGATGACGTATTTGCCGCTCTGGAATCTCAGTTGGCGGGATTTGATGGGCATATATTCATCTGTCCTCGCTTCGATTGATACAATTCCCCCGTCGAGCGGCTCCAGACTGAACGTTCCGTCCTCTGCTATCTTCCCGCTCTTTTCGACTTTCTCGGGTTTGGTGTAAGGCTTGTCGGGTTCGTGCGGCTGTGAGATTGTAATGGCGATGGTCAGCGTTTT
>JBDRIB010000044.1:0-9046 GCA_043816375.1 Planctomycetota bacterium | reverse complement strand
CTCGACTTTGCCGCCGCCTGTCTCGATGACTTCCTTGACCGTTGCCTTTATATCCTCGGCGCTGATGCCGACTCCGGCGTCCTCAACGGGGGCTTCCTTGCCGGCCTGGATGTCGGAGACCTGAAACACGTTCGGCCTCAGCGAGATTACCGCGGGTTCCGCGTTGAACTGGACGGTGGCGTAAGTCTTGCCCGCGAAGAGAGGCCGTTTCGCGGCGAGTTTCCCTTCCTCGACGCTCACTTCAGTGCAGTCGCCGGCGCAGCCGGTGTTCAGACGCGCGGTTACCGCCGCCGCAAGGTCCTTGCCCTGCGCCGTTGCGGCGCAGAACACGGCGGCTGGTTTCACCTTTTGCGCAACCTCCGCCACGACCTTCCCGTATGCGGAGACGGTAAAGTCTTTCAAAAGTTCATTGTCAACGACCATAACCCTGTCGGCGCCGTATTCACCGAGCGTTTTTGGCCTGTCGCCAAGCCCTGCGCCGACCAGCAGGGCGACGGCCTGGCCCCCGAGCGCCGCCGCTATCTCTTTACCCTTGTGCACCGCCTCCAAACCTGCGCGGCGGAAATTGCCGCCCCTTTGCTCCACGTATATCAGAATATCTGCCATCGTTGCACCTCAATTCTTACGGTGACAGTCACCAATCTACAAATCTCGCTCGCCAGACTCGCTCGATTCTATAATTGGTGACAGTCACCTGTCGCCTATATTACTTTTGCTTCTTCCTTCAGGAGTTTCACAAGTTCCGGCACCGCCTCGACACCCTTGCCGACTATACGGCCCGGGGGACGGGCGGGGGGATATTCCATTTTGACAACAGTCGTTTTCGACTCAATCGCCGGGGCTTCTTTTTCTTCCAGCGGCTTTTTCTTGGCCTTCATTATGTCGGGAAGTTTCGGATATCGCGGCTCATTCAGGCCCTTTTCCGCAGTGAAGACGGCGGGCAGTTTGACTTCGATTACTTCCTTCGCTCCTTCGACCTCGCGTTCCACGACGACTGCGCCGTCCTTCAGTTCAAACTCGACTATGGTCGATACGACGGGCAGACCGAGATGCTGCGCGACCTGCACTCCGACCGACGCGTTGTCGTTGTCGACACCCTGCTTGCCGAAGAAGATGATGTCGTATTCCATCTCTTTCAGCGCCGTGGCAAGTATCTCGGCGGTGGCCTGGGCGTCAAGGTTGTCGATGTCGGCGGTCAGAAGCACGCCCCTGTCCGCGCCCATGCTGAGAGCCTTGCGGATTTGCGTGGCGGTCTCTTTGGGGCCGATGGAGAGGATGACGACCTCGCTGTCGCCGCCGACTTTTTCCTTAACCTGGATGGCCTGCTCGATGGCGTACTCATCGTAGGGATTTATCACGTATTCGAAACCGGCGCGTTCTATTCCTGTCCCCCGTATTTTCAGTTTTGCCTCCGTGTCGGGGACGCGCTTCATACAGACAATAGCCTTCATAACATTCTCCGAGATTCATCGTGAGATTGGAAACAGCCTTCTATATGGTTGCACACCGAAAAAGGATACGGATTATACGGTTTAGCCCTCTCAATTCAAGAAAAAAAAACTCGAAGGTTGAAGTCGGACGTACTTCAGGAAAGTGGGTAGGATTTGTAGAATATGGGTGCGAAAACAGTTACCCGTGAACAACAATTGTAAAACAAGGGGGGGCTGATTCCTTTACTTTACGATTTGTTTTGGCTGACAATGAAGTTCGACTTCCTTGACCCACCGGGAATGAGGAAACATCCGGTCGGCGGTAAAACTCAGGTGTTCTTCAGGCAATTATGTATATGATTAATATTACACGTATTTCATCGAGCAATAATAATAACATAGAACCAAAAAAAACTCGTCCTGCCTATCCGCAACTGAGTCATTGCCCGCGAAGGCGAGGATATTTATTTGGATTCCTGCAAGTTTTTTACTTGAAAAGGGAGATTTTGTTATATATAAGTAATGTGGGAAATGTAAGATTAAATGTAAAATTGAGAGATTGTAGCAGTGCAAGTCAACAGAGCAGTAGATTATGCAATAAGGGGTCTATTGTATATAGCCTCCAAGCCGCAGGATGTCAGGACCACCCTGGCCGAGATGGCCGCCGCACGTAAAGTGCCTCTGCCGTATTTTACCAACGTGATGAAGAAACTGGCGGTTGCTGGTCTGGTGAGGGTCCATCGCGGGCGAGGTGGGGGTTACAGCCTGATGCTTCCTCCTGCTAAAATCAATCTCCGCAGCATAATGGAAGCGATTGAGGGGCAGATGAACCTGAATACGTGTCTTGCGGACCCGAACATTTGTGAATTCTCTTCAACCTGCACTGTCAGGCCGGTCTGGAAAGAAATACAGGAGAAGTGGCTGAAGGACATGGCGAGGTATAGTCTCCCGAAATTGCTCGCGAATCCCAAGGGCAAGTTTAAATATATGCGCGACACGCTGTAAGACAGGCCCGAAAAGGGCATATTTTTTTTGGCTTTTTACTTGACAAACTTGACCGCATATGCTAAATTAAGACTGAAATGGATGAAATCCGGCAGCAGGGCGACGGGATGCCCCTGAGACGGGCAACCAGAAACCCCAGGAATTATCTACTATTTTATTGAGGTCGGGTAGGGCTATGCCTGGCAGGGAATTTCGGGATGGCCGGCATGCCCTACCTTTATTTTAATGACAGCACGAGTCACTATCGCCGGATTTTCCCCGGATTTCTCTTGCGTTCCCGCGGTTCGCCATTGATAATACGCGCTCTTGAGCGCCTTAACGCTGAATGTAGCAGTTTAGGCACCGGTCGTACAACGATTTGCTGCAAAATAACCAGAGCATCTGATCGATGACGGATTGAAGGGCCAGGCATGCCGACACGAGCAGTTGTTCTGGTTTTTTATGCCGATCACGCCTCTTATCCCCCGATGTCTTGACTTACCGCCATCAATTCTCATACAATCACCGATGAAGTCCGCACGGATATGAAAGCACTGGCCGAAAAATTCTCCTCTCTGAAAAACTTTCTCCTGCTCCGCAAAAAGATGGGCCGCGGTCGGCGGGCGAAGGCGGGGGGATTGTACGGCTCCGCCGGGACGGTTTTCCTTCTCGCAACATCGCTTCGTTCCAAAGGTCCCCTCCTGGCAATAACCCCTCACCTTGACGAGGCAGAGCAAATTTTTCAGGAAACCCGCAGTGTCCTGCCCGAAGGTGTCCTCTCATTTCCCGCCTGGGAATCACTGCCGGGCGAAGAGTCGCGCCCGGACCCGGAGATTTTTTCCGAACGCCTCCAGACCGTCTGGAGACTCGGGCAGGGGGAGCGGGGCGGCGCAAGAATGGTCGTCGCAGCAATACAGTCGCTTCTTCAACCGCTGCCGTCGCCGACAAAGATTGAGGGCAACGTGCTGGACCTCGCCGCAGGAAGCGAGTCGGGGATGCGTGGAATAGTCGAATGGGCCGAAAAAAATGAACTTGAACGCGCCGACGTCGTTTCCATACCGGGCCAGTTCAGCGTCCGCGGCGGCATTGTCGACCTCTTTCCGCCGTCAATCGATTCGCCCGTGCGGCTGGATTTCTTCGGCGACAGGCTCGAATCTATCCGGACCTTTGACCCCGCAACCCAGCGCTCGCGGGAAAGCCTGGGGAAATGCCGCCTCTTTTCTCTGCGCGCGTCCGATTTCTTTTCCCCGCGTCCGACCGGCGAGGGCTTCACATTGCTCGACTATCTGCCGGATAACGCAACCGTCGCCTTTGTGAAATCCGACCAGATAGTTAAAAGGGTGGAGCAACTTGACGAGATGTACGACGACCTTGCCCACGCGCGCGCATACCGCAAACTGCAAGCCGCCTGCGAAAGACTGAGCGTAATCGAGACCGCGCCGCTGCCCTTTGCCGATGCCGAATCGGTTAATTTCCCCGTCCGAAGCCTGCAGAGATTCGAAGGAAAACTTGAACAGGTGCGGGACGACTTCGCAAGGATACTCGAAAAAGGCCGCGAAGTCGTCGTCTTCGTCCTGAACGAAGCCGAACGCACGCGATTTGTGGAGTTATTCGAAGCCGAACTCGCCGCCGCCGGGGACAAGGTGCGGCTGACGTCGGGCACCCTCTTCGACGGGTTTGAACTGCACGATGAAAGACTCTTCGCCGTCGCCTATCACCAGTTGTTCAATCGCTACCGTCAGACGCGCGCCTCGCGCAAGTTCACGCGCGCCGTGCCTGTGGATGATTTCCTTGAACTCCAAAAGAACGACTACGTTGTGCACCTCGTTCACGGCATCGGGCGGTTTCTGGGAGTGGAGAAGATGGAAAAGGACGGCCTCGCCAGCGAATATCTTTGCATAGAATACGCCGACAGCGCAAGGATTTACGAGCCTATCTTGAATATCGAACTGGTCCAGAAATACATCGGCGTGAAGGGATTCATTCCGCGACTCGACCGGCTCGGCACGGCCTACTGGTCTGCACGCAAGGCGCGTGTGAAGAGGGCGGTCAAGACTATGGCCGCCGAATTGCTGCGGATACAGGCGATACGCGCCGCCAAACAGGGAATTGCCTATCCCGCGGACGACAGGTGGCAGCATGAGTTTGAAGAGGCGTTCATATATGAAGCAACGCTGGACCAGCTGGAAGTCGCGGAACTCGTCAAACAGGATATGCAGAAGCCTCGCCCGACCGACAGGCTCATCTGCGGCGACGTCGGATACGGAAAGACCGAAATTGCGATGCGCGCGGCCTTCAAGGCGGTCCTGAGTGGCCGCCAGGTCGCCGTCCTCGTTCCCACCACCATCCTGGCGCAGCAGCATTACAAAACCTTCTCAGAACGAATGGCCGACTTCCCCGTCATCATCGATGTTATAAGCCGCTTCAAAACGCCCGGAGAACAGCGCGAGACGCTCAAGAGCGCAGCCGAAGGCCGCACCGACATACTCATCGGCACACACCGGCTGCTTTCGGACGACGTGGCATTCAAAGACCTCGGCCTGCTCATCATCGACGAGGAGCAGCGGTTCGGCGTTGAGCACAAGGAACGATTGAAGCGCCTGCGCGCGATTGTCGATATTCTCACGCTCACGGCGACTCCAATACCGCGCACCCTGCATATGGCGCTGCTGGGCCTGCGGGATATCTCGTCGCTCACGACGCCGCCCAAGGACAGACTGGCCATCGCCACAACCATCTGCCGCTACGACCCGAAACTCATCCGCGAGGCCGTCCTGAGAGAACTCAACCGCGACGGCCAGGTCTTCTTCGTGCACAATCGCGTCTTCGACATCGAACGCGTCGCCGACCGCCTCCAGACCATCGTCCCCGAGGCGACGGTCGGCATCGCGCACGGACAGATGTCGGAGCACCTGCTTGAGAAGAGAATGGTTGACTTCGTCGAGAAAAAATTCGACGTGCTCGTCTGCACGACCATCATCGAATCAGGCCTGGACATACCAAACGTCAACACGATAGTCATCGATGACGCGCATATGTACGGACTGGCCGATTTGCACCAGTTGCGCGGCCGTGTCGGACGTTACAAGCACCGGGCATTCGCCTACCTCCTGGTGCAGCCTCACCTGCCGCTGAGCAAGGTGGCCGAAAAGCGTCTGCGCGCAATCGAGGAGTTCAACGAACTGGGTTCGGGCTTCAAAATTGCAATGCGCGACCTCGAGATTCGCGGCGCGGGGAACATTCTCGGTCCCGAACAGCACGGACACATCACCGCCGTCGGCTACGACCTCTTCTGCCGTCTGCTGAAAGCGAGCGTTGACGAACTGAAGGATATCGAAATCGAGGAACCCTTCCCCGTCACCATCCAACTGGGCCTGGATGCGGAGATACCGGAATCATACATCCCTGCGCGTGAGCAGCGCCTGCGCGTGTATCGCCGCATCAGCGCCGCCCGCAGTAGCGACGTTCTCGACGACTTGCGCGAGGAACTGCGCGACCGGTACGGCCCGCTGCCCGGGCCGGTAAAGACCCTCATCGAGGAAGGCGAACTCCGCTTCGCCGCCGCGCGAGCCGGCATCGCCAGGATAGCGCTGCAGGACAGGTCGATAACAATGCAGGTCATCTCTCACGAAAGGGCGGCGCCGATATTCAAGCCGCTGGGGAAAAAGGTGCGCCTTGTTGACCCGAAAAACATTCGCATCCCTCTCCCGGCTTCACAGGCCGCGCCCGGTGCCGCGCTTGCGCTGCTCAAAAAGTGGTTGCAAACATAATCGCCCGGCATATAATCGACCTCACGAAAGCGGCTGCGCTGCGAACCGTAATCCGGTCGAAGAATTCTGCTCATCGGAGTTTTGATATGAAAAAGATGTTCGTCGCCACGTTCTTCCTGTGCGCGGTTCTCACAGTCGCGCCGACCCTGCGTTCCCAGGAACCGGAGGATAAAACGCGCGCCTACATAGAAGGCATCGAGGTCATAGTCAACGAAGAACGCATAACTTATTCCGAAATCAACGATAACCTGAACAGGATTCTGCTGACTATGCCGCAGGACCAGGAGGTCAACAAGGGGGAACTCGTCAACCACGTCGTGCATCAACTCATCCGGGAACGCCTGCTCGCCCAACTCGCCGACCGCGAGCAAATCCAAATCGACGAAAAAAAACTGGACCAACTAATCGAGAAAAAGGTGGAAGAATACGGCGGGGAAAGCGAACTCGTTCAGGCGGTCTTTCCGCTGCGAATGCTGACGAACGAAGGTTTGACTCTCGACGACGTGCGCGGGGCCTTCATCCGCGAGCAGAAAATCCAGGCCGTCATCGAGAGGAAAACCCTGGTTCAATCCATCTTCGTCACGCCCAAAAAGATAAAGGAATACTACAACGCCCACAAGGGCGAATGGATACTGCCTGCGACGGCGAAGTTCCGCGAAATCGAGATTATCTACGCGCCGAGCGAAAATGAAGGCAAACCGCCGAACTACAGGGAATTCAAAGACAAGGAAGAGGCGAAAAAATTCGCCATAGAAATCACGGAGCGCATCGCCGGCGGAGAAGACTTCGTAAAAATCGCGACCGAAGAATCCGGCAGCCCCTGGCACAAAGAAGGCGGCCTGCGCAAGACCGCCGACAAAGGGGAGTGGTTCAAAAAGGATGACCTGAAGGAATTTCTTGCCGACTTCCTGTTCGCCGAGGAACGAAAAACAGGCGACGTAAGCGGCGTTATTCAAGGTGAGGAAAAAGAGAACGGCGAAGTGAGTTTCTACATACTGAAACTGGAAGGATGCAAACTGCAGCATACGCTCTCGTTCAAAGAGGCGCAGGAGTTCATCAAAAACCGAATCGTCGCGGAAGAACAATACCGCCGACGCGAAGAACTGCTCAAAAAACTTTACCAGGAAGCATATATCTATCCCGAAGAATACCGCAAGCCATGGACAGAATTCTCGTCGCAATAGTCGCAGGCCTCTCGCCGCGAATGGTCCGCGATTCCGCCCGCTGCCCGAATATTTTCTCAATGGCCGAAAGCGGCACATTCGTTCCGCTCAAACCGGTCCTGCCCGCAGTGACCTGCACGATGCAGGCGACGCTGACCACGGGGCTCGCACCGTCGGAACACGGTGTCGTCTCAAACGGTTATTACTTCCGCGATACGGCAAAGGCCGAGTTCTGGCAGCACTCCGCGCGCCTGGTTAACCGGCCTCGCATCTGGGATATGCTCCGCGAGAAGAACGACAAACTGACCACGGCGGCGCTCTTCTGGTGGAACACGCTTTATTCCACGGCGGATATCTATATGAACGTCGCGCCGGTACACACGGCAAAGGGAGAGACGATACCATCGTGCTACAGCAAACCGCGAGGCCTTTACGACGAATGCGAGGCGGCACTCGGCCCGTTCCCGCTGCACAACTACTGGGGACCGATGTCGGCAATCGAGTCGAGCAGGTGGATTGCCGCCGTGACGATACGCGTGCTCGAAAAATACAGCCCCGCGCTCACGCTCACCTATCTGCCGCAACTCGACTACTCGTCACAGAAATACGGGCCTGACGCGGACTTGACGCTTAAAGACGTCTCGGCCATCGACGAGGTAATCGGCGATTTGAGAAAACGCGCAAATGCCAATGGCGCGAAACTCATCGTCATCTCCGAATACTCCTTTTCGCCCGTGCGCGGCGACGTAGCGCTCAATCGCGTGCTCAGGAAGAACGGCTTCATCGACGTGCGAACCGTCGCCGACAGGGAATATCTCGATACAGGGAACAGCGCGGCGTTCGCTATGGCGGACCACCAGGTCGCGCACGTCTTCGTGAACGACAAAACGCGCCTGGAAGAAATCGCGGGCGTTCTGCGCGCGACGGACGGCGTCGATGAGGTTCTGTCAGGGGCGGAAAAAGAACAGCGCGGCCTCGACCACGCGAATTCAGGCGATTTGGTCGCCCTGGCCGCAAAGGACCGCTGGTTTTCCTACTACTGGTGGTTCGAGGAAGACAGGGCGCCGGACTTCGCGTACACGGTGGACATCCACCGCAAACCCGGCTACGACCCGGTCGAGTTGTTCCTCGACCGCGAACGCAGATGTATCCCGACCGACGCGTCGCTCGTAAAAGGCTCGCACGGTCTCGTAAGCGACAACATTGACGAGATGGCCGTCCTCGTCAGCGAAGTCCCGTTGCCCGTCCCGGCCGGGCGGCCGCTTGCGGCAACCGACTTCGCAAGAACGATTCTTGAACTCTTCCACTGACAGAACGCAAAAGGTGACTGTCACCAATTACGGCGGACCTGTTCTAATTACGGAGCAAAAGGTGACTGTCACTAATTACGGAATCGACCCCGACTTTGTCGGGGGAGATTCGTAGATTAGTGACTGTCATCCTTTTGCCGAGGCGTAGAAAACACGAAAGGTGACTGTCACCATTACGGAGCGTAGCCCCGATTTATCGGGGCCAGCTCGTAGATGGTGACTGTCATCCTTTCGTAGTAAGCGTTTCTTCGTAGATTGGTGACTCCGCCTGCCCGCCCGAGCCCCGATGGGTCGGGGCCAGGGGGGCGGATAAATGTTGCCTTGCTAGGTATTTCTTTATCCAGTCAAAAAGCAATAAAAAGCCCGAAAGCGAACACAGGTTACTTGCA
>JBDRIB010000043.1:0-6311 GCA_043816375.1 Planctomycetota bacterium | reverse complement strand
GGACCCGTCGGTACTAGTCTAACTTTCGCAGTTTTTCTTGTGCTGGCAGGTCTCGCAGGCCGCCTCGCCTTTCGAGGCCGCCTTGCTCTTCGAGGCCGCGTCGCCCTTCGAGGCCGCCTCGCCCTTCCTCTTGTAATCGGTTTCGTAGAAACCGGAGCCCTTGAAGATTATCCCGCCGCCGGTTCCAATAAGCCGCCGCAGTCTGCGCTTCTTGCATTTGGGACAGGTCGTGAGCGGCCGGTCGGAGAACTTCTGCATCTTTTCAAGTTTATGACCGCATGCTTCGCATTCGTATTCGTATGTCGGCATATCTGTTCTTTCGCTCCCTCACGGTTTCCTGGATATTCTTACCTTTGCCGGGCGCAGGACCCTGCCCCTGTATACGTATCCTTTCTGCAATTCTTCAAGAACGGTTCCGTCGGGCTTGTCCTTGTTATCCTCCATCGTCACGGCCTCGTGGAAGTTCGGGTCGAAGTGCTTTCCGACGGCCTCGATGCGTTCGACGCCGCCCTCTTCGAGCGCCTTGTAGAGATGCTGCTCAATCAGCGCGATGCCCTTGTGAAACGCCTTGAATTTCTTGTGGTCGCTTGCGCTGTCCAGAGCGCGGTCGAAGTTGTCCAGCACCGGCAGCACCAGGCGCACGAGGTCCATAACGGCGATGTCGCTGGCCGTCTCCTGCTCGCGCAGGGCGCGCTTGCGGAAGTTCTCGAGTTCCGCCCGGGCGCGGAGAAACCTGTCGTAAAGCCTGTCGCGCTCCCCGGCCTTTTGCACGGCCTCCCTTATGTCATCTTCGCCGAGTTCGGAAATGTCAACCTTCTCCGCAGCCTCTTCCCGTACGGGCTGCGCCTCCGGCTGAACGGGGATTTCAATGTCTTCGTCGCCCGTTCGCTCATCCGGGCGCGGCGGTTCTCCGGGTTCAGTATCGGGTTTATCGCTCATTGTCGCCCTTGAGACTCATTCGAACAGATTCTTGAATCGGGAAAGTATTCCGCGTTTGCGCGGAGTAACTTTTGCATCTTCGGTCTGCGCGTACTCCCTTATCAGGCGCTCCTGTTCGGCGGACAGTTTTCTCGGGACTTCCACGTATATCCTGACGAGTTCGTCGCCGCGCTTCGTCCCGTGCAGTGGGGGCAGGCCTTTCCCCTTGAGTTTAAGCACGTCTCCGGTCTGGGTGCCGCGCGGGACTGCAAGGCTGGCGGGGCCGTCGAGGGTTGGGACCTCGATTTCCGCGCCGAGCGTGGCCTGGGCCATCGTAATGGGCAACTCGCAGGCGACGTGTTCGCCGATACGCTCGAAGTAGATATGTTCCTTCAGCCGCACTTGCACGAAGAGGTCGCCCGGCGGCCCGCCGTTGGGGCCGGGTTCGCCTTCGCCGGCGACCTTGAGGCGAGTGCCGTCTTCGATGCCCTGTGGTATCCTGACGCGAATCTCGCGCCTGACCCTTACCCTGCCGCTTCCGCGGCACTGAGTGCAGGGCTTTTTGATTATCCTTCCGGTGCCGCCGCACGCAGGACAGACGACCTGCACCTGGAAAAACCCCTGCCTGTGCACGACCTGCCCGTGCCCGCCGCAGGTGCCGCACGACTCCTGTTTGGAGCCGCCGATACCCGAACAGCGGGGACAAATCTCCGGGCGGTCGAAGTTAACCGTTCTTTCCACGCCCTCTATTACGTCTTCGAGTTCGATATCCAGTTCGCAGTGAAGGCTCTGGCCCCTTACGGGTCCCCTGCGCGCGCGGCGCGTGCCGAACAGGTCGCCGAAAATGTCGCTGAACGCCGAGAAAACATCTTCAAACGACGTGAAGCCGTGATGATAGCCGCGCAGGCCTTCCTCGCCGTAAGTGTCGTATCGACGGCGCTTGTTGGAATCGCTCAGAACCTCGTATGCCTCGGCCGCGTCTTTGAATTTCTGCTCCGAGCCCGGGTTGCCGGGGTTTCGGTCCGGGTGATGCTTGAGCGCGGTCTTGCGGTACGCCTTCTTTATTTCATCGGCGCTCGCGTTCCTTGAAACACCCAGAATGTAATAGTAATCCTTGCCGGCCATTTTGTATATGGAATCACTCCCCCGGGAAGCAGAGGCGTGTCCGCTTTTTTTCGGCAGACCCCCCCCTGCTTGCTGCTTCGACACATTTCACCCGCCTGGATATGGAATCGAATCTCCATTATACACCATTCCCTTACCGGATGTCACCAGAAAATTCGGAGACGCCGCCCGGCGAGATGAAGTTCTTTGACCTTTTGCCTTTCACCTTCTATAATTCCCCGCTGTACGGGAATGCAAACACACAGGCAACAAACAGGAGTCCATTATGACCGCCGACAACCGCCGGGAAATGCAGCCGCAGGATATCAGACAGCGCATCAACATCGACGAGACGGACTGTACGGAGACCTACTCCAACTTCTTCTCCGTCACGGGCTCGCCCGAAGAAATCGCGCTTGACTTCGGTCTGATGCACCGCGAAATCAAGCACACCGTGCGCCTGAAGGCGCGCATCTACCTCAATTACTACAACGCCAAGAGACTGCTGACCGGCCTGACGCAGTCAATAAAGAAATACGAAGAAACTTACGGGCCGTTGGAGTTGGACCCGCGCAAGCGCGCGCGCAAGAAATAGTCCCGTTTCGCCCGTCACCAAAAAACAAGAACTGTTCTTATTTTCCGAGCGGTGACTGTCACCAATTACGGCAGACCGGTTCTATTTACAACGCAAAAGGTGACTGTCACCAATTACGGAGTTGAGGGAGCGCTGCGACCGAGACTCGTAGATTGGTGACTGTCATCCTTTTGCACTCGTAGAATAGAACCGGTCCTGGAATGCCTCGGGGGACAACGAAAAAGGTGACTGTCACTAATTACGGAATCGACCCCGACTTGTCGGGGGAGATTCGTAGATTAGTGACTGTCACCCTTTTGCAACACGAAAATCGGGGCGTAGATTGGTGATTATCACCACATATTAAGGAGAGAAGTCATGTATAAAAAGATATTCGCAGTCGCTCTGCTTGCGGCGTTTTTTGCCGCCTTGCCGCACCATATCGGAGCGCAGGAAGACGCAACGGCCGACGCCGAGAAGGCTCTTCAGGCGAAGATTGAGAAACTGATTGAGCAACTCGGCTCGGGTGAATTCGAGGAACGCAAGGCCGCGCAAGACGCGCTGCTCGACATCGGCGAAGACGCCCGCGAAGAACTCGAGAACGCGCTGAAAAACCCCGACCCGGAAGTCGCCGCCGCAGCGACAACCGTCCTGAAACAGATGGATATGCTCCGCTTCGTCTTCGTCTGCACGGACGAAAAAGGCGCGCCGCTCAAAGACAAAACGCTCACCATTGCCGTTAAAATCTCACAGCCGTACGACCCCGACAAACCTTACACCGCACCCGTAAACATCGAAAAGAGCGGGAAGACAGCGGAGGACGGGACGTTCAGTCTGGAACCGTTCGACAGGGGAATTGTGTCAATCGAAGCGAGAACGGATGGATACGCGACCATCAAATCCCGCGAATTGAAATTCCAGAGCGGCAAGTACGTTATCCCGCTGCGCTTCGTTCTGGCGGGCACTATCAAAGGCGTCGTAGTCGATGCAAGTAATAAAGATGTACCCGTTCCGGACGCCAATGTCAACGTAGGCGAAAACAACGCGACTACAGACGAGAATGGCCGCTTTGAAATCAAAGGCATTCCGCCGGGCAGCCACCAGGTCTATGTCGGGAAATGGCAGATGAAGCAGGAGACAGAGCCACAGACCATTGACGTTGCCTCCGGGAAAACAACCGAGGTGAAAGTCAAGATGGTCCGGAAAGAAGAAGCCGGCAAGGGCAAGGGCTTCAAATGCAGACTGCTCAACCCCGACGGCAAGCCGCTTGCAAACACGCGCGTTGTCATTGAAATGAAAGCGCGCCAGGACGACAGGACGTATAGTCGAACCTTCGGCGAGGAGAGATGGGGTGACCCACCCGCAACGGATGCGGACGGTTACCTGCTCTTCGGAGAACTAGATAGCGGGCACGTAACGCTCAAAATATATGTGGCCGGGTATAAACCCGTCGAAACCGAAGAACACGAGGTCAAGCCCGGCGAGTCGTGGGAGATTAAGGAACCAATCAAACTGGACAGGGGACTCGAACTCGAAGTCGTCGTCAGGGACGCCGAGGGCAAGCCCGTCCACGGCGCGAAGGTAATCACCCGCGCCGTGGAGGACGGCTACAAGTATTACAGAATGAGCCAGATATTCGCAGACGAGGACGAAGACATAGAAGTGCTCGAAGCGGTCCCTCCCGGCGAAGAGCCCGTGCCCGGCGAAGAGCCTGTACCTCCTCAAGAGGGGAATCCGAACCTGCCGGGAATCGCCGACACAAACGACAAGGGCGCGGCAAAGGTCGCCGGCCTGCCGGAAGGCGACATCGCGGTCATTGCCGTGAAGGACGGCTACGTCGTGAGTGGACAAAAGACCGTGACGCTCAAGAAAGGAGAAACCGGAAAAATAGAAATCATTCTTGAGAAAGAAGCCACGGCGGAAGTCAAAATTATCGACGACGACACAAAACAGCCTGTTCCGCGCGCGAATGCTTACCTGAAGAGCGATTCCGGCGAACGACAGATCATTCAGGTCGAAAGCGATAGCAGCCCCCGCCCGCTGCGGGAAGGTGAACCGGAAGTCCAGACAATCCGCAACATAAGGGCGGGCAAGGCAACCATCTCCGCTTCGGCCCAGGATTACCACAGCAGCGAAGTTGAAGCAGAGTTCAAACCGGGCGAGAAGAAACAGATAACCATCGAGATAAAGAAATTCCGCGACGGCGCTCTTGCAGGCACAATCAGGCCCGACGCATCTATGCCGATGTCCGAGATTTTCTGCGCCCTGCTCCACCGTTCGGACCGTGGCGGCAGATACGGCTACGGCGAAATGCCGACAGTATTGCGTCTCGACAGGAAGGGCCGCTTCAATATGCCGAACGTCCGGGAAGGCGGGTGGAGCATAACCGTTCTTGGCATGGACGACAGGCCACTTGTTGAGAAGGATTTCGAAATCGAGCCCGGCAAGAAGACCGACATTGCACTTCAACTGCAGGCACTCGGCGCGCTCGAGATTGAACTTGTGGACCACGAGGGCAAGCCCGCCGCCGGGACGGAACTGGTCGTAGTCCCACAGGAAAACTTTTCCCTTATGTCTGCGGGAGAATCTTACCGGTTCTTCCGCGCGGACGGCTCGCCCGAGTCCTTTACCACCGACGAAAATGGCAAATGCCGTGCGGAGCACCTCATCCCGGGCGCGTATATGGTTTCCATACGCGGCACCGGCCCCGGCTGGGTCGGCATCGGGCAGATATGGAAGGCAAACATCGAGGCCGATAAGACTGAAAAACTGAAAATAAGAATTGCACAAACCACGACCCTTGAGGGCACCGTCTCGGCGGAATACAAGAAACCCTGCGGTGTGATGCTCCTCAACCCGGAGAGAGGCATCCTCGGGATGTTCTTTATGCCTGTTGCAATGAAACAGGGCTTGAAGCCCGGCGAGAAGTTTGAACTCGATAATATCCCGCCGGGAAAATACATAATCGCCGCGCTGCCCATTGCCGACGAGACGCTTTTCTCGTCCTACCTCGTCGAAATCGAGGTCAGGGAAGGAGTGCCGGTAAAGGGAATCGAACTCAAGTTCCCCGAGAAGACGCAGAAGGTCTCGGGAAAAGTCAAAGACTACAAACCCGAGTCGGGTTCCGAGAAGTTCATTTTACTCCACGGGCCTGTATTCTCCAGCACAAAGGTAAAGTCCGACGGCACGTTCGAACTCGATGCAGCGCCCGGCAAATACAAGGTTTACTGCTTCGACCCGGACGAATACTCCTTCGGCGACACTTCGGAGTTAAAGCCGATAGAAATCGAGGTCAGGGAAGGCAAAGACCTCACCGGGGTCGAAATACCGTAGCACGTTACGGTGACTGTCACCAATTACGGCGGACCTGTTCTATTTACAACGCAAAAGGTGACTGTAACGCAAAAGGTGACTGTCACCAATTACGGAGTTGAGGGAGCGCTGCGACCGAGACTCGTAGATTGGTGACTGTCATCCTTTTGCACTCGTATTGCACTCGTAGAATAGAACAGATCCTAGGGTCCTCGGGGGACAGTCCGCGGCGCCCCGATTTCGGCCTTCGCCTCATCGGGGCTTGCCCGCCCGAGCCGTAAAGGCTCGGTCTTTACGGCCAGGGGGACAGTCCCCCTGCGAGATTCGTAGATTGGTGACTGTCACCGTATGTTAAGGAGGAAAGTTATGTCTAAGAGGATATTCGCAGTCGCTATGCTTGCGG
>JBDRIB010000042.1:0-4413 GCA_043816375.1 Planctomycetota bacterium | reverse complement strand
TCAGCGGCATAAGTTTGGGCTGTGCTCCGCCTTCCCGCAGTCCATCTTCGATGGCCCGGGCCATTGTTTCCGTGCTGTGCCACATCGTGTCGTAAACGACGACGGCCTTCCTTGTCGGCTTCTGGGCGGCAAAGCGCGCATAAAGTTCCAGTATCCTGTTTATGTCTTTCCGCCAGATTGGCCCGTGGTCGGGTGCAATGATGTCGATTGCGATATCGAGACCGGCTACCTTTTCCAGAAGTTGCAGAATCAGGGACGAGTACGGCGTAAGGATATTCGCGAAATATCTCAGCGCCTCCTCTTCCAGTATTTCAGGGTCAATCTCGTCGGCGTATCTTTCGCTCGCGGCCAGGTGCATACCGAACGCATCCTGCGAGAAGAGCAGCCTGTCCTCCGCCAGATAGGTGAACATACTGTCGGGCCAGTGGAGCATGCGGGTTTCCATAAACGACAGGTTCAGGCCGCCCAGGTTCAGACTGCCGCCGTCCTCCACGGCGACGATATCACGTTCCATATGGAAATGCCCGGACAGCGCCTTTGCTCCCATAACGGACGCGAAGACTTTTTCCGGCTTTACAATCTCTATCACCTCGGGCAGGGAGCCGGAGTGGTCCATCTCGGAGTGGTTCGAGATGATGTAATCAATCTTTCCCGGTTCCACCACCGAAGCGATGCGGGAAAGCATCTCATCCCGGAACGGCGCCTTGACGGTATCAATCAGCGTGATTTTGTCCGCTACTACCAGATAGGCGTTGTAAGTTGACCCTCGGTTTGTGTTGTATCCGTGAAAATCGCGGATATCCCGGTCAACCGCGCCCACCCAGTAAACGTGCTCGCTTACCTTGACCGCTTCGAAACGATTATCCATAATGTCTTCCTCAGCAATTATTTCAAAGTCGCCAGCGCATTGCTTATCTCGGAGACGTGGTTCATCTCCTGCTTGATAATCCCGTCGAGTTTGCCCTTGCCAAGATTCTCCGGCACCAGTTCCTTCATTCCCACGTAAAAGGCGATGGAATCCCTTTCCAGTCCGATGGCCGTGCGGAGGATATCTTTCGCCGTCTCTTTTCCGGTCAGCGTTTCGGACGGGTCCTTCTTCATATCGAAGATTTTGCCGTCGGCCATCGCCTGCAGGTACCGCGCCGCATCGCCCTGCGGGTCGAAGGTTGTCTCCTGGCGCTCCTTCGGGGGCAGACTGCTTCTCATCAGGGAGAAGACCTTCAGGTGCGTGTCTTCCATTGCCGCCAGGTCGAGCAGCAACTGCTTTGAACGCTCGTCCGCGATTCCCTCCGCCGCGCTACGATAGAATCTTGCGCCGTTTCGCTCAATCTGTTCGGCCATCTCGAAGATTTCATCGGCGTTGAAATTTACTGTCATCGTTTTCTCCTTTCGTGTAAATGATATTTTTCCCTCACCACCGGACTCGCGGATTTTTCCGCGCAGTCGGTGGTTTGAACGTTTACTTTACGGTGGCGGACGGGTTTTCCTGCAACGGGTGCGTTCGCACGATAATTGAAAATATGTACGGATAAGACACCTGCAGATGCCGGCAGTAGAGCAGCCATTCGACGGTCAGCAGCGCATAGACCCGCCGCACGTCGCCGGCGAGGTGTTCCCTGTCCGTCGGCGGCAGGTCGTCGAGCGATTCTCTGGCCGACAGTTCTTCCATCATATGAAAAATCGCCCACAGCATATTCGTGAATCGCTCGTGCTCGAGCAGGTTCGGGTTGGCCAGCAGCATCACCAGCATATCGCGTTTCGCGGCGAGAGTTTCTTCAAGCGATTTCAAATCGAACTGCTCGAAGTTCACATCGTAATCAAACCCGCGCACGAAGGACAGCGATGATTTGTAATTCCGCGCGGACCACTTGCTGTCAATCGCGAGATACGGACGCAGCGCGTCTTTGTTCTCGATGCACCCGGTCAGGAGGCCGAGCAGGCGCGTACCGAGTTCGCTGAAGAACGTGCCGATGACCATATTCATCTTCCGCATTATCCGCCGCCTCTCATGCCGCGCCATCAGCCGCTCGACGATGATGGCCACTGCGAGGATTTCGAGCGGGATGAACGCGATGTCGCCGATAAGATAAATGAAGATGTGATGCGGGTCGCTGAAAATCAGATAGTGCGTGAAATACGCCAGCCCCGACGCGAGGACGAGCGCAATCCCGATGTATATCATTGATAAGTGGCGTTTCATCTGAGGCCCTGAACGTCAATGCGGTGACAGTCGCTATTGTTGATTGCCTTGCCAATGGAGCACGAAAGGTGACCGTCACCAATTACGGAATCGAGTGAGCCTGGCGAGTGAGATTCGTAGATTGGTGACTGTCATCCTTTTGCGATGCGAAAGTCGGGGCGTAGAATAGAACCGGTCCTGGGACGCTTCGGGGACAGTCCCCTGCGCCGAGATTCGTAGATTGGTAACTGTCACCTTGCCAATCCAATCAAAGAGCAATAAAAAACCCGACCCCCCGGCGGTTACCAGTTCTCCGCCAGCAACTCGAAGTAGGCCTGTGGGTGGTCACACGCCGGACACGGGTCAGGCGCCTCGGTCCCCTTATGGAGATAGCCGCAATTGAGGCAGCGCCAGACAACCGGTTTGTCTTTCTTGAAAACCGTACCCGCCTCGATGTTCTTGAGCAGACCGAGGTAACGTTTTTCGTGCTGCTTCTCCGCAACGGCGATTGCGTCAAAGGCGTCCGCGATAACGTCAAAACCTTCCTCCCGGGCGGTCTTTGCAAAACCGGGATACATAGCGGTCCATTCATACTTCTCACCGGCGGCGGCGGCTTTCAGGTTTTCGGCGGTGCCGCCGATGACTCCGGCCGGGAACGCGGCGCTGATTTCGACCTCGCCCCCCTCCAGGAATTTGAAAAGGCGCTTGGCGTGTTCCTTTTCCTGGTCGGCCGTTTCGGCAAAGACGTTCGCAATCTGAACCATACCTTCCTTTTGGGCTTTGCTTGCGAAATATGTGTAGCGGTTCCGCGCCTGCGACTCACCGGCAAACGCCGTCAGAAGATTTTTTTCAGTCCGGGAATCTTTCAGGTTCATTTCCGGCTCCTTGTCTGAATACGTTGTAATAGAGGTAGTTTCCTGCATACAGTTGCTGAATGCGCTTAGCCTTTCCACAGCCCGTGCACATTGCAATACTCGCGGGCCGTGACTTTGTCCGCGTCAATCTTGAAAACGGCTTCGGGCTTGCTTCCCGGCTTCAGGAACACACGGCAGGTCCTGTCGCCGACAATCACCTCGACCCATTCGATGTGGTGTTTCTCTTCCATCGGGTGAGGAACACTGCCGACCTTCACCTTGAAACCGCCCTCGACCTTCTCGATGACGGGAACGTGTTTTTCTTTGGCTGCGTCGGTCGTGTTCTCCTCAAAAAGTTTCATCGGCTCGCCGCAGCACACCAGCGCATCCGCGCCTTCGTGGAGCAACTCAACGATGTTCCCGCATATATCGCACTTGTAGATTTGAAGTTTTGCAGTCATCTCTCGTCTCCTTAAAATTGAGTATCTCGCCAATGGAACGCGAAAGGATGACAGTCACCATCTACGAGCTGGCCCCCGACAAGTCGGGGTCTGCGCTCCGTAATGGTGACAGTCACCTTTCGCAACAAGTTCATTGCCGCGTCAGTTTGCTCACCGCATCCAGCACCGCCTGATAGTCCGGCTCTTCCGCGATTTCTTTCACTATCTCAGTGTATTGAACAATCCCTTCCCGGTCAACGACAAAAACCGCTCTTGCCAGCAGGCGCAGTTCCCTGACGAGAACGCCGTACGCCATACCGAACGAAGCGTCGCGATGGTCCGAGAGCGTCCGCACATTCTCAATGCCCGCGGCGGCGCACCAGCGCTTCTGCGCGAAGGGAAGGTCCATACTTACAGCGAGTATTTCAACGTCGGGCCCCAGTTTCGCGGCTTCCTCGTTGAATCTCCGCGTCTCCATATCGCAGACCGGAGTATCCAGCGAGGGCACGGACAGAATCACGCAGACCTTCCCGCGTATGTCCGAAAACCTGAACGGCGCGAGGTCGCCGGTAAGCGCTTCAAAGTCCGGCGCCGCATCTCCCGCGCCGACCTCGTTTCCGACGAGCGTCAGCGGGTTCCCCTTCATCGTTACAACTCCTGTTCGTTCGTTCACTGTCGATTCCTTTCAGTTGATTGTCTCAACGGGCTTTTGAAAGCGCTCCTCTGAGAATTCTAATCAAATCGGCCGGAAATTGAAAAGAGATTTCGTCCGTCAATGTCTGCAGTGCGACTTGCCTTTCCTGCCGACCTTTCTGCGGGCGTTTCTGCTTGCGGCCCTGCACCTGGGGCACAGGCCCGTACCCTCGAGTCTGTGGCCGAGAATGTCGAATGTGCTCGCCTTTCGAAAGGCATTTTCAATAGCCGCAATCGGTCCTATGGT
>JBDRIB010000041.1:0-6729 GCA_043816375.1 Planctomycetota bacterium | reverse complement strand
GGCGAGTTAAAGCGACTGATGGATGACAGGGATCTTCGCGCGAAGATGTGCGAGGCCGGTCCCCGGATTGTTGACGGCAGGGGCGTCTTCCGCGTCGGAGAAGAACTGCTCCCGAAAAACTACCCCAGGGGTGGTTTTTGGGAGGCGTAAGATATTGCCAAACAAGGCTTTGGGGCACAGAAAAACTACCCCTGGGGTGGTTTATTGGGGCAGGGGGCGGAATGTCCGAGATGCTTAAAAAGGTGGCGCCCGAACGGATTACGCGGGCCTTTTATCAAAAGAAGTGGCTGCAGCACGGCCCGCGTGTCGAGTCGGTCGGCTGGAATGACGTGAAGAAACAAAAGCGCCGCTTCGAGGTGCTGTGCGATGTCGGCGATATTGCGGACTCTTCCATTCTCGACGCCGGTTGCGGGTTCGGAGACCTGTACGGTTTTCTGAAGGAAAATGAAATCGTCGCGCGGTACACGGGCGTGGACGCACAGCCGGAGTTCATTGTCGTCGCAAAGGAACGTTTTCCCGAAGCGCGTTTCGAGTGCTTCGATTTGAATACGGCCCCGCCGTCGCATTTTCCCGCGAGGTTCGACTACGTGCTTGCCTCGGGGCTTTTCGGGCTGGACGTCGGTGACAACCGCGCCTTCAGGGAACAAATGCTCAAACGGCTGTTCGACGGGTGCGCGAGGGCGGTTGCGGCGAATTTCGTCTCCTCGTATGTCGATTACCGCGAGGACTATCTTGCGTACACTGAGCCGGAAGAAATCGTATCGTTCTGCATGAAGTCTCTGACGAAAAAGGTCGTCGTTCGCCACGATTATTTCAAGTTCGAGTTCACGGTTTTCCTGTATCGATGAGTTTCAAACGGTGACAGTCACCGTCCCGAGTTCACGGTTTACCTGTATCGATAACCGCAATCGCAGGGTAAATGATGAAAGTAACCGAGGCAACAAAGGAACGCACGCGCGCAACGCAACGCGCCGCGGAACCGGCGGCGGCGCTGCTCGTGCTGACGTGGAACAACTACTCCGACACCGCCGAGTGTATCGAGACGCTGCTCAGGCTGGACTATTCGAACTACAAAATCATAGGTATCGACAACCATTCGACCGACGGTTCCATCGAGCGGCTGAAGCGTGAATTCCCGCAGGTGACCTTCATTGAGAATGAGGACAATTTCGGCTTCGATGTCGCAATGAATCGCGGCCTCATATACGCCTTCAGCCGCGGGTACGACTATGCCCTTCTTTTGAACAACGACCTTACGGCAGCGCCGGACTTTCTGGGCAAACTCGTAAGAGTCGCGGAGAGCCGCCCGGATATCGGCGTCCTTTCGCCGGCCATCTACGACTATGACACCGGCGCGGTGGACAATATGGGCTGGAGGTTCCACCCGCGCAGCGGATACACCACCAAGATTAAACCGGAACCGCCGGAGAGCGCACCGCCGGTCCTCGGAAGCGACTTCGTTTCCGGCTGTGCGATGCTGATAAAACGCGAGGTCGTGACGAGAGTGGGGCTTTTGGATGAGGGGCTGTACTTCCTCGCTGAAGACCTGGACTACGGGCTGCGTTGCAAGGACGCCGGTTACGGCGTCGTTACCGTGACCGGCGCAAGCGTGTATCACAAGAATGCGCTGAGTATGCCGAAGGACTCTCCGCACCGTCTTTACTACGGGACGCGCAACCACATCAAAATGTTTTTCCGCCATCGCAGGCATACGCGGCTGCTGCGTTCACTGGCGATATTCCTGCTCTTTGACGTGCGGGGGAGTCTTGTGAAAGCGCTTCGCGGCAAGGCGCTTCCCGCGCGCCGCAGACGCCCGCATATCACCGCGATTTTGCGCGGCGTTCTGGACGGCCTGCTGCGGCGTTCGGGCAGGGTCGGCGTCGCCCTTGACGGACCGGTTGTGAAACGCCGACGGGCGCGCGTGCTTTTTGTCGAGTCGGGCGGCGGCTTCGGCGGCTCGATGCGGTCGCTGGCGGCTCTGCTTTCCTCTCCGAAGTGGGAAGACCGGCGGACCGCCGTCGCTCTGACGAATCCCGGGGCTGAAACGCATCTGCTCGACAAGGCGGGAGTTCCGCATTGTTTTCTGGCGGTTCCGCAATACCGGGCGGAGGGCGCTCGCGTGACGAGGTATTTGAGAATGCTGCGGCATCTTGCCGGATGTCTCGCTTTCGCGCCGCGCTTTGCGGCTTTTCTGCGCAGGCACCGCATCGTCCTGGTGCACCTGAACAACGAACTCTTTGCCGGGCTGCCCGCGCTTTTTGGCGCGTGTCTCGCCGGCGTGCCCGTTACCTGTCATCTGCGCTCGCAAAGGCCGCCCGCACTTGTCGAGAGGATTGCTTCTTTGTTCTGCAAAAGGCTTGTGAGTATCAGCAGGACGGGAGCGCGCTTTTTCAGGAGGCGGCTGCCCGTCGCAGGCAGGAGGATATGCGCAATCAACGACCCGTTCGAGCATATTTGTACAGACCGGGGTCGGACACCGGGGAGGAGCCTCGATGGGGCTGACGCCGGAGATGTTACCGTCGGGATAATGAGCAATTTCATCCCCGGAAAGGGGCACGAGTTTTTCATCGACGCCGTGCCGCGTATAGCGGAACGGTTTCCGGCCGCGCGTTTCCTGGTCGCGGGCAGGGATGTGCCCGGAAACGAGGGGTATCTCGAACGTTTGCGCGAAAGAGCGGCGGCTAACGGCGCCGCTTCAAAGACGGAATTTCTGCCCTGGCAGGCCGATGTGCCGGCGTTTCTCGCGAGGCTGGGTATCCTTGTGGATTGCTCTCATCTTTCTGAAGGATATCGCCGAACTATAGTGGAGGGGATGCTTTCGGGCGCGGCCGTCGTCGCCACGGACGTCGGTCCGGCGCGCGAGATAATACGCGACCGGATAACCGGAATGCTGGTCAGGCCGAAGGATGCGCGTTCGCTGGCGGACGCCGTGTGCGCGCTGCTCGGCGACGGGGATTTCCGCCGGGAAATCGCCAGGAACGGACGCGCGCGCGCGCAAAAGATGTTCTGCCGCGAGCGGAGCGTCACGGCAATGCAGAAGTTATTCAGAGAATTAACGCGAACAGGGGGCTAGAAGGCCGAAATGGAAGCGGGAGACACAAGCCAGGTTATTCTGCTCCGGCAGCCGGTTCAGCGTGGCGAAGAGTGGCGCACGTATGCGCTTGTTTTCGCCGTTGCGCTGTTTCTCACCGGGTTAATTGCTCCCTACAGGGACGTACACCTGCCGCAATTGCTCGTCTTCGCTATAGGCGTGATGTTTGTCCTTTTGTGCATGAAGTTCAGCATTGAGGAACACGAGCGCCTGATGCTGGTATTCTGCGTGTTCGCGCCTTTCCAGAAGGTACTGCCCGGCGATTTCGGCGGCGCCATAAGGGGATTCAACGCTACCAATGTCTTCTTTTTCTTCCTCCTGCTGGGCTGGGCGATACAGACCCTGCGGTTTGAAAGAAGGTTTTACAAACGCCGCTCAATCGACATTCCCCTGGCCGTATTCTGCCTGCTCGGGCTGGTCTCTCTGTTCCGCCGCGAACTGTACAGCGGCGAGCAGACCGTGCTCGACTCCATTTTCTTTATGAAAGAATGGCTGTTGCCCATGATTATCTACTACATCGTGGTCAACAGTATTCGGGACCGCAAGACCCTCGTGCGGCTTGTGGTTGTCGTCTGCATTACAACTGCGCTCGTAGGGTTTCTGGGGCTGAAGAAGTATTATATTGACAAGGGCGGCACATACAACGTGTTCAGCAGTTACGACAAGGCGCGCATAGGCGTCATCTGCGGACAACCCAACGAACTCGGCGCGTTTTTCTGTTATTACACCTTCCTTCCGCTGGCGTTTCTTGCGATGCGCTGGCGAAAATTGACTTACTGGTTTCTCCTCATTCCCGTCTTTGCGTGCTGGCGCTCCGCCTGGCTTACATTCTCGCGCGGGACGCAGATAGCGTTCGGCGTGTCCCTGATTGCGTTCGTTTTCCTCTGGAGCAGGAAGGTCTTCTTCTTTGTGCTGTTGCCGGTTGTCATTTTCTTTGCCTGTTTCCCGCACCTCATTCCCTCGATTCTCGTGGGTCGTCTGGGGAACACCGTTCAGACCGACGGCACGTATGATTACAGCACGCAAAACCGGCTGGCGGTCTGGAAGCATGCCGTCATTATGATAAAGGCCAACCCCTTCCTCGGCGTCGGATACGATAATTTTCAGTGGCACATTCGCGATTACGGCCTGCCTCGAAACATACACGGCATCGATGCACATAATACTTATCTGCTTTACGCCGCGGAAATGGGCATCCCGGCGGCGTTGCTTTTTATTGTGATTCTCGGGATATGTTTCTGGAAGGGAATGTACGTTTTTATCTGGTCGCGGGACAACTTCTTCCGCGCGACTTCACTCGGTTTTGTTGCGGGTCTGACGGGCCTTGTCGTCGCAAATATGTTCGGCTCGCGCCTGAACAGTAACGAAGTTGTTTTCCAGTTCTGGATTCTCGTCGCCGTCATTATGCGAATGGCTGAAGTTGCCAGGGAGGAAAAACAGGAACGCGCCGAGCGCGCCGACATTGAGCACAGGCGCGAGATTGCGGATATGGTCACGCACGGCCCCCGTGTAACCTGATTATCAGGGTTTACCGGCTTTTCCAATGAATGTCAACGTAAGTTCCCGGCGGTTTTTTCGACTGCACAGGTTTGGATAATCCGTGGATGCAATCAAATGAAAAGAATCAAAATCCTCTATCTCATCGACAAACTCGATACAGGCGGCACGCAGCGGCATCTCGTCGACCTTGTTACGTCGATTGACAGAACCGTCTTCGAACCGCGCGTCGTCTGTCTTATGTCGCTCGGCGCCCTCGCGGAAGAACTTATCTCGGCAGGCATCGCCGTTCGGTCTCTCAACCTGCGCAGGATTTACGATTTTCGTGCCGTATTCGAGGCCATCCGGCTCGCGCGCGTCGTTCGGGACGAGTGCATACCGATCATCCATTCCTATCTCTTCAGCGCAAACCTGTTCGGGATGCTTGTGAGCAGACTCTCGGGCACGTACCTGATAATCTCCAAGCGCGACCTCGGCTTCGAGGACACCCGCGCAAGGAAATTCGCAGCCCGACTGCCCGCGAGGTTTGCCGACATCGTTACCGCAAACTCGCATGCCGTCGCCGGGCATCTCCGGAAGGACGAGGGGATACCCCGCGAGAAGATACGCATTATTTACAACGGAGTAAAAATTCCGCGCGTTGTTCCGGGATCTTCGCAAGGCGCGCGTGAAGCGCTGATGCGCCATCCGAACTGGTCGCCGTATCGCGTCACGGTCGGCACGGTCGCGAATCTTAAGCCCGTCAAGAACCACCGGATACTCCTGTACGCGGCGCGGCGCGTCCTCCAGCGGTTCAATACGGTTCAATTCCTTCTTGTCGGCGACGGTCCCGACAAGAAGCGGCTCGCAAGGTTTGTGCGCAATCTGGGCATCGAGCGTCGCGTCATCTTTTTCGGCGAAACGCGCGACGTGTCCGCGCTGCACGGGATGATGGACGTGTTTGTGCTGCCTTCATTGCACGAAGGATTCCCGAATGCCCTTATAGAGGCAATGGCCGCGGGCGTGCCCGCAATTGCGACGAACCGCGGCGGCTGCACCGAGGCGATTATGCACGGGCTGACCGGATTTCTGTTCGACCCCGAGAACGCCGAAGAACTTGCCCGCGACATCGTTCTGCTGCTCAGGGACGAGCAGTTGCGAAATGCCGTCGGGAAGGCCGGAATGTTTGACGTCGAGAACAGGTTTCCTCTGAACGAGATGGTTCGGCGGCACGAGCAAATGTATGTCTCGCTTCTCCGCGCGAGATTTGTCCCTCGCGCCGCACCCGCGCGCAGGACGGAGGTCGTGGAAAGGGAATATGCGCCGGCCTAGAAGAAAATACGCGCTCCTTTTCGCGCTTATTTGCGCGGCGGCGCTGCTCTTGCGGATTGGATACGCGCTCTCGTTCGAGCGGCTGAACGTTCAGCCGCAGTGGGACGCGCGAATTTACTGCGAAGGCGCGCGCAACATACTCGCAGGCAAGGGATACTCATTTGACGGCGAGCGGCCCACGTCTTTCTGGCCGCCGCTGTATCCGGCGTTTCTGGCGGGGGTCTTCGGCCTCCTGGGAGACAGTTATGCCGCCGCACGCATAGTGCAGATTTGCCTGGACGTAATCACGGTAGCCCTCGTCGGTCTGCTCGCGTCGAAAATATTCAACAGACGGGTCGGCCTTGCGGCGTGCGCGATTGCGGCGGTCTATCCGTATTTCATACACCGAAGCACGGTGCTTATGAGCGAGGCCCTTGCCGTGCCGTTGCTTGTGGCGATGGCGCTCGTTTTGTACCAGATGAAAATCGATTTTCGGCGCCGGTATGTCGTTGCCGCGGGAGTTCTCGGCGCGTTGCTGATGTTGTGCCGCTCGCAATTTCAGTTGCTGGTCCTGCTTTTGCCCCTGTGGGGACTTCTGTCGTTCCGAAGGTGGAGACCGGCCCTCGCGAGAACTCTGCCCGCGGTCGCGATAATGCTCCTCCTTGCCGGGCCGTATCTGGTGAGGAACGCCATCATACAGGGACGGTTCATCGGCGTCTCCACTCAGGGCGGTATGACTTTTTACGGCGCGCACAACGATGTCACGCTAAAAGAGCCGGAGTTTGACGGCTTCTGGATAAACACCGAAAGGCTGGGCGAGACCGGGCATCTGCCGGGCGGGATGACCGACG
>JBDRIB010000040.1:0-17296 GCA_043816375.1 Planctomycetota bacterium | reverse complement strand
ATAAATTACGGGGCAGCATTTATATTAAAATCCGCCTCCCTGGCCGTAAAGACCCTGTACGGGGGCTGGCAGGCGGAGTCACAAATCTACGAATCTCGGCGCAGGGGACTGTCACCGGAGCATCCCAGGACCGGTTCTATTCTACGAATCCAAAAGGATGACAGTCACCAATCTACGAGTCTCGGTCGCAGCGCTCCCTCGACTCCGTAATTGGTGACAGTCACCTTTTGCGTGTAAATAGAACCGGTCCGCCGTAATTGGTGACACTTGTCCGCCTCAGGCGGAGTCACCTTGCCAGGTGTTTTTTTTATCCAATCAAAGAGCAATAACTTTACAGGACTCAACAGGATTAGGAAAGGTTACCGCGCCGTTTTGCCGTTTTCAAGGAAAAAGGCAGGGAGAGGCGGTTCCGGCGTCCTGCGCGGCAAACCAAAGTCACTTTTCGGACGTATAATAAAGTGGAACCCTGGCTACGGGAAGGGAGCGGACAGTTTTGGAACGGTGAATGTCACCGTTCTGCTCCCGCCGGGAATTGACGGTCCGACACGACAAAGACAGTGGAGGCGTGTCCGGAGAAGGAGGACTACAACCCGGGACCTTTTCTTAAAGAATGGGGAAGCCGGTTCCGATATTAGCAACTGGCAATTTCTATCTTCGATAAGACAAGGCAGAATTTTTATTTCGGACACTACCATATGGAAGAGAATGATATGAACAAGACCGAATCAAAGGTGCCTTCTGAAGTTGAAAAGTTGCGCGAGGTTGCCGATATATCCAAGCAGGCCAACGAGCGGCTCAAGGCGGGCGACATGAACGCCGCGAAAGAGCTGTTCCTCAAGGCGTACGACGTGGACGACACCAACCCTTACGTTCTTGTGGGACTGGGCGATATAGCCCGCAAGGAGAAAGAGTTCCGCAGGGCAATCCCCTACTACGAAAGGGTCATCGAGCGGGAGGCTTACAACGTCTTCGCCCTGCGCGGTATCGGCATCGCATACCGCGGGCTGGAGGAATATGACAAGGCCATCGAATACTGGGAACAGTATATCGATTTGAACGAGGAAGACTACCTGGTGCTGACGCGCCTGGGCGACTCGTGCAAGAAACTCGGCCAGTACCAGAAGGCGGAGAAATACTACCTCAAGGCGCTGGGGGCCTCCGAGGGCGACAAGTACATTTACCTCGGCCTGGGCGACCTGTATTACAAGATGGACGAGGCCGACAAGGCGATTGAGTTCTGCGACAAACTGCTGGCGATAGACGACAAGTTCATCAACATCCTGACGATGGTCGGGAACCTGTACCGTCGCAAGCGGGAGTTTATCAACGCCCTGCCCTACTACGAGCGCGCGCTGAAGCAGGACCCGAAGAACATCTACGCGACGTTCGGCGTGGGCGACTGCCGGCGCGGACAGGGCGACATCGAAGGCGCAATCGAGTGGTGGGAAAAGATTGTCGCCATCGACCCGAAGAATCTCAACACGCTGGCCCGCCTGGGCGATGCCCACCTGAAGGCAGGCAACAACGCCAAAGCCAAAAAATTCTATGAACGCGCCACCGCCATCGCGGACCACAAGTACGCGTATATGGGGCTGGCCAAGATTTATCGTCTCGAGGGCAACCACGAAGATGCCGTCAAGATATACAAGCAACTTCTCGGCCGCGAAGGTATGAAGGAAGACCGCGTGCTGAAGGAACTATACGAAACGAAGCAGGAAATCCGTGCACAAGAAGGCGGCGAAAAGAAAGAGGAATAAATCGAGTTATTACGGGTAAAGAGGAATAAACCGAGTTATTACGGGTGACGAAAAAGGCAGGCCTCAGGGCCTGCCTTTTTTATAAAACAGGGGACTACCCAAGCCCCCCGTACGGGGGGCGACGTGGACTGTTCCCAGAGCAAAAAGGTGACAGTCACTAATCTATGAATCTCGCTCGCACTGCTCGCTCGATTCCATAATTAGTGACAGTCACCTTTTTTATTGGACGGCGCAGAGTTCAAGCACTTTCGGTGCCGGATGTGACAGCGCCCACCGCACTGCAAAGATGAAGCCCTTCCAGTTCTCCAGACAGGTGGGCTCGATGTGGTCGGAGTCGAGCCGGAAGCCCTGGCCGGATACGTAAAGCGCCTCGCGCCGACCGACAAAGTGTCCCTCGTTGGGCGGCAGTTCTATCGCCAGCGACCAGATGCCGTACCTGTAATATGTCGTGTCGATTGAGCCGCCGGTGGCGATGTTGGAGTAGAGACGCCCGGCGTGCCGGGGGGCGTATTTTTCGGGAAACGGTATGGAGGTTATTGCTTTGCCTATCTTGAACAGTTTGAATTTTGTCTGCTCCCTGCGTTCGGAGTTTATGACCTCGGTCATACCTCCGGCCAGTTCGATGTAGGCCTCTTCGTCGGGCGAGGACTCTTTTGAAAATCCCGGCGGATAAAGGACGAGTTCGCTGAAGGAATGGTAGTCGAGAAAGAGTACGAAATTCCGGTCTGGATTATCCAGGAGCGAGAGCATCGCCAGGATTTCCGGCTCGTGTTCGAACGGCTTGAAGTGGTCTCTGCCGTCGGAGAATCCGCGGAACCAGCGGCTTGCGGGGTCGTCGCTTCCGCCGATGGCGAGCGGCTTTCCGGGGTTATCCGGGTCGGGCAGTCGCC
Organism: Planctomycetota bacterium; assembly: GCA_043816375.1. Lineage (GTDB taxonomy): Bacteria > Planctomycetota > B129-G9 > B129-G9 > B129-G9 > JBDRIB01. The sequence goes on along the minus strand of JBDRIB010000040.1, from coordinate 14,649 downwards.
ACATAAACGGCCAGTTGCGGTTGGGGTCCACTCCGCCGGCGTCACCGCCGATAAAGCGGCGGTTTTTGCGCCAGAAGCGGTCTTCGTTCCGGGCGTATTCGTATCCGTCGGGGTTAACCAGCGGGACGAACCAGATGTTTGCCTGATTGAGAATCTTTTCGATTTCAGAGCCGGACGTGCAGTCTTTCACGAGGCGTTCGGCGAAGTAGCGCACGACCTCTATGCCTATCCATTCGTTGGCGTGCTGGCCGCCGATGACGAGGATTTCGGGTTTCCTGCGCTCTTTGCTGTCCTGGCCGAAACCGAGGGAGACGGCCCAGATGTCGCGGCCCCCCCAGGTCTTTCCCAGGGAGTGCATTCTGGCCAAATCAGGCCGGGCCGTCACCAGCGCACGCAGCCTCTCGACCGTCTCGTCGGAAGAGAGGTAACCGCTCTCATCGGTCGGGTTCAACGGCGAGCGCGCAAAGCAGGAGGCGGCTGCAAGCAGAAGGAATACGGAGAGCGCCAGTGAGTAGATTGTTTTCTTATTCATCAGCAGTGTGTTCACCCACAAGAAAGCCTGAAAATGTTGTCAAATAACGGGGCGGACTCCCCTGTTTAACTTTGGGGTCGAGGGAAGGCTCCAGCCCTGAAACTCCTGCCGCTGATTTTACCAGCACTTTCGCCGAATGCAAGGGGGCTGGAAAAGTTGTCTGTTCCGAAGCGTGAGGGGAAACGGCTTGCGTTATCGGTCAATTATCAAGCATCGCATCGATTTCCTTCAGGCCCTCTTCTATCTTGTCCGGGTTTTCTATCAGCGAGATTCGCGCGAAGCCCGGTATGCCGAAAAGTTCGCCCGGGTCCATCATCACGCCTCGCTCCTCGACGAGCCGATTGCAGAAGGCCATCGATTCGATTCCCTCCGGCAGCCCGACAAAGACGCTCGCGCCCGCGGCAGGCTCGAAGAATTCGATGTCGCCGCGCCCTTCCGCCCAGCGGCGGATAATGTCCACTTTTCCCTCGACGGTTTTCGTTGCCCTTGCGCGCAGGGCGTCCTCCCGCTCCAGCGCGCGTATTAGGATGTGCGCCGACGGCGAGGGGAGGACTACCGACATATATTCGAGGATTCTCTGCGCCGCGCGGATGATTTCGGGCGGGCCGAGCACCCAGCCGATACGCAGCCCCTGCACACCGAGCGCCTTGCCGAAACTGCTCGTGACTATGATGTTGTCCCGGAGTTTCGCCGCGGTATCCGGTATCCGGTCGAAGAGCGACTCGCGATAGACTTCGTCGATGAGGACGTATGCGTCGTTTCGCGCGGCGGTTTCGGCGACGGCGATGATATCCTCATCTCTCGCCTGCTGCATGCTGGGATTATGCAGGTTGGACAGTATGATAAGCCGCGTCGCGGGCGTGATTGCGCGCTCGACCTCTTCGGGCTCGACGCGGAAGTTGTTCCGGGGCCGTCGCTGGAAGAAGTTCACCTTTGCGCCTGCGGCCTGCGCGCTGCGCCACTGCGGCTCGTAATACGGCTGCTCGGAGAGCGCCTCGTCGCCGGGCCTGATTAGTGACGCGGGGACCATAAAGTTCGCGCCGCTTGCCGCGGGCGTGAGCATAACCATCTCGACGGGGATGTCGTAGCGGTCTGCGAGCATCCTGCGCAGTTGGGGGAAGTGCTTCGGCGAGTTCGCGCCGTCGTAGATTGGCAGTTCCGCGGCGTCGAGTTCCAGGTCCGCCGCGGTAACCGAGGGGATGCCGCTGGTGGCCATATCGATTCTGACGGCATTCTTCGTCGCCGTTTCCCTCAGCCATTTGAATAGTTTTATTTGTTCGAACATATGTAAGCCAGAAGAATAGCCGCAGATGAACGCTGATATCCACAGATGCTTTGACCATTGACCTTTCACCTTTGACCTGTTTAGAACAGCCAATGCGCAGGTTACACAGATTCCAACTACGGAACTACGGCTCCACGGAACTACGGAACTCTCATATCGGTTCGAAGCGGACGGTGAAGTGGTAAAGGAAAAGCCGGGATGCATCAAGTCAGGCGGTCGATTTGTGCCGTCAGTTTCTTTGCCCGCGTGAGTGCTTCCGTTACGTCTCTTTTACCGGGTCCGGATGAAGCGACGCCCGGATAGCGCTGGTCCGTGAAAAACTGGTTTGCGAGCAGACACAAATCACGAAAAGGCTCGAACTCCCTGTTATGCACCACAGCCTCATTCAGCAGAACCTCCAAATCGTGTATCCTCCTTAACCGCCACCCCCGCGACAAAAGAAAACCTTTCAAATACTTCTCGACCGCCTGTTGAATCAAAACGGCGGCAACGCCGATGTCGCCGCGATGTTTCAGGAGTATCTCTGCCGCCTGGATGTCCGCCCTTCCCCGTTCGAACCAGTCGCGTGGATACCGTGAGTTATTCTCTGGCATAGACGACTTCTCCCTTGTCCAGTATCTCCTGAAGAAACTGGTCGCCCGCGTCAAGCCTGTCCTCGATTTCCTCCGGCGTCAGCACAAAAAGGTCAACCGGTACAGCCCGGTGGGGGTCGGAAATAAGCCGTGCGACCTGCAACCGTCGGTCAAACGGGCGGTCTTTTGTGGATTTCACGATGAGGAAATCAACGTCGCTGTCTTCGGAAGGCTGTCCGTATGCGTATGAGCCGAAAAGGATGATTCGCTCGGGATGGTAGCCGTTTTCAATGCGCCTGACGCAGCCGGCGACAAACCGCTCTATTTCTTCGCTCGCTTTCATATCGGAGATTCTATTGTCTTCAAAGGATATTATCAACCAATTCCGCTCTGGAAACAGTCCCGAATATGTTTCTGTCTGAAAACCTTGCCCCAGGCCCGTACGGGCCGTGCTCATACGGGCAAGTCGGGCTCGGGCGGGCAGGCCGTTGACCCTTTGCTTCTGTTTTTACTTTGACCTTTGACCGTTGACCTTTGACCTTTCGGGTGACAGTCACCAATCTACGAGTCTCGCAGGGGGACTGTCCCCCTGGCCGTAAAGACCGAGCCTTTACGGCTCGGGCGGGCAAGCCCCGATGAGGCGAAGGCCGAAATCGGGGCGCCGCGGACTGTCCCCCGAGGACCCCAGGACCTGTTCTATTCTACGAATCGCGCTCGCATCCTCGCGCGATTCCGTAAATAGAACAGGTCCATTGTAATTGGTGACATTTATCCGCCTACGATTTGTGGCGGAGTCACCGAATCGGTTCGAAGCGGGCGGTGAAGTGGCGGAGGAACGGCGCTTCGTAGGTGAAGCGCAGGCCGCGCATCTTCGTCTTCCGCGCGACGAGGCCCTGCATCGATTCAAGAACGTAATCGACGTGGCTCTGCGTGTAAACCCTGCGCGGCATCGCCAGCCGCACGAGTTCCATCGCAGCGGGCTTCTCCTCGCCGGTGTTCGGGTCCTTGCCGAACATCACGCTGCCTATCTCGACGGCTCGTACGCCGCCCTCGAGATACATCTCGGCGGTAAGCGCCTGGCCGGGATACTGCAGCGGCTCGATTTGCGGCAGGAACGCCTTCGCGTCGATATAAACGGCATGTCCTCCGGGCGGCTGAATCGTCGGGATGCCTATCCTGTTGAGCCCCTTCGCGAGATAGCCCACGGAGGCGATACGGTACTTGAGATAGTTCTCGTCGAGCGCTTCGGTAATTCCCTGCGCGAGGCACTCCAAATCACGCCCTGCAAGGCCGCCGTACGTGGGGAACCCCTCGGTGAGGATAAGCATATTGCGCGCCTTCATCGCCCATTCATCGTCGTTGAGCGCCAGGTATCCGCCGATGTTGCCGAATCCGTCCTTCTTCAGGCTGACCGTCGTGCCGTCGCCGTAACTGAACATCTCGCGCGCGATTTCCCTGACCGGTTTGTCGGCGTAGCCTTTCTCGCGCAGTTTGATGAAGTACGCGTTTTCGGCGAAGCGGCAGGCGTCGAAGAAAAACGGTATGCCGTGCCCGCGGAGCAGTTTGCTCGTCTCGCGGACGTTCTCCATACTGACGGGCTGGCCGCCGCCGGTGTTGTTCGTGACGGTCAGGTAGCCCATCGGGATGTTTTCGGGGCCGTGTTTTTTGATGAAGTCTTCGAGTTTGTTCAGGTCGATGTTGCCCTTGAACGGATGTTCGAGCGAGGGGTGTTTGCCCTCGTCGATGACCAGATCGGCGGCGTGGCCTTTTCTGAATTCGATGTTCGCGCGGGTCGTGTCGAAGTGGGAGTTGTTGGGCACCCACTTCGTTTCGTCCACCGTTATCGAGAAGAGTATGCTTTCTGCCGCGCGGCCCTGGTGAGTCGGGATGATGTGCTTGAAGCCGGTTAGTTCTTTGACGACCGACTCGAAGCGGCGGAATGATTTGCTTCCGGCGTATGATTCGTCGCCGACCATCAGCCTGCCCCACTGCTCGGCGCTCATCGCGCCGGTGCCGGAGTCGGTGAGGAAGTCGAATGTGATGTATTGCGCGTCGATAAGGAACGGGTTGTAGCCTGCTTCCTTGAGCAGTTTCTCGCGTTCCTCGCGGGTCGTGAGGTTAATCGGTTCGATGACCTTGATTCTGAAAGGTTCGATAATCGTGTTGATGTTCGGGTCACCCATTGTCCATTGTCTCCGGCAAGAAAAGTGAAGTGAAAGGGCCGGTATGTTATTTTAGTGCACGCGGCGTGTCAAATGAAAAGCCGGGAACAGTACGGGAGAGGGGAAAACCTGGAACCACGAATGCACACGAATAAACACAAATAAAAGGGACAAAGGAGCAGAGAGAAACAGGTTCAACGCAGAAAGCGCGGAATAAGCGCAGAATAACGCAGATACTTTGACCGTTGGCCTTTCCCCTTTTTGTCCCGCCGCCGACCTGCTTTTCGTCAGTCAACCTGCATTAACGGCTGTCAATCAGTTTCCAGACCCCGTTAAACCTTGAGAATTTCAGTTCATCCACGTAATAGTTCATCCACGTCTTTTCCCCAGTTTTTTCATGTAAAAGGTGGATAATCCATTCCGAGGAACCAACTTCCTCGTTGTCTTCAGGCTTGCCTCTCACAATAACGACCTTCCCGAAAGTCTCCATTTCAATCTCATCTTCACTTCTTAACTTCGGTGAATAAAGAGGATTATCAATATATTTCTCGAAGGTACTTTTATCTTCAGCAAGAGTACTGTCACCAAAGAATTCGACATAGTCCTTGATTTTTATTTCCGAGAAAGAAGCAAGTTTGTCGACATCCTTTTCCTTCCAAGCGTCATACATCCTATTGATGATCGCGAATATCTCTTCCCTGTCCTTCTGTGTGAGTTCTTCAATAACCTCGGCGGACAGCCAGGTCCACCTTGCCGGAATCTCGGCTTCGAATGTTCTGTTTTCTTCTACCGAATAACCGATCTCTTTCGGTTCAACCACTATCTCGAACAGGGTCTCGGCTTCATCAAATCGTCCTTCACCCAGTTGTGAATTCCTTAGCCACATAACCTGAATTGTTAATGGCCCCACAAACATCTTGTCAGCCTGCTCAGCCTTTACCGTAAGGGTGTTGGAGCCATCGACCATATAATAGTTTACATCAAGAAAGCCACTGGAACCGGAGACTTCACGAATAACAGGTATGCCGTTCATTAGCACCTCTACATTCCAGGTTCCGCCCGTGCGGTAGCTCACAATGTACATCTTCGGATCCCGTTTCCCCCCACACCCTGTCAGGCAAGCACCAAAAACGATACACGCGGCCACGATTAAAAACGTAATCCGCTTCATATAAAATTCCTCCAGTGAATTCTTGTATTTTCATATCTCTCCTAATTAGAGCACGCACTCTGTGTCGTGTCAATGTTAAGCAATCCATCGACAAAAATGGCACCTGTTTCGTCAGGTTCTTTTGGCCCCTCGACTGCGCTCGGGATAAACTCCTTGGCGCTCTCATAAGATAGTGTAAAGGTATAGAGGGAGTTTTCTGCGTTCTTCTGTGACCTTCTGCGTCTTCTGCGTTGAATCTGTTTTTCTCTGCGCTCTCTGCGACTCTGCGGTGAATTTATGTGCGCCTCTGCGGTTTAATCGGATGTCGGCCGCCGGGGAGATTTTTGAAAAAATTTTTGGGAAATTTCCGCCAAACCGCGATTTATGGTGTATAATGTATTATGTGAAGGATGGAATAATCGAGGATTAAAGGTTAAGTACAACTGTAGAATATCGTTAAGGTAATATGCGCGAAGAGTAACGTTCTAAATTTATGTATAAAGCATGTTGAGTCTGGAGGAGTGGGCTATGTCACGGTGGATAATGGTCGCGGTCACTGGTCTGATATTGTTGCTGGTCATTTCCTGCGGTGCATCCGCATCAAGCGTAACAACCCTTTTCGGCCCCAAACAACTTGAAGGCGCAGCCGGAAGCGGTCTGTTGTTTGGAAGCGCCGAGGTCGTAATCACAATATTTGAGACCACACCGACGGGCGGCACTATTGATTTCGCTCTCACCAATACCTCTCTTACCTCTGAATTGGAAGCGGGCAAGTTCGCCAACGCCTTCATAACCGAGTTGCAGTTCGACCTGCCCGATAACTTTACGCCGATAGTCGACAGTTGCTTCGTAATTGCTGAAGTCGGCGTTCGGTTTGCCCAGGAACCGGGAAATCCGGTCCTCGCAACCGGCATAGAGCGGGTGCTGGACTGGGATTTCGGCACGGGTACGGGAGGCGGAATGTACGCCCGGGCGAACGAGGCCGCCAACTTCTCCAACAATAACGCCATCTTCAGCGATAATTCGCTGGACGCGTCAGACATCCCGGTCGAAGATTACGCCGAAGGCTTTCTTAGGGACGACTGGGACGGCGCGGTCTTCGACACAATCATATTCCGCGTCTGTTTCGAGAACAGCGGCCCCATAACCGGGGACGACCTGCCTTTCTACCAGGAGGACCATCTTACCGCGTTCTTCCAGGGCGGCGAAGGCAGTGTCTGGGCTCCCAACACCCTCATCCCCGAGCCTTCGACGCTGTTGTTACTGGTGTCCGCTATCCCGGGAGCGCTCTGGCTACTCGTGAGAAGGCGCAGGCAGTAGCGCGCCGGACACGCATATAAAACCGTAGGCACCTGATCTTTCAGGTGCCTATTTGCTTGATTTTGCCCCGGGGGTCTGGTAGAGTTATTGCGTGGGGGGACGGGAAAGTGACGTTATATGACAGCGACGGTTACCGCCTGGAACCCCCGCGGGTTCCTTTACTCTTATCGGGATTGTGAATATGGAACGCGAAGGCAAGTATCTTGACTTCGAGAAACCCATCGTCGAACTTGAAGACCGTATCGCCGAACTGGAAGAATTCGCGCAGAAAAAGAACATCGACTACACCGACGAAATCGCGAAACTGCGCGGAAAACTTAACGATACCATTCACGAGGTGTTCGACAACCTGACGCCCTGGCAGAAGGTGCAAATGGCGCGACACCCCTATCGTCCGGTCACAAACGACTATGTGAACCTGATGATGCGCGACTTCATCGAGTTGCACGGCGACAAGCATTTCCGCAACGACCCGGCGATTATCTGCGGTTTCGCGCGCATCGACGAAGAAAAGGTGATGGTCATCGGCCACCAGAAAGGCCGCGGCCCGCGCGAAAACATCATCCACAACTACGGCTCCGCCCATCCGGAAGGCTATCGCAAGGCGCAGGACAAGATGAAACTGGCCGAGAAATTCGGCCTGCCCGTCGTCTCGTTCATCGACACGCCGGGCGCCTATCCCGGTGTCGGTTCAGAAGACCGAGGCATCGCGATGTCCATCGCCGTTATGCTCCAGGAGATGAGTTGCACGCGCGTGCCGATAATCTGCGTCGTCATCGGCGAAGGCGGCTCCGGCGGCGCCCTCGGCATCGGCGTGGGAGACAGGCTTCTTATGCTGGAAAATGCATATTACTCGGTAATCCTTCCCGAAGGCTGCTCGGCGATTCTCTGGCGCGACCCGAAGAAAAGCGACCGGGCCGCCGAAGCGCTTAAACTGACCGCACAGGACCTGCTGCGGCTCGACATCATTGACGAGATCGTGCCCGAACCGCTCGGCGGCGCGCACCGCGACTACAAGCAGGCCGCCAACAACCTCAAACAGGTCGTCCTGAAGCACCTGGCCGAATTGAAGCGCCTGGACGTTGACGAACTTCTGGAGCGGCGCTACAACAAACTCCGCTCAATCGGCGTCTATACGGAGAGCGGCAAACCCCGGGACTGACACGTCCGGCCAACACGCATACCCCGGCGCCCGTATAAATAACGGGCGCTTTTTTGTGACAGTCGCCGAACCGCGAGTTTTTGCTTGATTAGTCCCTCGCGGTCGAATATCCTAAGGACGACGGGGCGCCGTCGGCCTGTCCCTGATGTTTCAGGGGTTGCATTATATGACTGCCTCAAAATACATATTGCCTTTCCTGGCTCTGGTCCTTCTGGGTGGCGTTCCGGCGTTTGCACAGGGTAACGAAAAACAACCCCCGCCCGGCAAGGATGAATCCCCCGCCGAACCGGAGGAGGACAAGGCGAATCTTGACGAACTCCTCCGCGACCTCTACTCGTTCGATTCCCCCCGCCGTGAGCGGGCGATAGAGCAACTCGCCGCGCTGGACGACCCCGCAGTTACGGAAGCCCTTGTCAGAATCGCAACAAGTGCCACGCCTCACCCCTTTGCTCGCGGCAGCGCAATAGCCGCCCTGGGCAAGCGGGGCGACCCGAAGGCGGTGCCGCACCTGAACTCAATCCTGAAAAACCCCGCCGAGAGACCCGATCTGAGAAATTATGCGGCGGATGCGCTCGGAAATATCGGCGGAGAGGAAGCCGAAAAGGCGCTTGAAGAAACAGCCGTCTGGAAAGAAAGCGGGTCGCCCCTCCCGCGCCTTTTTGCGCTCAATGCCCTCTACAAATACAGCAGGGACAAGGGCAATGCCCTGGCTCTGAAGATATTCCGGGACGCCGGGGAGGATGTTTCACTCCGCTCCGTGGCCGCAAGAATACTGGGACAGAGCGGCGAAGATGAAAACGTCGGGGTGCTCATCGACGTCGTGCGGGACGAAAAGGCATCCCCCGCGCTAAGAATCTCCTGCGCAGGGGCGCTGTCCGCCACCGAGGCGGGCCGCAAGAGCCTGCAGCCTGTAATGGCGGACAGGGCGATGCCCCCCGACCTGCGTGTTGAAATCGCCCGGCTCCTGCTCCCTTACAGCACGGAAGCGGCCGTTGCCTCTCTGCTCGATGTCGCGGCCGACGAGAGAGCGCAAGAAGGCGTCAGACAAACCGCCCTCAGACTGCTCACCGACAGGGTTTCAGGCGAAAATGCCGGAGCGCTCATCAAAATCGCCGAAGGCGGGCAGAAGACCTCCCCCCTCCGTGACCAGGCCGTGAGGCTGCTTTCGGGTCTTGACGCAGAGGGGGTCGCGAAATTCTTCGCGAAAATCCTTACCGATGCCGCCGAAAGCGGACCCGCGAGAGAAATCGCCGCAAAGACGCTTGGCAGGTTTGAAGACAAGGCAGGCGAGTCGGCTCTGCTGGAGACGCTGAAGAGTCAGACCCAGGCCACGGTGCGCGCCGCCTGTGCACAGGCGCTCGCCCGCCGAGGGAGCGCCGCCGCCGTCGATATTCTCGGGAAGGAAGTCGAAACTGCGGAACGCGATTATCTGCGGCCCGCTTTTCTGAAAGCCCTCGCAGAACTTTCGCCCGAACGGGCAAGGCCCGCCCTTGAAAAGATTATCGCGGATAAAAAGGAAGAACCGCTCCACAGAATAAAAGCCCTGATACTGCTGCAGAGCGTCACAGAAGGCAAAGTGCCGGCCGCGGCAGGCGGGTTGCTCGCGGCGCGCGATGACGACATCGGCGTGCGTGCACAGGTAATCGACTTTATCGTCCTTGCCGGCGACCGGTCATATGCGGACAGGATATACGAACTGATAGAGGATGAGGAAGAAAACCCGCAGTTAAGGGCAAGATGCGTCGAGGCCGCCGCCCAAATGTCTCTGGAGGGAGCCGAAGAGAAACTGCTCGGTCTGCTCGGCAAGGCCGACACAATTCATTCCCTGCGAGAAGCGGCCGTCAGAGGACTGGGCTTGATGAAAGCAAAGGGGGCCGTCCCGAAATTGCTGGAAGTATTCGCGAATGACAGGGAAAGCGACACGCTCAGAACCAAAGCAAGCGAAGCGCTGGCGGAGATAGGCGACAAATCCGCTCTCGAAAAAGTCCGTGAACTGGCGGAAAATTCTCCCAGCGTCGCGGTGCGCAAAAGCGCCGTCCGGCTTCTCGGCGCGCTTCCCGATGCTTCGTCCTTTGAAATCCTGAACAGGATTTCCGCAGACCAGGCGGCGGATATGCAGGTCAGGTTCGAAGCAGTTCGCTCGCTGGGCCTGCTGAAAGACGGGCGCGCCTACGACACGTTTGTGGCCATACTCAAGGAGGGCACACGTTCGTTTATGGTACAATCAGTGGCGATACGTGCGCTCGGTGATTTGGGCGACGAGCGTGCGCTGGAGCCTCTGGGCAGGATAGTGCTGCTGCCGACAATGCAGTCTTTTCTGCAATTCCCCGCCATCAACGCAATTGCAAGAATAGGCGGGGACAAGGCAATCGAGACGCTGGAAGCCGTCGCGTCCGACGAATTTCGCCCCGCCCTCGCCTCGTATGCGCGCTCCCATCTGGAAGCATTGCGCAAGCAGAAGGAAAAAGACGAACGACCGCCTACCGACGACTGAAGATTTATCCGCCAATTTTTGTGGCGGACCGAAAAAGCAGTAGGCAAGCAGGAGAGCAGGAAAGGGAAAACTCTGGAACCACCCATACGGGCCCGGCTTGCCCGTACGGGTACCGGGCGAATACACACGAATAAACACAAATTAAAAGGGGCAAAGGGGCAGGTGCTGTCTTGCATATGTTTGCGGGATGATGCGCAATTCGTTCCGCTATGGAGAGATTCCGTTTAACACCTGTATGTTCGCTATCTGAAGTATGCAGAGCATAAAGCCGCTCCCCGCCAGACATCCCGTCATCTTTCCGCATGCCGAGCCGAGAGCCGTCCGGCTTTCCTCGATTCCCTTTGAACGAAGCCACTCCGCCACTCCTCCTTCGAAAAATCCGGCGATGGCGTCCGTGATTGCGTCTGCGACAACGCCCCCGACTATGGCGCCGATGATCCCGAATTCCGACGCGCCGATTACCGCGCCCAGTGTGAGAAGCCCGGTGTCAACTCCGCCGAAAATGATGTCCGGGACGAGGGACTTGAGTTGCAGCCCGCGAAGGCGCGCCGCGAACAGCGGCAGCAGGGCCATCGCCGCCACTATCGGACCGTAGAATCGCCAGTCGCGCAGGAGAAAGTATGTGAGCGCCACCAGTGCGACAGATACGAGCATCACGATTCCAAAATCCCTCGCCTTCGCCTTAATCATATGTCTTCCTTTCGGGTTGTCTCTGCAACCCGGCAAGAAATTCAACTTTCCGAAAGGTCTTTCGTCTCGGAATGAGGACGTCCCCGTCCTGTATAGGTTCGGTCTGCATGTGTTGGTGCCGGGTGGGTGAAGCGGGAAACGGTTCTAATCTACGCCCTGACTTTCACATTGCAAAAGGATGACATTTATCCGCCAATGTGTGTGGCGGAGTCACCAATCTACGAATCTCACTCGCCGGGCTCGTTCGATTCCGTAATTGGTGACAGTCACCTTTTGCTCCGTAATGGTGACAGTCACCTTTCGTAATTATTTCAGGGCGCGATAAGCGCGTTTGGCCGCTCTGCGCACTGCGCGGGGCTGCGTCTCGTCCAGGTACAGGCTTTCGGCCGTCGGAAGGGCGACGCGCGCGTTGAGTTTCTTCAGCAGACACAGCGCAGTGGCGCGCTGCCCCGGCGTCTCTTCCTCGTCCCTTGCAATGTCAAGCAGCAATGGGACGCTCTCCCGTTCAAGTATCTCAGTCCACGCTTCGAGAAGGAGCGTGCGTGCGCGCGAGTCCCGCTCTTTGTCGTGAAGCGCGGCCTTGATGTACGGCAGCGCCCCGCTTCTGCTTTCAATCAGGCCTTCCTGCGCAAGGCGCGACGGGTTGCCGATGGCAAGAGGCCACCGACCGAGATAGCCGATAAGTTGGGGACATTTCAAGTCCGGCTCTTCAATTGCGCGAAGGCGATTGATTGCGTGGATATCCCTTGTGATGCAACCGCCTGAGAGGACTGCGCAAAGGGTTATAAGGAAGCAGATTGCCGTTATTTGTTTGTTCATTTTGTGATATTCCCTGACGATGGTGGTCACACTCGCGTTTGCCTCGCGCCTAATGCATTATTGTTCTTTGCATTGTTAAAGAAACACCTGTTGCGAAAGGATGACAGTCACCATCTACGAATCTCGGCGCCGTGAACTGTCCCCTGAGCATCCCAGGACCTGTTCTATTCTACGAATGCAAAAGGATGACAGTCACCAATCTACGAGTCTCGGTCGCAACGCTCCCTCGACTCCGTAATTGGTGACAGTCACCTTTTGCGTTGTAAATAGAACAGGTCCACCGTAATGGTGACAGTCACCTTTCGTGTTTCATTGGCAATACAATCAGTCACCTTTCGTGCTTCATTAGCAATACAATCAACATTAACTCGCGCCGTATTTTGCCAGAAACTCCTGTTTGAAACCAGCAAAATTTCCCCGCGCGACTGTGGCGCGAATTCCCGCGGTCAGTTTTGCATAAAAGCGTACGTTGTGCTCCGTCAGAAGCGTCAGCCCCAGAATCTCTCCCGCCTGAAACAGGTGCCGCAAATACGCGCGCGAAAAATTCCGGCAGCAGTAGCAGTCGCACTCTTCGTCCATCGGTTTGTCCGACGCTTTATGCTCGCTGTTTCGTATCTTCAGCCGTCCCGTTGAGGTGAATGCCTCGCCGTTGCGCGCGTTGCGCGTGGGAAGCACGCAGTCGAACATATCCATTCCCATTTCCACTGCGTTCAAAATGTCTTCCGGGAAGCCCACGCCCATAAGGTATCGCGGTTTATCCGGCGGCAGAAGCGCCGCCGAGAGCGCGACGACCTCGGCGGTCTTTTCCTTCGGTTCGCCGACGCTCAGCCCTCCGACCGCATAGCCGTCGAAGTTCATCCCGACGAGTTGTTTTGTGCATTCTTCGCGGAGTTCAGGATAGACCCCGCCCTGTGTAATTGCGAAGAGCATCTGTCCCGCGCCCCGCCGGACATCCAGGCTGCGCCGCGCCCAGAGCAGCGTCCTGCGCATCGCGTCTTCGACAAGGCCGCGCTCGCAGGGATAGCCGACACAGTGGTCCAGCACCATCGCTATGTCCGTGCCCAGCCGCCGCTGCAGTTCCACGGCGTCTTCCGGGGAGAGCGTGATGCGGGCGCCGTCGATGTGCGACTGGAAGGAGGCGGCCCTGTCCGAAATCTTCGTCATCTGCGCGAGCGAGAAAATCTGGTAGCCGCCGCTGTCCGTCAGTATGGGCCTGTCCCAGTTCATAAAGCGGTGCAGGCCGCCGGCGGCCTCGATGACGTCTTCGCCCGGGCGGATTTTCAGGTGATAGGCGTTGCCCAGGATTATTTGAATTCTGGTGCGTTTTATCTGTTCGGGGCTGAGTGTTTTGACGGCCGCCTGCGTGCCGACGGGCATAAATGCGGGCGTGGCGACCTCGCCGTGCGCCGTGGTGAGTACGCCAGTGCGCGCTGCGGTGGTTGAATCCTGGGAGATGATGCGGAAAGTCACGGTATCTGGTTGTTGTAGTTGTGAGCGATGAGCGCCCCCGGGTAGTAGAATGAGAGCATATACCGATATGAATATTGCTGCTCGGCGAGTGTCTTTGCGCCGAACTGGCACAGTCCGACCCCGTGTCCCCAGCCCCGTCCGGTGAATTCGATGTACTGGCCGACGAGTTTCGCCTCGAACGATGTGCTCATAATGATTTCTTTATGTTTGGGGTCAACGTCTGCGGCCCTGTGCCATTTGCCGTCTTTCCAGAACTCCGTCTGAACGCTCCGGCCAAGGACGTTTGTGCGGAATTTATAGGCATTTTTGAACGCAATCGTTCCCTTGTCGTGGACGACCTGCACGGCAAGACTGTGTCCGGCGGCGTCGCATCCGGTGGTCTGTATGGTTTTTATCGTGTCGAGTTCCTGCCCGGCGTGCAGGCCGATTCTGCGCGCCGCTTCAGTGGCCTTTATTCTGTGCCGCCATTGATAGAGGGGAGAGGGCTTGCAGTGGGGGCAGGCGATTCCTCCCCGCGGATGGTGCGCGGGGTTCTCGCGAAATACCCTTTCCGCGGTTTCGGTCATTCCGCCGCAGGTGGAGGAAAAGTAGTTTTTGAAGATGGCGCCGTGGCAGGTCAGGACTTCGCCCGCCGTAGCCTTTACCGCCTCCACAATTCTGTGGCCGTTCGGGTCCGAAGACACTCCTCCGTAAACCTGGTCCTTGTCGTCGGCGCGTACGTCAAAGCGCTCTCCGTTGTGTCGCGCGAATTCCCGCTGGTAGAGCACCCTGGTTCTGGAAGCGACCGCCTGGGCCTTGAGTGCCTCCATCGGCCAGGAAGCGGCGACTTCGCGGCCAAGCACGCCGGTCAGGTAGTCTTCCAGCCCGACTTCGTTGACCACGTCCACGGTGTTGTCTATCTCGTTGCGGTAGATGAGCAGTTCGCCCCGGTAACTGTGGGGGACAATCTCGTAAACCTGGATGGGCTCGTTCGTCAGCGGAACGAGACGCGCC
>JBDRIB010000039.1:0-2837 GCA_043816375.1 Planctomycetota bacterium | reverse complement strand
ATGACATCGGCCAGGGGCCGCGCCCGTTCTATCTGGTCGAGGGCGGCGTCATTGTCGGGGCCTGTTACAGGAACACAAATCAAAGTCGGCTGTCTCCACTATATCAGGCAACTCTCTCAGGGCAGAGGAGAGTCCTTACTCTCCCGCTTCCGGCCTGAGTATCTGCTTCATTCCGCTACAGGCCTCGTCCCAGTCTCTTTTCTCAAACAGGTCGTCGAGGAACCTGACGAGATTGTCAGCCGGCAGACGCACCTGCCTTAACGAATCCCTGTCGCGGACGGTAACCTGCTTGTCGTCAATAGAGTCAAAGTCGTAAGTCACCGCGTAGGGCGTGCCCACTTCATCCATCCTGCGGTAGCGGCGGCCTATGCTTTGTGTCTCGTCGTAGAAAGTAGCGTGATGGCGGCGGACCGTCTCTTCAATTTTCATCGCGGGTTCGCGGAGTTCCGGCTTCTTGCTCAGCGGAAGTATTGCGACTTTTACAGGCGCAATATCCGGATTAAATTTCATAACGACTCTCTTTTCTCCCTCGATTTCCTCCTCGGTATATGCGTCGCAGAGAACGGCAAGGACGCACCTGTCCACGCCGCCGGAGGTTTCGACGACCGCCGGGACCGTTTTGTCCCTGGTCGTTCTGTCGGTGTAGTTGAGGTCTGCGCCGCTGAATTCCATCTGCTGTTTCAGGTCATACGTGCCTCGGTCGTGCACGCCTTCCAGTTCGCCGTATTCACCGTCAAAAAACGGGAACTTGAACTCGATGTCCGCCGCGCGCTTCGCGTAGAAGGCAAGTTCCTCTTTCAGGTGGTCTCGCGTGCGGAAGGAATCTTCCTTGAGTCCCAGTTCCTTGTACCAGCGGACGCGCTCGGCCAGCCAGTACTCGAACCACTCTGGCGTTTCTTCCTCTTTACAGAAGAACTCGAGTTCCATCTGCTCGAACTCGCGTGAACGGAAGGTGAAATTGCGCGGCGTTATCTCGTTGCGGAAACTCTTGCCAATCTGCGCAATGCCGAAGGGCAACTGCTGCCGCGTCGAGGTGACGACGTTCTGGAAGTTGACGAACAGCGACTGGCAGGTTTCGGGTCTCAGATAGACGACGGCGCTTTCGTCCTCGACGGGGCCCATAAACGTCTTGAACATAAGGTGGAATTTGCGCATTTCGGTCAACTCCCCGCCGCATTCGGGGCAGACGTCGCCTTCAAAGTCACCCTCGCGGAAGCGCCGTTTGCACTTTTTGCAGTCGACCATCGGGTCGGCAAACTCGGCCAGGTGCCCGCTGGCCTCCCAGATGCGCGGATGCATTATGATGGCGGTGTCCATACCGACAACGTTGTGGCGGCGGCCGACTATGTCGTCCCACCAGAACTTCTTCACGTTATTTTTCAATTCAACGCCGAGCGGTCCATAGTCCCAGCAGGACTGCAGGCCGCCGTAGATTTCGCTGGACTGAAAAATAAAGCCGCGCCTCTTGCATAAACTGACGATTTTTTTCATTGAATCATTCGACATTCAAGGACCTCCCTTCGGGGCTTTGTTGCACAAGTTTCAGGCGAACGTCTCAGCCGGTTGGCCCGCCGTAAAGAAAATCGAGATACTGGAAATAATTCGGAAGGCTCTTTCTCACGCATTCCGGCTGCAATATTCTCACTCCGGGCACCTTCAGGCCGACCAGCGCGCAACTCATTGCTATGCGGTGGTCACCCTGAGGGTCAACTTCTCCGCCGCGCAGTTTGCCGGGATGGATGTGAATACAGTCTTCGCCGCTCTCGATTTTCACGCCGAGCGCGCCCAGCCCTTTTGCTATTGAATCAATTCTGTTCGATTCTTTCAAGGAAAGGTTTCTAATTCCCGTCATAGTGCTGACCCCGTCGGCGAACGCCGCGACTGCCGCAAACGTCGGCGCGCTGTCCGGCATTGCGAAGAAGTCCGCCTTCACGGCCCGCAGTTTTTCCGGACCGGTGACGGTGACGGAACTTTCGCCCCACTCGACCCTGCAGCCCATTCTCTCAAGTATGTCGGCGAATCGCGCGTCGGCCTGAACTGAATCCCTGCCGAAACCGACTGCGCGTACGCGCCCGCCGGTTATCGCCGCAGCTGCCAGAAAATAGGCGGCGGAACTCGCGTCGCCTTCCACCCTGTAGTCGCACGCGGCATATCCCCCTCCACAATTGTAAAGTAATGGGGTCTGACCACTTTGTTTTACAATCGTGCCGAACCTCCGCATTACCTTGAGTGTGAGTTCGACGTAGGGGGCGGAGGCCGTTTCGCCGGTCGCCTTTATCCGCGCGCCGCCCGGAGAGCAGGGGGCTGTCATAAGCAGCGAGGAAAGGGCCTGGCTTGTTGCCGAGCAGTCAACTGTCAAATCGAGCGATTTGATTCCACCGCCAATAACGGTAAACGGCAGATGCCCCGGCTTTTTGTGAAACAGTATCCGCGTTCCCGTTTTGTTCTCACTCAAGGGCACAAGAAGTGGCCGTCTGCGAAGGCTTTCGTCGCCGTCGAAGTGATACTCTCCGTGCCCCAGCGCGGCGACCGAGGCAAGGAAACGCATCCCGGCGGCGCAGCCTTTCATATCGAGTCCCGCGCCTGTCGCCGGTATGTTTCCGCCGCAGCCGCTCACTTCAAAGACCGTTTTTTGCCTGTCAGCCTCGATTTCCATACCCAGCCTGCGCAGGTTGTCGGCAACGACAAGCGTGTCCTCGCAGAAAAGCGCGTTCTCGATTCGGGACGTTCCTTCGGCAAGCGCCGCGCAGATGAGCGCCCTTATCGTCTCGCTTTTTGAACCGGGCAGAACAATGGTGGCATCGATTCCGCCGCTGTGTGGTTTTATCTCAACAAAG
>JBDRIB010000038.1:0-12412 GCA_043816375.1 Planctomycetota bacterium | reverse complement strand
CTACAAGGTAAAACAGTTCGCGCGGGAAAAGGTTCAGAAAAAATCCGGAAAAACCGGGAGGGAGAAAGGAAGGCGACGGTTTCTTGCGGTGACAGTCACCAATCTACGAATCTCACCCCGACAAGTCGGGGCTCGATTCCGTAATTGGAGACAGTCACCTGAATCCTCGCCTGTTAGCGGAAGAGGATGCGGCCGGGGAGGTGTTTTTTTACGTCGGGGTTTTCTTCGCCGAGGACCAGGTAGAGGATGGTGGGGGCGACGTCTTTCAGCGTGCCGTCGTCGCGCAGCGGCCTGGAAGGCATACCGAGTATCGCGAAAGGCACTTTCGCGCGGGTGTGATACGTGTTCGGTTCGCCGTCAGTGAAGAGTTCCTCAATGTTTCCGTGGTCGGCGGTGAGGAGCATAATGCCGCGACTTTTCAAAACCTGTTCGGTAATTTTTTGCAGGGAGACGTCTATTGCTTCGGCACATTTGATGCACGCGGCCATATCAGCCGTGTGGCCGACCATATCGGGGTTGCAGATGTTCACCGCAATGAATGTCTTCCCGTCGGCCTTTTCGATTTCTTCGACGACGACTCCGGTCAGTTCTTCCAGTTCAACGAGCGGATATTTCACGTAGGGATTTTCTTCGAAGCCGGGCTGTCCCTTGTGGACGTCGTAATCCCTGATGTATTGCCGCATATCGGCCGGCAGCGGCACCAGGACGCTCTCCTGTCCGTCGTAGAGTTCGCTGCGTTCGGCGCCGTTCAGCAGGCGCAGCGCCGCGGTCTTGTCCACGCCGGATATGAATCTCTGCCTGAATCCGCGTTCGCTCAGGAAACGCCCCAGCGACCACTCGTGCGGTTTCGCCATGAAGGCCACGGGACAGGGAATGCCCTTGTAGTACTCGACGAGCGCCGAGACCTTCAGCGTCGAATAGTCCAGGCCGCGCTTCTTTTCGACCTTCCCGAATTCCTGTATGTCCGCGTATGAAGTGTCGCCGGAGGTTCGCAGGATTTCCGCGACTTTCGCCTCCGGCTCGACCAGCATCTTCATCAGCATTTCGCTGCGGTCCCGGCGGAAGTTGAAATGGACGAGCGAATCGTGGTTTTCCACGCCCCGGTAATCGCCGACAACTCCGACCGGCACGTACTGGTCGTTCAGGCCCAGCGCATACGCCGCTTCCAGGCTTTTTTCTATCGTCTCGCTTCGAGGCGCGTCGGCCTCGATAATGGCGCGGAACACGGACTCGGTTTTCGTCCAGTAAAGCGCGGAGCGGTTCATCGAGAGGTCGCGGCCGCTGACGGTGGCGATTCTGATTTCGCAGGACGGGCTGCCCTTCGTGATTTCGGAAATCTTTTTCCGCAATTCCTTCACATACCGCGGCGCAGATTGCGGCGGAGTGCCGCGCCCGTCGGAGAAGAAGTGCAGCCATATTTTCTTCTGGCCGAGGTTCACGGCCCTTTGCAGAATTGCATAGAGATGGCGGATGTCGGAGTGCTCCCTGTTGTCGGATATCAGGCCCATCAGATGCAGCGCCGAGTCGTGCCCGACGGCGTGCCTGATGGCATCGTCGATGACCGGGTTTTTCATCTCTCCGTTTTCGATGCCCTCGACGATCGCGTATATCGGGTGCCTGTAATCCACGCCGGAAAGCACCTCGTGCCCTACCGCCGTTGAGCCCCGGGCTTCTTCGGGCATTCCGACCTTCGGGCCGACCGCGACGAGCGTGGTGCAGGAGACGGGGCCGAATGTCGCAGGGAATTCCTTGTTGCCGGGCGAGAGGCCGGAGATGTAGTCGAAGAAAGGCGTTCGCGCCTGCGCGACGGCGTTGCCTTCGCTTTCCTCGCGCACGCCGAGACCGTCGAGAATTACAAGCAGCAGTGGGCCGTCAGGATGCATTATTGTGCTCCTCTCTTCTTGCAGTGATACTCTACAGTTTACGAATTTCGGCGCAGGGGACTGTCCCCGGAGCATTCCAGGACCTGTTCTATTCTACGAATGCAAAAGGATGACAGTCACTAATCTACGAGTCTCGGTCGCAGGGGACTGTGCCCGAGATATCCCAGGACCTGTTCTATTCTACGAGCTGGGCCCGATAAATCGGGCCTGCGCTCCGTAAATAGAACAGGTCCGCTGTAATTAGTGACAGTCACCTTTTGCACCGTTGCGCTGCAGATTTCGACGGATGCAGGGTGTGTGGCCGCCGTGCCGGGGGATGCGAACAAGGCAAGATTGGTTTCAAGCGGGATACTGGTCATCTTCGGTGATGCTGAGTATCTCGTTTACGGCGTCCTCCAGGACAATATTGTTGATTATCTTGCAGCGGTTTTGTTCCGCCTTCTCGATAAGATAGCGCTGGAACTCGCGGCCGCGGGTCAGGTTTTCCAGTTTATATCCGGATCTTTTTACACCCTGTCCGAGTATCTGGCTTCGGTGCTGCTCGGGGTCATTGACGACAAGGACAAAGTGGTGAAAACGTATTTTGTACCAGTCGAGTTCGAACATTCCCGGAATGAGATGAACGCCGTCGAGTATCATATCCCTGCGTTCGACTATTGCCCGGCGCACGGCGGCCTCCACTGCCGGTCTTACGAGTTCGGCCTGTTTTTCGAAGCCGAAGATGTGGCGGTTCTCGCAATTTACCGGGGCATAGTCGGAAATCAGGATCGCCGAGTTATGCAGCCATTCGCAGAGTTTCTTCGAAACACAGGAGCGCATAATCTCCCTGATGATGTCCGTGCCTATATGAGCGGTGATGTTCATCTTTTTGGCGAGTTCGATGCCGACACGGGATTTGCCGACGCCGTCCGACCCGCCGAGGAAAATTACAAGAGGTTTATACATATAACGCCTCTACTCCGGTCGCTTAAAGTACGGGATATGCAAACAACGCCGCACAAGTATACTCGAACGAAGGCGTCGTTTCAAGGAAATCTCCGCAGTATGGCAGAGACGCGGGCGGGGTGTACGCGAGATTCGCGGGTCGATTCTGCCGGGGATTGTCATCGGCAGCGCTATCGGCGGGAATGCAGGCGCCCGGCGCCGGTTTTTGCTTTTGTCTTCGCGCTTTTCTTCGATGTGGACCGTTTCAGGCGGATGCGTATTTTGCGTTTGGGGGCAACCTCGACGCGGACCTTTTTGGTGACTGTAACGATAGGCTGGCCGGAGAAGGGGCTGAGCATGCCGGCGCGCAGGCTGTACTTCTTTACAAGTTTCTCATCAAGCACGGCCTTTTCACCGCGCTCGGTTACGATTGCAAGAAAATTGCGCAATTCATTTTTGTATTTCTTCGCCATTGCGCCTCCCGGAAACAAACACATAGACAGAGAAGGCGGTCCTGCCGCCTCCTTTTTGCGCTAATTGATGTCGATATTCTCACCTGAAACGACCGATGGGTCGAGTTGTGTTCGCTTCGGTAAGGAGCACACAATTCGCAATCTGGCTTCATTATAGTTGCTCTCCGCATGATTGTCAACAGCAAGATGGCGCCGGTTGATTATTTTTTGGCCCCTACGGGCCGTCCGTAGGGACGGCATTTTTGCTTGAGAAACCGGGAAGCAGACCGATCCCGCCTCTTCGGAAAGCGATAACGCTTTATTTTTGAGGCTGTTAGCGTGGCGCAAGAGGCTGGATGAGGCTATTTTTCGGGGTGTTCGGACGTAATGAGGCCGTCGTTTATCGCCTTGAAGCGGTGATACTCGTTATCGCTGAATTTGGTGAGGTTTATGGCGAAATCCGTGGCGTTGCCCAGCGAGAGGACGAACTCTTCCATATCTCCGACAAGGTGTCTTACGTGTTTTTCAAAAAGCGGCGTGCGGGGATAAGGTGTTGCAAAAAAGGACGTTACGTCAATTCCCAGTTTCGCTTTGAATTCCAGCGTTTCGCGTATCGTATCCTCATCCTCTCCGGGATAACCGTATATGAATGTTGTGTTTGCGAAGATACCGGCGTCGCGTGTCGCCGTGACTGCTTCCTCAGCCTGTTTGACGGTAGTTTTTTTCTCCATTGCGTCAAGAATTTTCTGGCTGCCGGACTCTATGCCGTAGCCTATCCAGACGCAACCGGCCTTGCGCATTGTCCTGAGCAGTTCCGGGCGGGCGCTGTCCACCCTGCCGTGGCAGCCCCAGGTTATCTCGTACGGTTCGTCTTCGAGCATCCGGCAAAACTCGACCGCCCGCTTCGCGGATGCCATAAAATTGTCGTCCACAAAGCCCACAAAGTCCACCCCGTAGTCGCGCACAAGGATGCGCACTTCTTCAATAATATTGGCGGCCGAGCGGAAGCGGTATTTGCCCCGCCCGAAGAGGTGATAGCAGAAGTTGCAATTATGCGGGCAGCCGCGCGAGGAGATAATGTTCATACTCCGGGTTATCCTCACGTCTTCCGGAAAACCCGAAGAGTTCTCCGCCGACGGAGCCCAGACGGGGTTCTTCAGATAGACATCCATAGGGAGCAGGTCCCAGGCGGGAAATGGGATTGAGTCGAGGTCGGCGATGTTCGGGCGCGGTTTGTTGCTCACGACATTGTTGCCGTCCCGCCACACCAGTCCTTTCACTCCCGCCAGGCCCTCTTCCGACTGGAGCGCGGAGGCCAGTTCGTCCATTGTGATTTCGCCCTCGCCAATGACGAGCGCGTCAACCGGCATCCTGTCCATCACCATATCGGGGATGGATGTCGCAAGGCCGCCGCCGCTCACAAGAAAGGCGTCGGGCTGCGCTTCTTTTATCACACCCGCTATCCATTTCTGGTACCCGTAGGTCGTTATAAGCCCGCTCAGGCCGATGATATCCCATTTCTTTGTGCGCAGGAATGCCTCTGTCTCGCGGGGTTCGGGACGAAGCGCGTTGACGTCGTAGATGCTGACTTCGTGGTTTCGCTCGCGCAGCAAAGAAGATATTGTCCCGAGTCCGTAAGGTATGCAATTGGGCGGAGCATTCAGGCGGATTGGCGAATTTATGAACAGAATTCGCATTTCTCCTCTCTTCGGGTCGAATGAATCCGGCTGGATTATATGCGGTCAGGCCGGCCGTTGCAATCGGAACCTGGAAGGACAAAAAAGCGAAAAGCCGCTCGCGGGTCCGGCGACACGCGGATTTCCCGCCTTTTCACTTCACCAGTCTTCGTCCTCATCCTTGTCGAAATCACTTTCTATATCGTCGTCGTCGTCGTCATCCTCCTCGTCATCCTCCTCGTCTTCCTCCTCGTCTTCGTCTTCGTCGTCTTCGTACTCCTCCTCGTCTTCGTCTTCGAACTCATCTTTGTCCTCATCTTTGTAGTCCTCTTTTTCGTCTTTCTCCCATTCCTCCTCTTCTTCTTCAATATCTTTTTTGTCAAAGAATTCATCATCTTCCGAGTGACGTCGCGGACCTTTAAGGTCGAAGTTCTCGTAGGTAAAAGAACCCTCTGCCAGATAACGCATTGCCAATCCTCCACTCACAATGGACGCCAAAAGTTTTGTGCCGGGAAAAGCAAGAAGTGCAGTTCCGAACGTTTCTTTGTTTGAAAATCCTCAAAGGGGAATGTTTTATCTGCTTTGCCGAAACCGGAGCGAAAGTTAACTCCATCCCGGAGCAAAGTCAAATTGATTTTGAAAAAAATGACACAGGAAAGGTAAGTCGTTGCCTCCTGTGCAATTGGGCGGTTTTATTTTGCTGTCGGGGACAGTCCGTCGCCGCTGTGCACGGGTTCGCGTTTTTGTCCTTCGAAGTACAGATGGTCGTCCCTGGTTGTAACAATAATGTAGTTCTTGTCTTCGAAGGCCCCGCGCAGAATCTCTTCGGAGAGCGGGTCCTCCACCAGTTGCTCCAGAGCGCGCTTGAGCGGCCGCGCGCCGAAGTCCAGATTCGTGCCCTGCTTGATGACGAATCCCTTGGCCTTGTCGTCTATCTCAAGCGCAATGCCGCGGTCGGCCATTCTGTTGATGACGTGGGCCATTTCGATGTCGATAATGTCTTTCAAATTATCCTCGGTGAGGCTCGAGAAGACAATTACGCTGTCAACACGGTTGAGGAACTCCGGCCTGAAATGCTTGTCCACCTCCTTGAGGACCTGTTTCTTCATATCCTCATAGGTCCTTTCTTCGGACTGCTTGCCGAAGCCGAGGGAGCTCTGGTTCTTGATTACGTCCGAACCGATGTTGGAAGTCAGAATCAGAACTACGTTCCTGAAATCGACGCGCCGTCCGAACGAGTCGGTAAGGTGGCCCTCTTCCATAATCTGCAGCAGCATATTGAACACATCGGTGTGGGCCTTTTCTATCTCATCCAGCAGCACGACGGCGTAGGGCCTGCGGCGTATTTTTTCGGTCAGTTGCCCGCCTTCTTCATAGCCCACATATCCCGGCGGTGCGCCGACAAGCCGCGAAACGTTATGCTTTTCCATATACTCCGACATATCTATCTGAATCAGCGCGTCTTCGTCGCCGAACATAAACTTCGCCAGTTGCTTGGCCAGGTGCGTCTTGCCCACGCCGGTCGGGCCCAGGAACATAAACGAGCCCACCGGTCGCCGCGGGTCCTTCATCCCGCTGCGGGAGCGTCGCACGGAGCGTGCTATGGTCCGTATGGCCTCGTCCTGGCTGACGACCGTCTTGTGCAACTCATTCTCCATATTCAGCAGGCGATCCGCCTCGCCTTTCTCAAGGCGCGTCAGAGGTATGCCTGTCATCTTCGAGACGGTCTCGGCTATGACCTCCTCGTCGACAACGCCGCCGATTTCCTTGGTCGAGTCGCGCCACTCTCTGGTGATGTGTTCCCGCTGCTGGCGCAGTTTGTTCGCGTTGTCACGTATGCCGGCGGCGCGTTCGAAGTCCTGGCTGGTCACCGACTCTTCCTTTTCCTTGTCGAGATGCTTTATCTCGTCATCGAGTTCTTTCAGGTCAGGCGGCTTCGTCGTCGAGCGCAGCCGCACGCGGGCTCCTGCCTCGTCCATTACGTCGATGGCCTTGTCCGGCATGAACCGGCCGGTGATGTACCGGTTGGCCAGTTCCACGGACGCCTTCAGCGCCTCGTCGGTGTAGTGGACGCGGTGGTGCGCTTCGTAGCGGTCTCTCAGGCCGTGCAGTATGGCCAGCGTCTCATCCGGCGTGGGCGGGTCCACCATTATCGTCTGGAAACGGCGTTCCAGCGCGCCGTCCTTTTCGATGTACTTGCGGTATTCGTCCAGCGTGGTTGCGCCGATGCACTGTATCTCGCCGCGCGAAAGCGCGGGTTTCAGCACGTTGCTCGCGTCTATTGCTCCCTCGGCGCCTCCCGCGCCGACAAGCGTGTGCAACTCGTCAATGAAGAGCATTACGTTCTTGACGCGACGGACTTCGCTCATCACCGCCTTGATGCGCTCCTCGAACTGCCCGCGGTATTTCGTGCCCGCGACCATCATCGCCAGGTCAAGCAGCACTATGCGCCGGTTGCGCAGAATCTCCGGAACGTTGCCGTTCACGATATCCTGTGCCAGTCCCTCGACAATCGCGGTCTTGCCCACGCCGGCCTCTCCGAGCAGGGCGGGGTTGTTCTTCGTGCGGCGGCTTAATACCTGAATCACGCGCTCGATTTCGCCCTTCCTGCCGATTACGGGGTCCAGTTTCCCCTCGCGTGCGAGTTGCGTGAAGTCCCGTCCGAACGAGTCCAGCGCAGGCGTCTTCGACTTGCCGGCGGGCGGCGCGGTCGGCTCGCCCTTCTGGGATGGATATGGAGCGGATGGGTCCGCGCCGAGGATTTCCAGAACCTCTTCGCGGACATCTTCGAGTTTGACGCCGAGGTTCATCAGCACCCGCGCGGCATAGCCGTCCTGCTCCCTGAGCAGTCCGAGCAGAAGGTGCTCGGTGCCGATGTAGTTGTGGTTCAGGTTGTTCGCCTCTTCGGCGCTGAGTTCCAGCACGCGCTTGGCCCGCGGCGTGAAGGGCAACTGCCCCACGGTCATCGTCGGCGAGCCGCTCTTGACCATCTTTTCCAGTTCAATGCGGATTTTTTTCAGTTCGATATCGAGATTTCTCAGGACGGTCGCGGCAACGCCGCTGCCTTCCTGCACCAGTCCCAGCAGGATATGCTCGGTTCCGATATAATCGTGATTGAGTTTCTGCGCCTCCTGACGGGCGAGGCTCATCACCTTTCTGGCCCTGTCAGTGAATCTGTCAAACATATCATTCCTCCGGTGGCCTGTGCGCTGACGATAAGAAACAGTTTTGAGTTAGACTTTCTGACCCCGACGGGTTCTTCCTGAATTTTGCAGCCTCCCCGTCGGGGTTCATATTGCGGAGTCGCCGCAATATCAATGCGATGGATTCATCGTCAAATTGGAATGAATTCTTAAGCATCGGGTGGTCATTCCCTTCATTTATACGTATATTACTCCCTTTTGGCTTGCCGGTCAAGGCAGGCAGACGTCGGATGCCTGAATCGGATTCCCGGCAGAGACAAGGGGCAGGAACTGTCAATAAATTGGTGACAGTCACCAATTTTACTCTTTTCAAATAAAGGCGTTACGAGAAAAAAGTTGGTGCAGTCACCAATTTTTTTACAGTCACCAATTTTTTGTAATCGCCGACTGGTAATTGTTAATCGTTTTTTCTTGACCATCCCGCCTTTTCAGAGACAATCTTTTCGGGCAAAAATCACGTCAGAAGCGGGAGAACACAATGAAACCGCAGACGCTGTTTCCGGAAGACAGGTACGCGGCGGTCGTGACCGATTTGTACGAGTTGACGATGGCCGCGGCGTATTTCGAGACCGGTCAGGACTACCGCGCGACGTTCGAGTTGTGGACGCGCAACCTGCCGCAGAAGCGCTCCTGCCTCGTCTGCTGCGGGCTGGCCGACGCGGTTGACTATCTTTCCGGAATGCACTTCACGCCCGACGCCATCGACTACATCCGCAGGCAGGAATCATTCAGGCACGTCAGCGACGGGTTCTTCGATTACCTCGCGAAATTCCGCTTCACCGGCGATGCGTGGGCGATTCCGGAGGGGCGGGTGGTTTTCGCGGGCGAGCCGTTCATCCGCGTGAGCGGGCCGATAATCGAGGCGCAGATAGTCGAAACGTTTCTCCTGTCGATTTTCAATTATCAGACCAGTATCGCCACGAAGGCATCGCGCGTGGTGGCTGCGGCCGGTTGCGGCGGAGTCAACCGGCCGGTCGTGGATTTCGGCCTCAGGCGCGCGCACGGGCCGGGGGCGGGCATCCACGCCGCGCGCGCGGGATTTATCGGCGGGTGCGCGGGCACGTCGAATGTTTACGCGGGCTATCGCTACGGCATCCCGACATACGGCACCGCCGCCCACTCCTGGACGATGGCCTTCGATACGGAGATGGAATCCTTCCGCGAGTATCACCGCATCTTCCCGGAGAGCACCGTTCTTCTCATCGATACTTACGACGTGAAGCAGGGCGCCGTCAACGCCGCAAAAATAGGCAGCAACCTTCGCGGCGTGCGGCTGGACAGCGGCGACATCGTCGCGCAGAGCAGGATGGTGAGAAAGATCCTCGACGACGCGGGACTGAAGGATGCGAAAATCGTCGCCAGCGGGGATTTGAACGAATACAAGATAAGCGAAATGTTGCGCGCCGGCGCGCCGCTCGACATCTTCGGCGTCGGCACCGATTTGGTCACGTCGCGCGACGAGCCTGCATTGCAGTGCGTTTACAAACTCGTGGAGGAAGAGAAGAACGGAAAGATTATCTACAAGATAAAACTCAGCGAGAACAAGGCCACCCATCCCGCGGCGAAGCAGGTCTTCCGGTTCATCGACGCCGACGGGAATTTCACGCACGATGTAATCGCGAAGGCCGACGAAGAGGCGCCGGACGGCAGCGAATCGCTTCTCGCGCCCGTTATGCGCGGCGGCAGACTGATTGCGCCCCTGCCTTCTCTTCGCGAATCGCAGGAACTGGCCCGGAAGGACCTGGCACGCCTGCCCGGGAAGTACAAAGACTTCATAAATGCGGCCGAATATCCGATAACGTACAGCGATACACTCAAAATGCTCCTTGACAAGGCGAAACGGGAACTCGCGTAGGACTGCTCCAACATTTGTCGGTGACAGTCACTAATCTGCCGGATTGCGCGCTCCGTTAGCAATCCCGGTAATTGGTGACAGTCGCCCTGCCAGGGAGGAGAGACAATGCGTGTGTTCAGATTCCGTTTCGCCGCCGCCGCGCTGGTATGCGCAACAGCGCTATGCGGCTGCACATCCCACCAGGTTTCATTTTCTCCGCCCCCGAATCAGGCTTCTTACACCTGCGAAGGACCATATTACGCGGCCGAGCCGTCCTTCGCTCCGTATGAAGACGGGGCGACCGAACCGGCGGTCTTGACCTACGAAGTGACCTTCCACAACGGCAATCGCGTTTCGCGCCTGCTGGGAGACAGGAAGTGCGGAAGCGCGTTAAAAGTGGAACTCTATGCGGAGACGCCGGCCGATGAAACCGTCAACGCAGAAAATTTCAGCGTCTTCTGCAGTATCAGTTCGGAAAATGCCGCCATCCTCACCGGTCGGGTTCAGCGCGTGCGACTCATCAAAGACCTCGACGGCCGCCGGGGAATCGAGGTTTCACTGCGCGCCACATTTGTTGACAGGGTCCGCACAAGGAAAGCAGATTTGGAGTGGTCCTTCGAACTCACGGGAGTTCCGGAGGGCGCGCCCGTTGCGGACACAAGCGGATGCAAGCACCCGCCCTACTACCGATTGAACACGCGCGGCGAAATTTCACTCACGGCCTACGTAACACTTGTATATTGGGCCGATGGACGTTACGATTGGTATTGCTGGAACGACCGGTCCGGGCGCAAGTCCGCTCTGATGAGCCCGACGTGGAGCGAACGCGCGGGCTGGATGGAGCCCGTGCGCGAAATCTGGAACGGCTACAAGGCTGTCTATTCGGCTGACAAGGATGAGCAAGAAAAACCTGAAGAACCTGGCGTTCGTTGATATCGACACGCAGAGAGACTTTATGCGTCCGGACGGCGCGCTGTACGTGGCTGGGGCTGAGAACATCGTAACGAATCTGAAAAGACTCGTCGATTGCGCTCGCGAGAAAGGTATCTGGCTGCTCTCCTCCGTCGATTCTCATTCCGTCGATGACCCGGAATTCGAGCAGTTCCCTCCGCACTGCGTCGTCGGCACCGAGGGCCAGTCGAAAATCGCCGAGACCACGCGCATTCCATACCTTGTTGTCAAAAATCAGCCCGACGCGCTTCCCGAAGAAGTCGGCGCCGAAACGCAGGTCATCTTCGAGACGCAGACCTTCGACATTTTCGCAAATCCAAACTTCCTGCAATTCATTCAACAGAAGAGCCTGACGAAATTCGTCGTCTTCGGCGTGGCGACCGATTACTGCGTGCGCGACGCGGTCCTTGGCTTCAGGAAAAACGGCTTTGAGGTGACAGTGGTCGAAGACGCAGTCCGCGCCATCGCTCCGGAGACTGAAAAGAAATCCCTCGAAGAGATGAAAGCCGTCGGTATCGAGTTTCTTACAACCGAAGAAATAATTTCACACCTTATAGAGTAGGCAAGCAGGCAAGTAAAAGAAGTTGTCAAGTTGTCGAGTTGCCTGCCCGCCAATGTGTGTGGCGGGTCGAGTTGTCGAGTTGTCAAGAATACACCAATGATTACTTTGACCATTCACCCTTGACCTTTGACCTGTCTTTCCGGGCGGACACGTTGACAAACAAGAACTCACTCAGCAGGCGCTAACAGGTTCGCAAACTATGAAGATAGCCCTGGCACAAATCAATACGCGCGTGGGCGACCTTTCGGGGAACTTCCGGAAGATTGCCGAATTCACCGACCACGCGAAAAAAGAAGGCGCGGACATCGTCATCTTTCCCGAGATGGCCGTGAACGGCTACCCGCCCATGGACCTGCTCGACAAGCGCGCCTTCGTCCGGGCGGGGGTGGAAAAACTCAATGAAGTCGCGGCACTGAGCAGGGGCATCGCCGTCGTCTGCGGCTACGTAAGCGAGAATACTTCCGGCAAGGGCAGGCCCTGCCGCAACAGCCTGGCGCTGTGCGTTGACGGCAGGGTCGCGGGAACAGTCCACAAATCGCTGCTTCCGACCTACGACGTTTTAGACGAAGACCGTTACTTTGAACCGGCCTCGCCCGAAGAGGTAAGGCCGGTCGAATTCGGCGGGCTGAAATTCGGCCTCTCCATCTGCGAGGACATCTGGAACGACAGGCTCTACGGGCAGATGAGGCAGTATCGCTTTGACCCGATTGAAAAACTCGTCTCGGAGGGCGCGCAGATACTCGTCAACATCTCCGCATCTCCGTATCATCTCAACAAGCGCGCGAAGAAGATGGAGATGTTCGGCGGCGTGGCCCGCCGCCACGGCGTGCCGCTGATTGTGGTGAACCTGGTCGGCGGCGACACGGAACTGATTTTCGGCGGCGGAAGCGCGGCGTTCGGCAGGGACGGCGTTCCGTTTGCGCGGGC
>JBDRIB010000037.1:0-6723 GCA_043816375.1 Planctomycetota bacterium | reverse complement strand
CGCCATCGTACGATTTTTCATCTTAGCCCTTTTTGCCCTCATCTTCTGCGTGCCGGGGAGAGAGGCCCTTCCGTCAGACTGGAAGGAAGTCCCTCTCAGGGAAAGGGTTGAGGAAGCAGACCTCGTTGTCGCGGGCAAGATTACAAAAGTCGAGAACGCGACAGACGGCAATAGCGAGATAGCCGTCGGAACAATCACCGTCGGCGAAGTGCTCAAAGGCGACAAAAACACCAAAGAAGCAAAACTCGTCTGGTACACCGGCCGGGTTTTAGACCCGGAGACAGGTCAGTGGAGCCTGCCACGACAGCAGCCAACCGGCGTTCGCATTCAATACAAGCAGGGACAGGAAGGCATATGGCTGCTTAAGGCAACCCTGAAAAATCCTGCCCTGTACCGGGCAAACTATCCCGGGTATCCCATCACGGCCACTGAAGAAAAACTGAAAGAAATCAAAGGCTACGTCACGCAAAAATATGAGCACAAGGAAATCCCCGCAAAGCCCGTCAACGGCCTGCTCTTCGAAATCAGGCTCCTGAACAAATATCCCCTTTATCCCGGAGACGACTTGAGAGTCGAGTACCGCCTGACAAACGTACAGGAGAAGGGCGAGATTCAACTGGTAGATTTCGGTTTTATGATATCGCTTAATCCCAAAGCAATTGGTCCTGCGGGAGAAAAAATCGCCTGGCCTGTTATCCTGGAGATTCTCCACGCGCTCAAATGCCCGACAGCCATTCTCAAACCCGGCGCCTTTTACGGCGGGAAACTGGACTTTGGCTTCGAGAAGGTCCCAAAGCCAGGCGAGTATTCGCTCTATAGCGATTACAACAATGTCGTCAACCTGAAAAACTTCGATTGCCGAATGGGGAATGTGCCGTCCAACACCGTCATTTTCGAGGTTGCCGATGTCGATGCGCCTGCGGTGAACGATATCAAGATGCTTGTGCGGATGACGAAGGGAAAATACAAGCAGGGCGAGCCGGTTATCGCCGAAGTGCGCTTCTACAACGCGGGAAAGGAAGCAAAGGAAATCTACCTGCCCAACGGCCTGCTGCTCAAATACTACTCTCGGGGAGAGATCAAAGACGAAAAGGGGATGGTTGTGAAATGGCGCCAAATTAAGTTCGTGCGCGCTCCCGATGTGAAATACGGGCAACTCGCCCCCGGCAAGGCATTCATCAGGGAATACGACTTGCGGGAAGTGTGTAATCTGCCGCCGGGCAAATACATCTTTCAATTGCAGGGCGGCTTCCCGAAACCCGGCAAGATGACCGCGAACGTGGTAACGTTTGAAACCGTCTCGTAGGGCACGATCTGTAACCTGACCGGGTCACAACGCTTCGGAGACAGTCCCCCTTGCGTTAGCCCCCTGTTACCCCATCGTCTCTTCGACTTCCTCGTAGCCTTTGTCATAGAACTTCTGTTCGTCCGGCGCCAGGTGATGCAGGAGCCGCAGGAACTCGCCCGCGTGCACGCGCTCCTCGTCGGCGATGTCAACCAGCACGTCCTTTGCCAGTTTGTCGTCGGTCGATTCGGCCAGCTGCATATACATCTGAACCGCCTCGTACTCGGCCGAAACCATAAAGCGCACCGCGCGGACGAGTTCTTCCTTTGTAAGTTTCCGGTCGTTAGCCAGACCGCTGAACGGGTTTGCGAACTCAGGCATTGTCTTCTCCTTTCTTTTCTTTGATACTTCAGAAGAATTCCAGAGGGGTCAAAAGGGTTTCCGAGCCACGCCGATTAAATCACAGTGGCAACCACCTTGCAAGCGTATGGCCAATTTGATAGTATCCCCCAGAAATATCATAGCGCACGAATCCTAGATATTTAAGAAAGGAGCAAGACATGGCGGAAAATGTCGTCCAGGTTACAGACGAGACCTTCGAGGCTGAAGTGCTGAAGGCCGAGGGCCCCGTCCTGGTTGATTTCTGGGCACCCTGGTGCGGGCCGTGCAGGATGGTCGGTCCCATCGTAGAGGAACTGGCCAACGACAATGCCGACAAGGTCAAAGTCTGCAAGTGCAACACCGACGAAACCCTGAAGGCCGCCCAGAAATACCTCATCCGGTCGATTCCAACTCTTATGGTCTTCAAAAACGGGGAAGTTGCGGAACAGGTTGTCGGCGCAAGAAGCAAGGCGGACCTGCAGGAACTGCTGAACAAGCATATTGGGTAAAGTGGCCCGGCGCTTTCGGTGACGGTCGGCTCATGGCTTGCGGGCGGTGAGAACCAACGCGCCGTTCTCGTCGGAAGGGCCGAGCAAACGCACTTTTTGGAATCCCGTTTCTTTCAGCCAGCGCGTAACTTCACCGCGCGTGTATGAGCGGCCCGCCGTCGTGTTTATCAGCATATTCACCGCAAACACAGCCGCTCCGCCGGGAGAAGTGCGGGACTTGTCCAGCAGGAAATCGCGCACGATTATCAGCCCGCCGGGATTCAGACAACCATAGACGCTCGCAACAAGTTGACGGCACCCGTCCTCCCCTTCCGCATGCAGCACGTGCGAAACCAGCGCGGCGTCGTGACGCCCGGGCAGTTCGCCCGTTGTGTAGTCCCCCGCGACGGCCCTTATCCGGCGGCCCATCGCGTATCGCCTGAGATACTTCTTCGTCTCTACAATAATCCCGGGCAAATCAAAGACAACCGCCTTCAGACCCCCGTATCGCCTGCAGAAGAAATACGAAAAGACACCGTTGCTGCCGCCGATATCGATGAGCGATTTGCACCCGCTCAAATCAATCTGCGCCGCAAGTTTTTCCGCCACGCCGCGGCCAATGTCATACATCGCGCGGGCGAAAACCGCGGCGGACCTTTCTCGCCTCCCCCGCTGTAGAGCGGTATCCCAATACGGTTTGCCGCTGACAAGGACGTCATCCAGGCCGGCCCACGCCTTCGCAAGATTGCCGAAATGAACAAGTATGCCGAGGATGTTACGGGGACTGCTGCTGACCAGGTATCTGCGCGAAAAAGGCGTGTTGCGAAAGCGCTCTCCGCGCTTCCGGACAAACTTCATCCCGGCAAGCGCGTTGAGCACGATTTCCGTCGCCCGCCCGTCAAGGCGGAGCGTCTCTGCGACCCGGGCCGCCGTGAACCCCTCGCTGGTCCCGGTAGATTCGGACTGCGCGAGCGCCTCAAACATTCCGCGCTTAACAGCCGCCAGGAGTATCGTCGCTCTCCGGGAAGAGCGCGTAAGTTGCGATATCAGCAGCGGGAATTTTTGGGGAGAAGGTAGTTGTGATTTCCGGTTCAAATTTGCGCCTCTTTTTCTCGTCCGGCGGCGGCCCGAACATATCCTTTTCCGAAGCGACAAGAAACAGGACAAGCCACACCCCGAGAAAGATAATTATCGCCACGACTATCGCGTTGCGCAACTCCTTGCGGGTGTCCCCGACATCGACCTCGGGTTTTGCCCCCTCACGGCGCTCGCGCCTTATTTCGCTGCTCTTTTTTTTGCTCATAAGACCTTCCTGCTCAACGGTTTCTACAAGCCGTGAACTAAAGGGGAACTAAAGGGGTCTGACCCCCTTTAGTTCACGGTTTTGCTATGTGCGGACTTTTATTTTTCTGTTCGGCACGTCCCACTCCAGTGAGCCGCGATTGGATTCATACCACCTGTTCCATTTCCGTATCGCCTGAGCGCGCTCCCTCATTGTACCCTTGACATCGTAGCCGAAGTCCTTGCCCGTGAGTTCCTTCAACACGGCAATGGCGTTCACGCGCACCTCATTGTTGCCCAGTCTTAGCATTTTTATCAGGGAAGAGAGGACGGTCCCTGCTTCAGGCAATTCCTCCGGGAACGCCTTGTAAAAGGCCGTGTCGAGTTCCATCTCGAACTTGCCCGAAGCATCCATTGCGGCCAGGCCCTCCACCGCTGCGTTCGCCGTTTCCGACACGGACACGGTGCTGCTTCTTGCATATTCCACCAGTTTCGACATCACTTCCGAGAGCCGCTGTTGCACTGTCTTGTCCTCACTCGCAACCGCCTCCACCAGCCAGGGCTTGCCGGACCCGGCCTTCATCAGATGCAGTGTGGCGAGCGCTTCAAGCCTGCTGTTCGTCGCGGAGGCTCGCAACGCCCCGGCAATCTTCGCGAGGGCCTCGGCGGGCGTGTACTGCGGCCATTTCTCGAAATCGCTCGGTCTCCTGATTGCAATTCGCCTGCCCGTGCTCGAATCATAGAGCCCGAACTCCTTGTCGAATTCGAGCACAAACACTCCGCCGACCAGTCTCGCGCTTTCATACTTGAATGAGTTGAGCGAGCGCGCTACAAGGGTTTTCCCCTCTGCATGCTCGAGGAGTATAACGCGCCTGTCGGTCCTGACCAGAACCACCTGTTCCTCGAATATTTCGAAGGATTGTATCTTGCCAACGGACGGAAATTTCCATTGCTCGCCACCGCGTTCCATATCGAATCGCGACAGGCTGTTGGGGGCTTTGACAAACAGTCCCGCCTCGGTCAGTCTCAATTCCTTCTCTCCGGCGATTCTCGCCATCCACTTTTTTTCGCCGTCCTCGATTGCATAGCAGGTAAGCGTGTTATCGCCATGCACGAAGAGAAAGTCTCCCAGTATTTGCGCCGATGTTATGTCTTCCGGGGCGGTCGTATCCCAGACGGGATTGCCCTGCTCATCGCTGACCACAATGTTCCTGCCGTCCACTTTGCAGGTGTATGCGGGTTTTCCCTCCTTCTCCTTCTCGTTTTCGGTCTGACCTGCGAGATAGGCGCCCGCCGAAAACACCAGAACCGCGACAATTGCGAACACCGCGCCCGCCGCCGCGGATCGTCTTGTTCTGCCGGTCATAGGACTATCTCCTGTTCGAAACAATGTTGCCCCGGGCTATATATCCTTCACGCTACGGCCGATTTCCAGAGCCCGCGCCGCGGCCTCCTTGTCGGAAACCTTATCCCGCGCCGTGCGCGACAGCGCATCAAAATCAATCTCCGCCAGATACGCCGCCGCCGCTCCAAGCATTATCAGATTCGCATTTGCGGGGCGCCCGAAGTTGTCCTGCGACATCTGCGAGGCATCCACCGGCATCTGCCTTACGCCGTCTTTCTGCGCCGGTTCGATTGTCGAAGGGTCGTAGAGTATCAGGGCGCCCTCCGCAGCGTCTTTCACGGCGAGGTCATATTCCTTTTGCGCAAGAGCAATGACTAAAGCCGGTCTGTCAACGCGAGGATAATCTATCCACCGCGTCGATGCGCGCACATCCGCGCGCACGCTGGTGCCGCGAACCTCCGGCCCATAGGCGGAAGACGTGGTCGCGTGGGCGAACTTTTGCGCGAGCGATTCCGCCAGGATGTTGGCCGCAAGGACAACGCCCTGTCCGCCGACGCCGCATATCCTCACGGCGACTTCGCCGATTGTGTCATTTTTCGGCATATTGTTTTTGCCTGTTGTCCACGCTCCGGTCTATGCCGTCTCCGTGCCGACTGTGTCTTTGGGCTTGAACCTCAGCACAAGGAATATTATCAAAGCAACCATGGCAACGCCTATGCCGATGACCTGCGAGAAGGTCATGCCCAGCAGGTCGCGCGGCGTGTCGTCGCGCACGAACTCTATCAGAAACCTGAACGCCGCATACATCCCGCACATCAGGACAAACACCTCGCCGTCGCGGCGTCTCTTCCAGAAAAACCAGCTCAGAAACAGAAACAGCCCGAATGCGGCAAACGAAGAAATTATCTGCGTCGGCACGACAGACAACGAGTATCCCGTGTTGTGCACCTCCGAATAGAGCGGATTCACCTTGTGAGCGGCAAAGATATCGCTTTCCCTGGGAAAGCGCACCGCGAGGCTTCCCCAGAAACCGCTCCCGGCGACCCTGCCCCAGCAACAACCGTTAAGAAAACATCCGATACGGCCGAACGCCAGCCCGAGCATCACCGACGGCGCAAGCACGTCCGCCATCAGCCACACGCCGTATCTGCTTCGCCACGTTATCAACATAAGCAATATCGCCGTGGGCACGAGACCGCCGTAAAAAGTCAATCCCCCCGCGCGAATGTTGAAGTACTGAAAATTGTAATTTTCGTACAACGCTTCTGTCACAGTGTTGCCGTCCTCCACCGCCTGGTATGTGCCGAGACCCAACTCCCACGCTCGCGACCCGATAACCGCCACAACAATAACGGCAACCGCAATCCAGACCACCGGTCTTGCGCACAGGCCGCCATTTTCGTTCTTGAACCGAATCTTTCCCCGCGCCAGCCGCTGCCAGGCCGCCAGAATTATTCCAACCAGGGCCGCCCCCGCAAGCGCTCCAAGCCACGACATATTACCGTCGAAGATATTGAAAACCTTCCAGCCGCCCTTAAACGTCTCTTCAGCCCCGGCATCCTTCGGCTCGAATATGTAAAAAACGCGCGCGCCGATTATCCCGCAAATAATGGCCCAGATTGCCATATCAGTTATGAATTCGGGCTTGATGCCCATAACCTTCGCGCGACGGCTTGCAACGTAGAGCGCCAGCACAAAGCCGACCACCAGCATAAAACCGTAACTGTGGATGGTAAAGCCTAAGACCTTAATTAATTCCGGATGCATATTTCCCCTTTCATTATTAGCGGGACAAGTGTAACTGTTCTGCTTGCGGGAACGCGCTCACCCGGCGACAGTCCCCGAAAACTATCGTGGCGAATTATATCAGCAGAGCAATACGAGGTCAAAGGTCAACTCAATCGGACTGCCCGGTCGGCAGCCCCCTGTCTCCTGTCACTTTT